>CAZOBB010000159.1:0-3511 GCA_964577975.1 uncultured Thermodesulfobacteriota bacterium | reverse complement strand
ATGGTCTTGAGGTTTTCGAAAAAGACCTGGAATCAGCCCATCGTCTATCGTCTCGTCAAAGACTTCGATCTTGCCTTCAATATCCTGAAGGCAAGCGTCTTCCCTAAGGAAGCGAGCCTGATGGTCCTGGAGATCTCCGGCGACGAGGCGGAATTCGACCGGGGCATGGCGTATCTCGACAGCCACGGCGTCGTCTATGAACCGCTGGAAGCCAACATCAAGAAAGACGAGGAGCGATGCATCCACTGCGGCGCCTGCGCGGCGGTCTGTCCTACGGAAGCCCTGTATATCCAACGCCCCGAGATGCGGGTCGTCTTCGACACGGAAAGGTGCAGCGGCTGTGAACTCTGTGTGAAGGCGTGTCCCCCCCGGGTCATCGTCGCCACCCTTACCGCCCAAGAGGCCTGATGACAAAGGAACGGGTTTTCGTCGGTTTCAGCGGCGGCGCGGACAGCTTTGCCGCCGCTTTCTTTTTGAAAGAAGCCGGTTACGAGGTGACCGCCGTTCACCTCATCCTTTACGACCCCACACCGGAAAGAACACAGAAACACCTTCGCGCCCTGACAGACAACCTGGATATCCCCCTCATCACGAAGGATCTGAGGGACCGATTCAGGAACGCGATCATTGCCCCTTTCGCGGAAAGCTATCTTTCCGGGAGAACTCCCAACCCCTGCGTTTGGTGTAACGAGCAAATCAAACTCCAGGCCCTCTCGGAACTGGCGGAGAAACACGGCGTCCCCCGGATAGCCACGGGACACTACGCGAAAAAGGGGTTCGACGATACGCGTCGACGCTGGTTCATCCAAAGGGGAAGAGACAGAAAGAAAGACCAGTCCTATTTTCTATCGTTTGTTTCACAGGCACACTTGCGACAACTCCTCCTGCCCCTGGGAGACCGGATAAAGGCGGATCTCCTGTCAAAAATCAGGGCGGAGGGCTATCCCGTTGAGGAACGCCCGGAATCCCACGACATCTGCTTTCTGCAAGATACCTCTTTCGCGGAGTTCATTACGAGCTGGGCAAAGCCTGGAAGAAAGAAGGGAACCTTCGTCAACAGAGAGGGGAAGATCCTGGGAACACATGAAGGTTTCTACCGGTTCACCATCGGGCAGCGCAGGGGAATCGGCATCGCCGACAGAACCCCCTACTACGTCACGGCCCTCTTCCCGGAGAAAAACCAGGTCCGGATCGGAAAGGCGGAAGACCTCTACAGATCGACCTTTCGGGTCACGGATTGTCACTGGCACCTCCCCCCGGACGACGACACCCTGAACATTCACTGCCAGATCCGCTATCGCCACACGGCCGCCCCGGCAATCCTGAAGGTCCAAAGTCCCCGTCAAGGCGAAGTCACGTTCCAGAAACCCCAACGGGCCATTACTCCCGGGCAGATCGCGGCCTTCTACCAGGGCGATTCACTCATCGGGGCGGGGGTCATCGATACGGTCTCGGAATGACGACGTTCATCCTGCATACCCTGGGCTGCAAGGTCAACTTCTACGAGTCCGAATGGATAAGAGAGCGGCTCCTGGCGCTTGGAGCCCTGGAACTCCAAGGCATCCCCCCATGTCCCGACTGGACCATCATCAACACCTGTACCGTCACTGGCCGCGCCGACCGGCAATCGCGTCAGCTCATCTATCGGGCAGCCCGCCAATGCCCGGAAACGAAGATTCTCGTCACGGGTTGTTACGCGGATCGGGCCCCCAAGTCCCTTCAATCCCTCCCCAACGTGATCCGGGTCATCCCGAATGCCGAAAAACCCAATATTCCCGAGATTATCTTCTCCGCCTCCTCCAACTCGCCGCCGGACTGGATGACCCTCTCCACGTTCGAGGGACACGTCAGGGCCTACCTCATGGTTCAGAATGGATGCAACGCCCGATGCGCCTACTGCATCATCCCGAAAGTTCGAGGAAGAAGCCGGAGCAAGCCCGTTGACACCATCCTCCGGGAATTAGAAGACCTGGAGGCCTCCGGACACCCCGAGGTGGTCCTCTGCGGCATCCACCTGGGGCTCTACGGGAAGGATCTTGCCCCCTCCAAGACGTTGGGGGATCTCCTGAAGGCCATCGACCAATCCCCGTTCCGCGGGAGGATTCGGATCAGTTCCCTGGAACCCATGGAGTTCCGCGAAGAGATCATCGGGATCGCAGCCTCCTCAAAAAAGATCTGCCCCCACTTCCATATCCCCCTCCAGAACGGGGACAGGGAAGTCCTGAGACGCATGAATCGCCCTTACACGCCGGAGTCGTTCAGATCCCTCATCCTGAACATCAAGTCGGTCCTTCCCGACGGCACCATCGGCACCGATGTAATGGTGGGATTCCCCGGTGAAACCGAGGAGGCCTTTGAGCGGACGTATCGTTTCATCTCCGAGCTCCCCCTCGCCTACCTTCATGTCTTCCCCTATTCGGAGAGACCCGGGACGCCATCGGAAAACTTTCCGGACAAGGTCCCCGAACCTACCAAAAAGGCCCGCGCCTCCCGGCTTCTGGCCCTGGCGAGGCGGAAACGCGAGGCGTTCTTCCGCTCGTGGATCGGGAAAACCGACACGGTCGTTTTTGAGCAGAGGAAGGGTGATTTCTGGCACGGGAAGAGCGCCCACTACCTGCCCGTGCGCGTGAAATCGAGAAAAAATCTCATGGGACAGGTTCTTCCCGTTCGCATCATCTCCGCCGAGGAACACTTCGTGACTGGGGGGCTTTAACGCTTGAAACAGGGGGAAACATCTTCTTTTTTCTCGCCATCTCTGTTAGGATATTTGACACCTTCGATAATCACGTCAGGAGGGAAAAGATGAAAGTCGCTGTCCTTGTACCAAGGGAGACGTATCAGTCGAAAGCCGATAATCCCCGTTCTCTCTTCCTTTCCAAGCTCCCGGGAATCCTGGAAGATGCCGCGATCGATTTCACCCTTTTCCCCATCTCGTCAGACGAAAACTCCTCTTCCTCTTCCATCCCCACGGATACCCTTCACGATCTCTACACCTTCTTCTCAAAGGCCGAGGGTTTCGATCTTATTCACAACCTCGTGGGGCTTTCCCCTCTCTACCTCAACCCGAGGCCCGCAACCCCCATCCTCACGACCCTGCTTACCCCCCCGGATGACGAAATGAAGGCCTTTGTTCAATCATCCCCGCCCCTGGTCTACTTCTGCGCCGTGGGGTCGATCGAAGGGCTTTCGGGGGCCAATTATCTAGGGAGGATCGAAATCCCTGAAATGGCCAAACAGATCCCAGATCTCTACGACAAGATCCACACCCTCACCCGCAGGGAAGACCATCGCCCATGGGGTTATTATGTGGTCCTCGCCGACGAGGTGGATCACAAGGTCAAACGGATCATCGTCTGGCCGGAAAAGCGCCTGAGCCTGCAAAGGCACCGGCGCCGGTCCGAACACTGGCACGTGGTTCAGGGAAAGGCGGTCGTCACCCTGGACGACAGGCAGATCCCCCTCGAGGCCGGTGAATCGGTGGATATCCCAAAAGGCGCGGCCCATCGAATCC
>CAZOBB010000158.1:0-16775 GCA_964577975.1 uncultured Thermodesulfobacteriota bacterium | reverse complement strand
TGGAACTGATGAAAAATTCAAAAAGGCCTTTTCGATCTCTTCACGCCCTCTGCCTGTTTTGAGGTAATTAAAAACCCTTTTTTTTACATCCTCGGGGACTTTTTCTAAATCATGTTTAATCAAATACGAAGAGACTTTTCTATCAATGCAATAAAACCTAATATGCTTTGCAACCTTTTCCCTAAGATTTACAAGATCTTCTATGGCTTTCTTTTGATGGTTTTTGAATCTTCTTCTTGCTTTCTTTCTTTCTTCTTTGGTATTCCAAAATTCTTCGGTAAGATGTTTTATGTTTTCGATGTGGTATTCAACCTCTTGTTCATCCTCAAAACTTGGAAAAAGCTTTTTCATAAGTCGCTTTTTACGAAGCTCGCTCATGTTACCGCCTCCTGTCACGGCCCAGAATGGAATCTCCGGAAAGGCGGCCCAGGAACACCATCGTTCGGGACACGCACCCCGGAAAATGTTAGATCGAAACTCTTCCAAGTCCGTCCCATGGTTTCCCCTGGATTTTTGGGTTAGCCCTTAGCAAAGTGACGCTTACGCCCGAACCTCGATTTCCCGCACCACAGCCCGGCGCTCCGGAATCCCCTCGCCACTTTCCCGAAGGCCCTCAAAATGAAACTCCAGAGCCTCTCGCATGCGCTCCGTGGCCTCTTCTTCCGTTTTACCCGTCGCCACGCATCCGGGAACATCCGGGCTGAAAGCGGAATAATTCCTTCCGGCTTTTTCGATGATGATCGTGTATTTCGACATTCTCAATCACCTCCTTTGATTTTTGCCTGTTTCAAGATACTTCTCAATGTGCCGGGCCCCAGATCATCCCCCGGATGCCCCGCAATTGTTACAAGCCCCTTTTTGACGGGGTGTTTATACTGCCTGTGGCTGCCTTTCTGCCTCGAAAGGGTCCACCCATCTTTTTCGATTAACTTGATGACATCTCGAACTTTCATATCAACGCTTCAAGGAAATAACGTTTGAAGGTTGCTCCACAGCATCTTGAACGATCTCCGTGGCCAGGTCGCTGGCTTTTTTCAACGCCTCATCGCGTAAATGCGCGTATCGCATGACCATCCGGGGGGATTTATGGGTTAAAAGTTTCTGAAGGGTGTAAAGGTCCACCTTCCCGCTCGATGCCAGCATGGACGCGTAAACGTGCCGCAACCCGTGCAATGGCCTGAACTCCTTTGGCAATCCAGCGCGGTCCCGGATGCGGTTTACCGCACGATGAATATCTTTTATATGACCTTTTCCCCCGCGCCCCGGAAAGACATACTCGTTTTCGCCTGGATAAATACTCTCGAGAACCTCCCGGGCGCCATCGTTCAGGGGGATCACCTGATCCTTTCCGCCTTTAGGGTTCCGGATTTTAATGAACCCCTTCTCGAAGTCGATATCTTCCCATCTCAGGCGGAAGATCTCAGAGCGTCGCATGCCTGTATAGAGGGCCAAAAACATAATCTTTCCCGCCACGGGATGGAGATCCTCCTCGATGGCCTTCAAAAGGGATCGCAATTGCTCCGGGGAGAGATCCTCGGTTTTTTCGTTGTTTACTCGTGGCATTTTTATCCTAAACCCCAGGGGTTCGCAAAGCCGGGCATTCACCCCGAAATTGATGATCCGCCTCAAAAGTTCCAAAACATTCCTAATCGTGGCAGGGGATTTCCCCGCCTTTTCCATCGATTTTCGCAATCGGTCGATATCCAAGGGCGCAATTTGCGAAGGAAGTTTCTCTCCGAAAGGTCCTCGAAGATAGTTTTCAAAACGATTCATATCCTGGACTTTCCCTTTTATGGGTTTCAGGCTCAAGTATTCCCGCCAAATCCGGTCGATAGTCCAGCGAATCCTTTCTTTTTCTCTTTGTTCCTCTTCCCGTTTCTCTTTCCGCGATTGAATCTTTCCCTCGATCCTCATGGCCCGAATCCGGGAGGCGCGAGCCGGAGTCATATCGTCCCTGAACTGGTATCCCACCTTCTCCTCGTAAACTTTTCCATCTTTCTTGAAAACAATGTAAAAAACCTTTTCTCGACCCTTCCCGTTCCGACGGGCCACGAAACGGTAATAAACCCCCCTGTACCCTTTACATTTGATTCGCTTATTGCTCATGCATGCCCCCCTTTTGTAAATATCCCCAGGGCGTGTTATAGTTTCCCGACACTAAAGAAATGAAGATGACAAACAAACCATACACACCCAAGCCGGAACTTTTCCAACCTACCCATCTTTTCTCGATCCAGGAACCCAACACTCAACCCACAGGGCACATTTTTCCAACCCTATTTCCAACCTTTTTGACTATATTACAGGGTATTTTGAAGTATGTCAAGAAAAAAGTGATTCATAAATCTATGGAATATTAGAGGGTTTTAGTATGTCAGGAAATATACAGGGAGAAGCTGTATTTTGGGCTCATAACCCAAAGGTCGCAGGTTCAAATCCTGCCCCCGCTACCACATAGCCGACTGAAAGGGAGAGCCGGAAGATCAGGCTCCTTTTTTTATGCAATCAAAAAACTTATATGCTGTGTCCCTTCACATTCTGAATCCTAAAGACCCAATTTGCGAAATCCCTCGATGTATGCTATAAAGAGATAAAGCAACAATGAAACCAACACCTTTACCTTTCAGAACCAAAGCTCTTTTATCATATAAAGGAATTTTTTATGTCCTTAAGGTTAAAGGATAGTAAATTGATCAAAAGATATCGAATTGTCTTTTTCTTCTTCATGGTTATAGCAATGGTATCCTTTTCCCCTTCTCGAGGAGGTGCCGCCCAAAAAAACACAGAGGAAATGCTGATTCAAAAAACGACTGAGCGATTTGTAGGGGATTTCCCCGCCATGAAGAAACGAGGATATATCCGCATTCTCGTCTCTTACAGTAAGACAAACTTTTTTATCGAAAAAGGCCGGATTTATGGGCTTGAATACGAATTAATGAAACAATTTGAACATTACATCAACAAAAAGATCAAAAAGAGGACGAAAAAGATAAAGTTCATCTTCCTCCCCGTTCATTTTTCCAGCCTCCTCGGCTACCTCAATAAAGGGCGAGGGGATATCGCCGCTGCTGGTCTTACCATCACTCCTCGACGGGAAAAAATTGTCACGTTTACCCGCCCATACATTACAAACATTGATGAAATCCTTGTAACGAATAAAAGTGTCAAAAGAATCAAAGACATCTATCAATTAGCAGGAAAAACCATTTACGTCAGGCGGGGCAGCAGTTATATTTCTCATCTCTGGAACGTGAACGGGAGGCTGAAATCCAAACGGAAGAAGCCTATACAGATCAAGGTCTTGCCACCCGTTATCGGCACGGAAGATATTCTGGAAATGGTCAATTCAGGTGTGTTGAAAATGACCGTCGCCGATAGTCATATTGCCGCTCTGTGGGCTAAAGTGCTTCCAAACATCCGACTCCACAGAAAAATCATCATCCACAAAGGGGGAAAGATCGCGTGGGCCATCCGTAAAAATAATCCCCGGCTTTTAAAAATTCTTAATGCCTTCCTCAAACGAAATAAAAAGGGAACCCGCATGGGGAACATCCTTTTCACCCGCTACTACAAGAACACGAAATGGATTAAAAACCCCGTTTCGCCTAAAGAGCGAAGAAAGCTGGAATTTTACCGGAAACTCTTTGTTAAATATGGCAAACGTTACAATTTCACGTGGTACATGATTGCTGCCCAAGCCTACCAAGAATCTCAATTAAACCCCAACAAAAAAAGCCCCTCTGGGGCCATTGGAATTATGCAGGTTCTACCAAAAACGGCTTCAGATAAAAAAATCAATATCCGAAATATCCGGAACGTCGAAAACAATATCCACGCAGGCGTTAAGTATTTGGATTATCTCAGGAAAACATATTTTTCGAGCAAAAAGATAGGCCCCCTCGACAGGGTTTTTTTCTCGTGGGCCGCCTATAATGCAGGACCGAACAAGATCAATCGACTTCGCAAACTCGCCAGCAAAAGAGGTCTAAACCCTAACCGATGGTTCTACAACGTGGAAGAAATTGCTTCAGAAAAGATTGGGCGAGAAACTGTTGAATATGTTTCAAACATCACAAAATATTACATCGCCTATAAACTCTATTACGAAAAAGTAGAACGTGCTAGAGCAATCAAGAAACAAACCCTCAAGCACAAGCGAAAATAGACATACCATTCCCTTCCCTACTCCATGAGTCAAAAGCGCTGGAAGTCCTTTTTCTTTCCCGAACTCAACCCCTTCTATCTCATTCGAATCCTTGTCATCGCCACGATCGCCTTCCTCTTCTTTTCAAAAATATGTATCCCCGTTAGAATCGAAGGAATCAGCATGGAACCGACTTATCACAACGGATCCTTCAATTTTTGTTGCCGCGTTCCATACTTTTTCCATCCCCCCAGGATCGGAGATGTGGTCATGATCCGGCTTTCGGGCACTCATGTGATGTATCTAAAAAGAATCATCGCAAAAGCGGGAGACACCGTTTCCTTCCAAAACGGTTATCTCTATGTCAACGGAAAACTAAAGAGGGAAGATTACGTCACAACACCGTGTGACTGGAACCTCCCCCCGCGAAAGGTTCAAGCTGGGCACGTTTATGTGGTTGGGGACAATCGAAACATGCCAATCGAAAATCACATATTCGGCCAAGCTCCAATTTCTAAAATTGTAGGGAAGATCTTATGGTGAGACAAAAATCTCTCTTTCTGTCTTTTATAAGTCTCCTCCTCATTCTCGCCGCCTTCTTCTTCATTCGGTTCACAAAGGACACCACCATAAAACGTATCAAACGCAACCTCACCATTC
This sequence comes from uncultured Thermodesulfobacteriota bacterium, assembly GCA_964577975.1. Lineage (GTDB taxonomy): Bacteria > Desulfobacterota > S145-22 > S145-22 > S145-22 > JAOZMY01. The sequence goes on along the minus strand of CAZOBB010000158.1, from coordinate 11,971 downwards.
TAAGTTCTGTCGTGTCAAAACGTGCGGACACCCCCCTCCCATTCGTGACCCTTCTCAATGTCACCAAGAAAATCATGGCTACCCCCTGCCAATTAATCGTCGAAGAGAGGGAATTGGCTGGAAATTACACGCCCGAACAGCTCGCCGTGCTCATCAATCGCTTTCGGAGACAAGTCGTCACATCTACCCTTTCTTTCTATGACGTAAATATTTCCCTTCCACAAAAAGGAAAAGCCCTTATTCGCTGCACCGTCCGTCTAAAAGGAAAAACCTTGGCGCGAGATTCCTTCGATGAATTCAGGGAATTCAAGATAGTCGCTCAACGTCTCAAAGGCAAGTGGCGTTTCACGAGATTGCAGGAAATAGAAGGATTAGAAAAATAGCCTTTCATCTTGGTAAGGAAAAGTCGAGGTTTTCAAAAGGGCCATAGGGGTTTTTTTCAATAATTTCCTTCATCTCCATAACATAACGGGGGCGAGTGTCGTTTTTCCAGAGAGGATACCCTCCCCGCCATACATACCGAATCAGCGCTTGGAATTCGGGATACGAGAAGGAATAGTTTCCAATTACCACATCCTTTTTCTTCTCATTGATCCCCAGTGGTATATCAAGGGGCTCTCCGTATTTTCTGATTAGATTCTCAACCACCTCCCGTGTCCTGAATCCCTCGGGATTTTGCTTGAACTCCTCCATCGCGTCTGGAAAGGGAAAGTGCCGATAAACCTCCCCTATAAATCCCACATACCATTCCCCCCGAATAGCACCATGAAGGTCTCCAATCTTAGAAACATCGGCGATATCAAAGCCCTTCAAACGCCATTGGGAAACGCCTTTCCGAATCTCTTCGGCCATCCGAGCGACTTTCTCGCAAAAATCACTCGCGAAAAAGAAGTAATGTTCCAACAAAAGCATGTCTGTTTCTATATTGAAGAAACCAAACGCCACCGTTTCCCTATTCTTTGTCTCGAAAGCAAGCGGCATCTACTCCTCCCTTCACGTCATTACGTCATTGTTTAGGCAAAAATCATACCTGATTCCATTGACTTTATCTAGAGGTTGATATATCTTTTCTTTGGAGGTTGTTACGGAAGTCGATATGAAATATGTGGTGCTCGTTGGGGACGGGATGGCAGATGAACCAGTTCAGGAACTTGGAGGGAAAACCCCTCTCGAATACGCCTCAACTCCAAACATAGACAAAATTGCCCGAAAAGGAATCATAGGAAAAATAAAAACTGTCCCGACTGGTTTTCCGCCGGGCAGTGATGTCGCGATTCTCTCCCTCATGGGATATAGTCCAGAAAGTTATTATACTGGGAGAGCCCCCCTCGAAGCCGCCAGCATGGGAATTCCTCTGGACACAGAAGACGTTGCATTTCGCTGCAATTTAGTGACACTCGAAGTTTTAGGGCCAGATATCTACATGCGGGATTTTACGGCGGGACACATCTCTTCGGAAGAAGCGAAAGAACTGATCGAGGGACTCAACGAATATCTCCAAGATGAGGGAGTTACGTTCTATCCTGGCGTCAGTTACCGACATCTGATGATTTGGAAAAATGGAAAGGCGGAAGCCTCTCTGACTCCTCCTCACGATATTGTAGGCCAAAGCATTGGTGATTACCTCCCCCAAGGTCCCATCGCCCAGAAACTGATGGCATGGACGACAACCGCTCAGTTATACCTGAAAACCCACCCCATCAACCAGCGTCGGATGGAAGAAGGGAAAAATCCCGCCAATTCCATCTGGTTATGGGGACAAGGGAAAAAACCTGCTCTTCCTTCTTTCGAGGAGAAATTTGGTTTAAGGGGAGGTGTGGTATCCGCCGTCGACCTCGTGAAGGGAATCGGGGTCCTCTCGGGGTTAAAGGCCCCTTTTGTGGAAGGGGCAACGGGCTATCTCGACACAAATTACGAAGGAAAGGTAGACACCGCCCTTGAAATCCTCCGGGAAGATGACTTTGTTTTCCTGCATGTGGAGGCCCCGGACGAAGCGGGACACAGCGGAATCGTAGAAGACAAAATAAAGGCCATCGAAGACTTCGATCGCCGGATCGCTGGTCCTATTTTTGAGGCGCTGAAACAATCTATTCCTTTCCGCCTGCTCATCCTGCCGGATCATCCCACTCCTCTATCCAAAAGAACACACACGTCGGATCCCGTTCCCTTTCTCGCCTTTGACTCGGAAGGAGGTCTTTTTGGACTATCCACACAAAATCTCCCCTTCTCGGAGGATGGGGCTCGAAAAAGCGCTTTGAAAATCGAGAAGGGACATACGTTAATGAAGGCCTGGTTGGAAGGGAACCTCGTACTTGGAGAAACTCCATGAGAAGCAAATTTATATTCATTACAGGGGGCGTGGTTTCATCGTTGGGAAAAGGGCTGGCCTCTGCCTCTATTGGCGCCTTGATGGAAAGCCGAGGACTCACGGTAACCTTTCTCAAATTCGATCCCTATATCAACGTCGATCCGGGAACCATGAATCCCTTCCAACATGGAGAAGTCTACGTAACGGACGACGGCGCGGAAACAGACCTCGATCTTGGTCATTATGAGCGCTACACCCACGTGACCCTTTCGAAAGACAACAACTGCACGACGGGGAAAATCTACAACTCCGTCATCACAAAGGAGCGTCGGGGGGACTACCTCGGCGGAACCGTGCAGGTGATTCCCCATATCACGGAAGAGATAAAATCGAATATCCGAAAATTGGCGGATGGTGTCGACATCGTCATCACCGAAATTGGCGGCACGGTTGGTGACATCGAAGGGCTTCCATTTTTAGAGGCCATCCGTCAGTTCAAATTGGAGGTAGGAAAAGAAAATGCCCTTTATATCCATCTGACGCTCGTTCCTTACATCTCAACGGCAGGGGAGCTCAAGACAAAACCCACCCAACACAGCGTCAAGGAACTTCGGAGCATCGGAATCCAGCCGGATATCATTCTGTGCCGGACGGACCGATTCCTTCCCAAAGAAGTCAAGGCCAAGATTGCCCTGTTCTGTAACGTGGAAGAAGATGCCGTCATCACCGCGAAAGACGTCGATTCCATTTACGAAGTACCCATCGTCTTCCATAAAGAGGGGCTAGACGAAAAGATCGTCGAAAAACTGAATATTTGGACAAAGGCACCAGACCTATCGGAATGGGAAGAAATCGTCCAAAAAGTCAAATCGCCCAAGGAAACCGTCACTATCGCGATTGTGGGAAAATATGTCGATTTGACGGAATCTTACAAGAGCCTCAACGAGGCCATCACTCATGGAGGAATGGCAAATCACTGCCAAATCAAACATTTGTTCGTAGATTCCGAAAGCCTGGAAACGGACCTAGACGTATCAGAAAAACTGGAGAAAGCAGACGGAATCATTGTCCCTGGTGGTTTTGGAAACCGCGGCATAGAAGGAAAAATCCGCGCGATTCACTATGCAAGAACCCAGAAAATTCCCTTTTTCGGCATTTGCCTGGGCATGCAGCTCTCCGTAATAGAATTTGCCCGTAATGTGGCGGGATTAGAAGGGGCGCACAGTGAAGAGTTCGATCCCCAAACCCCCTACCCAGTCATCTACTGGATGAGCTATTGGCGGGATCAGGAAAATCAGATCCAGAAACGCGAGGGGGACGTCCCTATGGGTGGTACCATGCGCTTGGGGGCGTACCCTTGCGTGCTCACCAAACCCAGCCTCGCATGGAATGCCTATCATACGGAAACCATCCACGAACGGCATCGTCACCGCTACGAATTTAACAACAAATTTCTAGAAACATTAGAGCAAAAAGGACTTCTCGTAAGCGGAAAGTCACCAGACGGGGAACTCGTCGAGATCATCGAATTGAAGGATCATCCGTGGTTTCTGGGATGCCAATTCCACCCCGAATTCAAGTCCCTTCCGCGGGATCCTCATCCCCTCTTTGCCTCTTTCATCAAAGCCTCATTAGAAAAACGTCGAGATCGAGAAAGATCATGATACTCAAAAGGGCAAAAGAAATTTTAATTCACGAATCCGAAGCAATAAAGGAAGTGGCTCATCAGCTTGACCACACATTCAGCCTTGCCGTTGATCTTATCTTGAACGGCACTGGCAAGGTGGTAACTACCGGCATTGGTAAATCGGGGCTCATCGCGCAGAAGATCGCCTCCACCTTTTCCAGCACCGGGACCCCTTCCTTCTTTCTCCATCCGGCCGAGGCCCTGCACGGCGACTTAGGCATGGTGGAAAACGAGGACATCCTGCTGGCTATCTCCAACAGCGGAGAGGCCCCCGAGGTGGTACGAATCGTTTCCTCCCTCAAACGGATGGGTGTAAAAAGTATCGTCATCACAAGCAAGCCTGCGTCTTCCCTTGGGCAACTTGGAGATATTCTTCTGAAAGTCGACGTCGCAGAAGCGTGCAATTTCGGTTTTATTCCCACTTCCAGTACGACAGCGACATTAGCCCTCGGCGATGCTTTGGCCGTCACCGTGCTGGAAAAGCGTGGATTCACCGAAAAAGACTTTGCCATGCTCCATCCGGGAGGGGCGCTCGGCAAACGGCTCCTTCTCAAAGTGGAGGATCTTATGCATGTGGGAGACCAGTTACCGATGGTAGGCATTGACACACCCATGAAAGACACGATATACGAAATCTCTTCAAAGCGACTGGGTGTCACGTGTGTGTGTGATAAGGATGGTAGAATGGTAGGCGTCATCACCGATGGAGATCTGAGGCGGGCGATAGAAAAGGATGGAAACCTCCTTTCAAAAACGGCAAAAGATATTATGACGCACAACCCCAAACGCATCAAAAAGGGGGCCCTGGCCTCCGAGGCCATACAAAAGATGGAAGAGTACGCCATAACCTCCCTTTTTGTAATTGAACCCGAAGAACCGGAAGTTCCTGTAGGCATCGTCCATATTCATGACCTCCTAAAAGCGGGGGCTCACTAAACTATGACAGCACAAAAGAAAATAAACAGGTTGCGCCTTTTTCTCTTGATTATCATTGGAGGTTTTATTATTGCCCTTTCCACTGTTATCTACATCAATGTAAAACTCAGGCGTCTCGTGAAAAAACCCCAAAATATCATAAAGCTGTCTAAAAACATTCCGGACCTTCGATTGGAAAATGTTCACTACGAAAAAACGAAGAACGGTGAAATAGAATGGGAAATCAGCGCCAAAGTGGCCCATCATTACCAAGGAAAAGATCTCCTCACTTTAGACGAGGTGAAGATGTTTTACTATGGGGATAAAAAAAGGACCGTGATAATCCTCGGGAGAGAAGGGAGAATCAAACCCTCCACAAAAGACGTTGAACTTTTGGGTGACGTGACCATAAAAAGCAGCGACGGCTACCTTTTAAAGACGAATTCCCTGAAATATTTCTCCAAAACCTCCACCATCACAACGGGTGACAGGGTTACGATTCAGGGAAAACGTTTCAGCTTGACAGGAGTAGGAATGGAACTCAACGTCAAACAAAACCGAATGAGTATCCTCCACGCCGTACACACGACCATCAACGAAAACATCCTTAAAGGAAATATTCCAACATTGGGGTTTTAGATGAAACGCCTTGCTCCCTTCGCACTTATCTTTCTTTTTCTTTCAACCTTGTCGGTTGGAAACGTGATCGCCTCGAAGGCACGAACAAAGAAAAAAGACTCCGCCATCAAAAAGCGGATGTTCAATTCCAAAGGACCCATTCATATCATTTCTAATCGCCTCGACGCCGACAACAAAAAAAGGATCATCACCTTTTCCGGGCATGTGATCGTCAAACGATCGAACTTGACCCTCACATGCGACAAATTGATCGTGCTTTACACCAAAAACGGGGGAGAAATCTCAAAAATCGTCGCGGATGGAAATGTCGTCATGAGCCAACCTCCCCGCTCCGCCACGTGCAAAAAAGCCATATTCTTTCAGAAAAGCAATAAGGTCGTCCTGATGGGCAACCCGGTTTTATCCGAAGGGAAGAACAAGGTTACGGGAGAAAAGGTTACCTTTTTCCTAGACAGCGACAAAACAATCATCGAAGGAGGCAAGAAAGGAAGGGTCAGCACGACTATTGTGCCGAAATCCAAAATGGTTCCTTTCAACGCTAAACCATGAGTATCCTTCACGCCAAGAATCTCGTCAAGAAATTTGGAGAAAAAACCGTCGTCCGCGGCGTCTCCCTCGATGTGCACTCAGGAGAGGTGGTGGGATTGCTAGGGCCCAACGGTGCAGGGAAAACTACGATTTTTTACATGATCGTCGGCCTCATCAAACCAACGAAAGGCAAAATCATCTTCGATGGCGAAGACATCACGATGCACCCCATGTATCTGCGGGCACGAAAAGGGATCAGCTACTTACCCCAAGAATCGTCCGCCTTCCGAAAATTGACCGTAGAAGAAAACATCCTCGCCATCTTGGAAACGCTCAATCTCTCTAAAGGTGAAAAGAAACGAAAATTGAATAAGTTGTTAGGCGAGTTAAATCTACGGCCGATTGCCGATCGAAAGGCCTACCTCCTTTCCGGCGGAGAGAGACGGCGTGTGGAAATCACGCGCGCCCTGGTTTTATCACCCAAGTTCATCCTTCTCGATGAGCCTTTCGCCGGAATCGATCCCATCGCCGTTGGCGATATTAAAGCCATTATCCAGCAGCTTCGGGAAAATGGCATCGGAATCATTATCACAGATCACAATGTCCGGGAAACCCTAGGGGTCTGCGACCGAGCCTATCTCATCAACCAAGGGAAAATCCTCATTCACGGCACTCCCCACGAAATAACCTCGGACGAAACAGCGCGGAAAATCTACCTAGGAGAAGATTTCACACTCCCGGATACCTTTCTTGAAAAAGCATCGTGAGGGGTTGAAAACTTTCAGAAATGGCGCTCGAAATCAAACAACAACTTAAATTAACTCAACAACTGGTCATGACTCCTCAGCTTCAACAGGCGTTGAGGCTGTTGCAAATGTCACGGCTCGAACTCCTTCAAACCATTCGCCAGGAAATCCTTGAGAACCCTGTCTTGATGGAGGAGATCGAAACCGCGGAAATCCCCGAGGAATCCGTTCCGGACGTGGAGAAAGAAATTCCCGATGCCGAAATGGAAATGCTGATGGATTTCAACTGGGAAGCCTACCTGGATAGTCACAGCCTTTCCAGCTCCTACCCCGACAATTACGAAATGGCGGAATCGGCGCCAAACTACGAAAATTTTATCCCTGCTCGCTCCTCCCTCTATAAAGACCTCCTTTGGCAATGGAGACTCAACAGCCCAGACGATAGGACGTTTGAAATTGGGAAATACATCATAGGCAATCTAGACGACAACGGATACTTAAATGCAACGTTCGAAGATATTTCAAGAGACCTTGCCGATCTCAAACCAACCCAAGAGGAATACGAAAACGTACTTTCCTTGGTTCAACAACTCGATCCTACCGGTATTGCTTCTAGGGACTTGCGCGAATGTCTTCTCCTCCAACTTCGTAACCGAGAACAACGAAATCTCCTTGCCGAAAAGATCGTGCAAGACCACCTTCCCCTACTGAAAAAGAGGGATTCACAAACCCTCACCAAAAAACTCTCCGTGCCCGAGATGGAGATATTAAAAGCGTTCCACATCATTTCCGAACTCGATCCCAAACCCGGAAGAACCTATACCCAAGATCCTATCTTCCACGTCATACCCGACGTTTATGTCTATAAAATTGACAACGAGTTTCTAATCGTTCTCAATAACGAGGATATACCTACGCTGAAAATCAACCCTCTTTACCGAATGCTGCTGAAGAAGAAAGGCAACCTCTCCAAAGAGGCAAGAGAATTCATCGAAAAAAAGATGCGTTCCGCTATTTGGCTTATCAAAACCGTTCAACAACGGCACAAAACGATTTACCGCGTGACGGAAAGCATCATCCGTTTTCAACGTGAATTTCTCGAAAAAGGAATCCAATACCTCAAACCCATGATCCTCAAGGACGTGGCGGACGACATCGGGATGCACGAGTCGACCGTCAGCCGGGTGACGCAGGGAAAATACATTTCCACCCCTCAAGGGCTCTTCGAATTCAAATTCTTCTTCACCAGTAGCGTCAAATCCACCAAAGGTGGAAACATCTCTGCCGAAAGCGTAAAACACACGATTCGTCAAATCATCCTGAACGAAGACCCCAAAAATCCCCTGAGTGACGAACAAATTGCCAATCTTCTCGAAAAATATCACATCAAAATCGCACGAAGGACCGTCGCCAAATATCGGGAAGCCATGAAAATCTTACCATCAAAAGATCGCAAAAAAAATTTTTAGCAGGAGGTAATAATGGACACACACATGACTTTTCGCCACATGGATGCCACAGACGCCATAAAAGACTACACGGAAAGCAAACTGGAAAAGATCAAAAAATATGTACAACAGCCTCTCGACATCCACGTTGTATTCTCAAAAGAGAGGTTTCAGCACTTGGTTGAAATAAATTTGACGGGCAATGGCCTCGACATCCACGCAGAAGATAGAAACGAAGATCTTTACGCCGCCATCGACCTCGTCATGGACAAAGTTGAAAAGCAGCTTCGCCGCCTACGGGACAAACGCAAACATAAAAAATCCCCCAGCATGAGCCGCTCTTTCAAGCTCGCTGTTTTATCTGGCAAGACGAAAGAAAAAACACCAAAGTTCATAAAAAGCAGGGCATTTGTAGCCAATCCGTTGACTGTTTCCGAGGCCATTGAAGAACTGGAAGGAGACTCCAAAGCGTTTCTGGTATTTACCAACGCGGAAACATCCCGAATCAATGTCCTTTATAGACGAGGGGACGGAAACTTCGGCTTAATCGATCCAACTGAATAAAGTGAGGAGCCTATGAAAATCGTTGAATTTTTGAAACCAGAGCTGATCCTTGAAGAAATCCAGTCAAAAGAGAAAAGCGAGGTCCTAAAAGAATTTTCACAACGTATAGAAGTCGTGGAAGGGTTGAAGGCAGATAAAGTTTTTCATGTCCTTCTTGAACGTGAAAAATTAGGAAGCACGGGAATTGGCGAAGGTGTCGCCATCCCTCACGGCAAACTCCACGAGCTATCCAGTCTTATCTGCTGCTTTGGAAGGAGTCATGAGGGTATAGAATTCGAAGCCATTGACGGAAATCCCGTACATCTCGTCTTCCTTCTTCTCGCCCCCGAAAATTCGGCGGGAACCCATCTGAAGGCCCTCGCAAAAATATCAAAGATCTTGAAAGATCCGAGTTTTCGCAACCAGCTTTTAAAGGCCAAAGACAAGGAAGAAATCTTCGGTATCATCAAAGAGGAAGATGATAAACTATAACGAAGCGACCATCGAAACGGTCATAGAAGTTCGGGAACTCTTCGAAAACCCAGACCGGAAATTCGAACTTGAACTCATTGCCGGTCACAGGGGTATGAACCGTAAGATTAAGGACCCCCACATCCAAAAGCTCGGGTTGGTTCTGGCAGGCGAGTACCATTATCTCGATCCTCATCGAATTCAAATCTTCGGAAAAAAAGAGATCACTTACCTTGAGGGTCTCGAAACAAAGGTTCAGCAGGAAATACTGAATAAAATGGGGGAAAAAAATCCTAGTTGTTTCATCCTTTCCCGAGGCATGCCCCCACCAAAAATCCTAGTCGAAGCCTGCAATGCCTACGACATCCCTCTCCTATCGAGTCCCTTAAAGACGTCGCAACTCATCGACCATCTCAATCAATTTCTCAAAGAGCGGATGGCCCCCACAACGACGGTGCACGGCGTCCTCCTCGACGTCTTCGGCGTGGGGGTTCTCATCCTGGGAAAGAGCGGGATCGGCAAGAGCGAATGCGCCCTGGATCTCATCATCCGGGGGCACCGCCTCGTTTCCGACGATGTGGTAAAGGTTATCCAAGCCGAACCTACAACCCTTTTTGGTACAAGTTTTGGGCTCATTCAAAATCTCATGGAAATACGCGGGCTGGGAATCATCAACATCCGCGATCTTTTCGGTGTCGAGGCCATCCGCAAAAGGAAAAAGATCGATTTGGTTGTCGAACTCGTCGACTGGCTCTCCTTGGAAAAACCCGACCGACTGGGACTCGACCACGAGGTCACGAAGATCTTGGGCGTCGATATGCCGTTCATCAGAATCCCCGTCACTCCCGGGAGAAACTTGTCCACCATCATTGAAGTAGCCGCGCGGAATCATATTTTAAGGGCAAGCGGCACAGACACACCCAAGAAACTGGAAGAACAACTCTTACAAAAGATGAAAACCAATGAAATCGACCAATGATCACCCTCCCCTCCATATTGTTTGGATAAGCGGTCTTTCCGGCTCCGGAAAGACGACAGCCATCAAGACCCTGGAAGACATAGGATTTTTCTGCATCGACAATCTCCCGATCGTACTGCTACCCACCTTCATCGATCTCATCAGAAACTCCAAACTCGACATCAATAAAATCGGACTGGTCATAGACATCAGGGAAAAGACCTTCCTGAAAAATACGGAAGAGGTATTAAACCAGATACGAAAACTCGATGCTTCTTTCCAAATCATCTTTCTGGAATCCTCCGACGACGTCCTCATCACGCGTTTCAAAACCACAAGACGCCAACATCCTTTAGCTATAGGTGGGAACATACTGAAAGGCATCCGCTTGGAAAGGGAAATTCTCTCCTTTCTCAAAGAGAAGGCCGACCAAACCATCGACACATCCACCCTTTCCATCCACGAGCTCAAAAAACAAATCATGCGCACCATTCTTCCCAACAGATCCCACCAGCGTCTTTCCCTCACCTTCCTGTCTTTCGGGTTCAAATATGGGCTTCCTGCCGAGCTCGACCTGCTGTTCGACGTGCGGTTCCTCCCCAACCCCTTTTTCGTGGAAGACCTCAAAAACTTGACAGGGCTCGACGAATCTGTTAGAAAATTCATTCTTGAAAAAAAAGAGACGAATGTTTTTTTGACTCATGTAGAAAAGCTGTTAAAATTTTTGATTCCTCAATACGTTGAGGAGGGAAAGGCATACTTAACCGTCGGAATTGGATGTACAGGAGGTGTTCATCGCTCGGTGGTAATCGCAAAAGAACTGAAAAACAGGTTTGCAGAATACCTCAAAGACTCTCCCATCCACGTAATGGATGGTTTTAGGGATATAGGGTAAACGTATGAAAGGAATTGTCATTGCTTGTCACGGGGATCTTGCCGAAGGCTTTATCAGTGCTGCCGAAATGATCCTTGGGAACATCGACAACATCAAGGCTGTATCCGTAGATGTCACGCAAGAGCCTGAAACCATACAGGAAACCATTCAAGAAGCGATTCGTGCCGTCGACCAGGGCGATGGTGTTTTCATTCTTACTGACCTCTTTGGGGGCACACCGGCCAATGTGAGCCTCACCTTTTTGGATCCAAACAAAACCGAGATAATAACCGGTATCAACCTACCCCTCATCATTAAGCTTGTGAAAGATCGAGAAAAATATTCCATGGAAATCTTGAAAGAAAAACTCGTTGAAAGCGCCATTAAGAACATTCTAAACCCCTCGGACGTCCTCAACATTGGAAAATCATAAGACCCCCCCAAAAATAGAAAAAACCCTAATCGTCCAAAACCAACTGGGACTTCACGCGAGGGCCGCCGCGGAGCTGGTCAAGGTCACGAGTGAATTCCGCTCCGAGGTCACCCTCAACAAAGACGGGCTTCAGGTCAACGGAAAAAGCATCATGGGAATCATGATGCTGGCCGCTTCAAAAGGATCAAAGGTAAAGGTTACAATTGAAGGTCCCGACGCGGAAGCGTGCATGCAAGCCGTCGAAAAGATATTCAGAGAAAAATTCGGAGAAGATTAGGCTTTTTTATCACTCGGTTGAAACTTACCCGAAGAGGTGATATAGAAACGTAGCTTGAAAATCACTTTAACCGGTGACTAAATGTAAATTCAAGGAGGAAAAACCCTATGTCAATGACAAACTTTTTGTTTACGTCGGAATCTG
>CAZOBB010000157.1:0-5334 GCA_964577975.1 uncultured Thermodesulfobacteriota bacterium | reverse complement strand
AGCAAAGACTTGAAAGACTTGATGCGTCTGAACGAACGTCTTGTGAAGAGCGTCGAGGAGTTTCTTGCCTCGGACCGCTTGAAGGTGCCGGAAAAGGGATATGGGGGTTGAATGTCTCACCGGACGGCAAAGGGAAAGGGGAAATACATGCGATGCCTTTTGCAGGTGGGGAAGGTTTTCATCCTCCTCTTTTCTTTGTGGGGAGTGACGGGGTGTTCACTCACTCCATCCATGGAAAGGATAGATGTTCCGGGCGCCTCGAGGAAGAAATTTACGGGAGATCCGACGGGATCTCCGTTTGAGGACTTCGCGTGGTGGTCCTCCTTCGGGGACGAAAATCTTGTCGAGCTCATACGCTATACTCTGAAACAGTCCCCCGACGCGCGGCATGCCTTGCTCAACGTGGAAGCCTTCCGCCAGCAGGTCATCATGGCACGGGCACCCCTTCTCCCAGGGGTCGATTTTACTGGCGATGTCAGTCGGAGCCGGCAACCCACCTATGATCGTAGAGGGAATCGGAAAGGGGAAGAGATCAATAATTTTGGCTTGTTACTTACGGCTTCCTATGAAGTTGATCTTTGGAAGAAGATAGCCAACTCGGCTGAAGTGGCCCGTCTGGCCCTTCTGTCTTCCAAAGAGAATCTGAAAACAGTTTATCAGACTTTGACGGCGAACGTGACGCGGCTCTACTTTGAGATTTCGGAATTGGAGGTCGAGCTTCCCCTTTGGGAACGGCTTCTGACCGTGACGGCACTCCAGGCGAAGGATGCACAACGGGGATATTTCAACGGGATTATGGATGGAAATACCTATCTTTCCATCCAGCAGCGTGAAGAAAAGGCGCGTCAAGACCTCTGTACCAATCGAAGGAAACGTACCGTTTTGAGATTCGGTTTGAACACCTTGATGGGAAAAGAGCCGGCGGCTCATCTCGTTGTTTCCCCCTTTTCCCTTTTTGAGAAGCGGCTTGCTCCTCTCCCGGCGGGGCTCCCCTCGGAACTCTTGAAGCGTCGACCGGACGTGCGTATGGCCGAGCTTCGCGTCCGCCAGGCCTTATTGAATATTGGGATCAAGAAGGCATCGCTTCTTCCCGCATTGACATTGACGGTCAATGGAGGATACCGGAGTCCGGAGCTTTCTGATCTGACCAGCAGTCCCTCCAAGGTTTGGACCCTTTTGGGAGGGCTGATGCAGCCGATTTTTCACCGGGGAGCCAAAAAAGCGGCGGTAAAAAAGGCGGAAATCGAGGCAAAGATGGCGGTCGAAACGTATCGGAAGGTAGCCTTGAACGCCTTTATGGAGGTGGAGTCCGCCCTGGCGGTCTATGAGGAGCTGACGCGCCAATTGGAGCAGGAACGGCAAGCCTATCGAAATGAACAGATCGTCTATCGCCGCCTTCATGCCGGTTATCTGGCGGGCACGCGATCGTTCCAGGAATTTCTATCCGCAAAGATTTCCCTCATGAGCCGGCAAATCGTCTTGCATCGTCTCTATCTTCAACTCTTGGAAAACCGAGTCCAGCTCTTTACCGCATTGGGAGGAGGATTTGAGGCGTTTTCGAGGATGACGGGGGGTGAATATGAGTAAGTTTTTTAAGGTTGTTCTTCCAATCGTGTTTGTCATAGGCGCGATCGGGTCTGTTTACCTGTTCATGAAATTCAAGAAGGTACCCCCGAAAAAGGAGGTGCGATATGAGGGACCTTTGGTCACGGTCGAAGCGGCGCATCTCGTGAAAAAACCCATGATCATCGAGGGATTCGGCACGGTTGAACCGGAGCATACATTGGACCTGGTCTCCCAGGTATCGGGAAAGGTGGTGGCGATCTCGAAAAATTTCGTGAACGGAGGATTCGTCAAGAAGGGGGAGATGCTCGTTCAGATCGAGCGAGCCGATTACGAAATCGCCCTGAAGCGAGCCGAGGCGAATCTTGTTAATAAAGAGGTGAGTTACCGTAAGGCCTTGAAACAGGCTCATATCGCGAAAAAGGAATGGGAAGATATCATGCACAACGTCTTGCGAGACAAGAAGGTGACTCCCGATGCCTTGACACTTTATATCCCTCAGCTCAAAGCAGCGCAGGCGGCCTTTGAAGCGGCGCAGGCGGATCTACGCCTGGCGAAACTGAACCTCAAGCGAACTACCTTAAAGGCGCCTTACGACGCCAGGGTGATAAAGCGAATGACGGATGTGGGACAGTACGTATCGCCTGGAAAGGTCGTTGGGACCCTGTTTGGTACGGAGATCGTCGATATCGTGGTTCCTTTGCATACGAGAGACGTGGCGTGGCTTGAGGTTCCGGCCCGGGCGGAGATTGTCTCACATTTGTGGGGAAGGGAGGTTCGGTATCCCGCCCGTCTCGTTCGAACTGAGGGACAAATCGATCCTGGTTCCAGGATGCTTCATGCCGTTCTGCAAGTAACGCGGCCCTACCGGTTCGATCCACCGCTGGAAAATGGTGACTTTGTCGCTGTCCGGATTGAGGGAAAGGTGGGTGAAGGTTTTTGGATCTCGGCAAAGGCGGAGCGAGATGGAAAGGTATGGGTCGCGCAGGATGGGAAGCTGAGGATACGGAAGGTTACGGTACTGTATCGAAAGCGAGATAAGGTTTTCGTTTCCGGCCTCCGGGATGGCGATTCGGTGATTACCACTTCTTTGTTCGCGGTGACGGACGGCATGAAGATTCGTGTGAAGAAGAGCGGCAAGAGATGAAAAAGGCCATTCAATGGATGGTGGATAATCCCGTTTCTGCCAACCTCCTTTTGGCGTTCATCATCGGCTTCGGTATATTCCAGGCCCTCTCCATCAAAAAAGAGGTTTTTCCGGAATATTCTCTCGACATGATTTCGGTAACGGTTCCTTACCGGGGCGCCACACCAACCGACGTGGAAGAGGCGATCTGTACCCGCATCGAAGAGGAGATCAGTGGACTGGATGGCATCAAGCGGATCACCTCCACGGCCCGGGAAGGGGTAGGTACGGTCCTCGTGGAGGTCCAGAAGGGGTATGACGCAAAGAAACTGCGGGACGACGTCAAAAGCGCCGTAGATCGGATCACGAACTTTCCCAAGGATATCGATTCGCCCGTGGTGACGGAGGTATCCCGGAAGCGGGAGGTCTTGAAAGTGGTTCTCTATGGGGACGTGAGCGAGCGGGACTTGAAGCGAGCGGGGGAGCGGTTACGGGATGACTTGGCCTCCCTTAAGGGGATTTCTCTCGTAACCCTTGATGCGGTGCGTCCCTATGAGGTTTCGATAGAGGTTCCGGAGCGAATGCTCCGAAAGTATCGTCTTACGCTTCCGCAAGTTGCCGCCATAGTAGCGGAAAATTGCCGGGACATCCCCGCCGGAAAAATCCGCCAGAAAGGAGAAGAGATTCTCGTCAGGACCAAAGGCCTAAAATATACGCGGCGGGATTTTATGGATATCCCCGTCATCCGGGATCCCGCAGGGGGATACATTCGCCTTTCCGACATTGCGAATATCGTGGATGGGTTCGAGGAAACCGATACCGCCACGTATTTCGATGGACGCCTTGCCGTTCTTCTGAAGGTTTACCGGATAGGAGAGCAATCGGCCTTGGACATCGAGAAGATAGTCAAGAGGCAGCTTCCCCGCCTAGCGAAAACCCTTCCGGATGGAATCCATTGGCAGATTACGAACAACCAGGCCGAGATTCTGAGGGATCGGCTTAACCTTCTCTTTCGCAACGGCAAATACGGGCTTATCCTGGTAGTCCTGCTTCTCGCCATGTTCCTGGAATTGCGGCTGGCCCTGTGGGTCGCAATGGGGATTCCGGTGGCCTTTTTCGGTTCGTTCATCATCCTTCCCTATTTCGGGGTCTCCATCAACATGATTTCCCTGTTCGCATTCATCATCTGTTTGGGGATCGTGGTGGACGATGCCATTATCATTGGTGAGCATATCTTCACGAAGATTCAGGCAGGCATTCCCCGGCGGCGGGCGGCCGTGGAAGGGGCCTACGAGATGGCAGCACCGGTTATCCTGACGGTATTGACTACCATTGCCGCATTCTTGCCCCTCCTTTTCGTTACGGGGATCATGGGAAAATTCATGTACGCCATTCCCGTCGTGGTCATTTCTGTCTTATCCATTTCCCTCGTGGAGGCAATCTTCATCTTACCCTCTCATCTGGCTCACCTGAAGGAGCGAAAGGGGAGCCGCATCCTTCGCTTTCTGCCCCGGTATTTCGACCGGTGGCTTGATCTGTTCATAGAGAGGGTCTATCAGCCTATCCTCCAATTGGCCCTTTCATGGCGTTGGACGGTTGTGGCCTTGGGAGTCTTGATGTTTGGTCTCATGGTGGGGTATGTGGCGTCGGGACGAATCAAGGTCGTTTTCTTTCCCAAGGTGGACGCGGATTTCGTGATCGCCGAGGTAAAGCTTCCCGAGGGGGCGAGTGCAGAACAGACCCTTCAGGTGGTTAAACGCCTTTCTTCCGCCGCGATGAGAGTTGAGGAGTATTACAGAAAACGGTATGGGAAGCCCATCGTAAAACACGTGGCCTTGACCGTGGCCTCCCAACCGTATGGATCCCGGCACGAGGTTGCATCGAGTACGGCCCCCAACATAGGGGAGGTGGCCATCGAGCTGGTGGCGGGAAAGGACCGTGAGGGGATCAACAGCAACGACGTGGCCAATGTATGGCGGCGCCTAACGGGTGAGATTCCGGGGGTGGAGAGCATCACTTACAATGCCAATCTCTTTTCCGGCGGTGCGGCCATCGACATCCAGCTTTCCTCCGACAACTTTGAGCAACTGAAACGGGCGGCCGCAAGATTGAAGGAGGAACTGGCCCGCTTCAATGGTGTCAAGGACATTCATGATAATATCGAGGGAGGGAAACAAGAAATCAATCTGAAACTCACTGAGCGGGGCAAGGCCTTGGGTTTGAACCTGATCGACCTTGGGCTGCAGGTACGCGGAGCCTTTTATGGAACGGAGGCGGTACGGATTCAACGGGGCAAGGACGATGTGCGGATCATGGTTAGGTATCCAGCAAATGAGAGGGTATCCTTACTCGACCTGGAACGGATGGAGATAGAAACTTCGAAGGGGGTACGCCTTCCCCTTCCCGAGGTGGCGACTTGGACCATTAAACCGGGCTATTCCGTCATTACCCGGTCGGATCGCCGTCGGGTGGTGGATGTAAAAGCGGACGTGGTGCGGAGTATCGCCAATGCGGATGCCATCATCCGGGAGCTTCAGGGTGGCTTTTTGGAACGGTTGAAAAACGATTATCCAGGCCTGAACTACTCACTCGAAGGGGAGGAGAAAGAGCGGCGTGATTCCATGCGGAGCATGATGTATGGCTTT
>CAZOBB010000156.1:0-5843 GCA_964577975.1 uncultured Thermodesulfobacteriota bacterium | reverse complement strand
CAGGGCCAGGCCGATTCCCGTGTAGAGGATGGAGAGATAGGGCTTGGGAAAGGAAGAGCGGCGGATCGTGATCCCCATGGCCACCATGACCGCCACGAGGAGATAGCTCTTCCACGACATGAAGGCGAAGGCGCACCGCTTGCCTTCCATGGTAAGGATCCGTTTCACGTTTTTGTCCACGATCTTCAGGAACCCGAAGCGGCTGATGGCCAGCGCCGCGGCGATTCCGATCCCGCCGAAAAGCGCCGTGAGTCTCGGTGGGAGAGGATGCAACCACGTATACGAGAACCTCAAAAGCAGGATGCCGACCCCCAGCCACATCCCTCCGGCCATGGCGAACAGAAAATGCCGCTTAACGCCGGGCTTGAACCTATGCAAGGGAGACACGTCCGACATCTACTTCTTCCACTCGCTCGGCTTCTTGTAGCTGATGGGCCCGTCGGGCCATCGAGACTTCTCGTACCACGACTTCGGATATCCCATCTCGCCCGTGAGATACGTGTCCGCCAGATCGCTCACATACCCGTCGTCGTATTTCGCCCTCTTCGCCACGAGCATCGTCGTGCACGCAAGCCCAATGCCTTCACCCCAAAGAAGAAAGACGACGAAAAACAGGACAAGCCTTTTCACGTCATATCCCCTCCACCCCCCGTTTTTCCTTCAAAGTAAACTTATATAATTCTCTCACATCACACAAGAAAAAACTAGCTCTATGGTTTTTCTCTTACTTTTTTGACATCCGTGGGGTGTTTTGCTATCTTGGTTGTCGGAAGATCTACCTGAATGTAGCCAAGGACCATAGATGAAAGAAACCGTAAAAAAGGCGTTCCAACAACACGTCGCGAATGAACCCTTCGCGAAAATTTTCGATCTTAAACTCGTCGAAATCGACGAGGGATATTCAAAAGTCCAAATGAAACCCACGGAAGATATGAAAAACATCTTCGGCATGATCCACGGGGGTGCCATTTTTGCCCTTATCGACGAGGCGTTCGAAACCGCCTCGAATTCTCATGGGAGCCTTTCCGTCGCACTGAACATGAACGTCACGTACCTCCGCTCTCCCGCCTTTTCTTCCGTTCTCACGGCGGAAGCTAAAGAAATCCATCGCACAAGAAAAACGGCCACCTATGAGATTCGGGTTTCAGATGAGGAAGACAACCTTATCGCCACGTGCCAAGCCCTCGTTTATCGTAAAGAAAAACCTCTTCCTTTTTTTTCTTAAACTACCTGTCCCGCGTTTTTATTCCCTATCCATTCAAACGTAGAAATTCCTCCGGTGTAAGGCATCGAGCCTTGAGCAAATCAGCAAAAGCCTGAGCGAAAGGTGCGGCATGTGGAACGGGATTAACAACTATCCGTTCCTGGACATGCCTATGGATCGACCGTAAAGGTCTTTCCATATCGTCGAGAGGTTGCGTCGACCGTCCATCCGTTACCATGACAAGCTTGATGGCAGGATAACGATCTCGCCATTGCCGAATCACTCTATCGGTCAATCGCAATCCCTGACGAAGGGGGGTGCCACCGCCTTCCGTTACCTTTGAAAGTCGGTGGAGAAGAAACTGGATACTGGTCGTGGGAGGAGTCAGTATCCTTGCCTTTTTTCCTTGAACGGTGAGAAACGTAACGGGATCTCGACGCAAATAGGTTTCCGACAAAACTTTTGCCGCCCACCTCTGCACTATTTCAAATGTAGCCGCCATGGAATCACTCACATCCAAAAGAAAGATATGAAGACAATTGTGAGGAATCCGAAAAACGGGTGCCTGGATATCCCTCGCCTTTGGTATTCGTCGCCTGTACTTCCAAGCCTGGTAGAGAGAGGCCATAAGATCGACCTTTCCTCCTTGCCACGGCCGAAAAGCCTGTTTCCACCCTGCCTCGGAAAGGGCTTCTTTCCGGAAGCGGGAACGACCTTTCGAGTCTACTGATACCGTCTTGGGAAGTCTTTTTGAAAAAAACGTGAAGAAAAAATTGTTTCTTTCCCGTGTCGTCTCCCGGCACGGGACATCCGCCGGTGTCTTGCCCTCCTCAAAATCAGCACGCGCGACCTTTTTTAGGGGATCGTGGCTTTTTTTTTACGATAAAAGGGTGTAGAAAACCACCCATGCTTGTCTTTCTCCTCTTTGCCTCCCCTACCCTTTAAGATCCGTTGCTCGATAACCTCCCATGACAGGTTCTCTTGCATATCCAGCCAGGGAAGTCGGTGCTGTAACGCCACAGGCATGACCCTTTGAACATCCTCCCACACCACCTCTTCCCTGCCGTTCAGGGCGGCCCGCGCCTGGGCGGCCCGTAAAATGGTCAGCTCCGCCCGATGGGTGGCGACGTTCAGCTCCAGGACGATCTCAATGGTTCGCCGGACAATCTCATCCGGCACCTCGACACTTTTCAATCTCTCCCGTGCCTTCCGGAGCCGTTCCGTCATCTCCTGCTGCGCCTTTTGGTATTGCCCACGAAAGGCCTTTGGATCATCCTCGAAGGCCTGGGCACGACGGTAAATCTCGGCCCGTCCTTCCGGCGAGGTGATGGCGGTCACGTGAACCGCCAGGCCGAAACGATCCAAAAGCTGGGGACGAAGCCATCCCTCTTCGGGATTCATACTCCCCACGAGGATGAACCTGGCGCCGCACCGGGTGGAGATTCCCTCCCGTTCCAGCGTGTAACGTCCCGTCGCCGCCGCGTCTAAAATGACGTCCATCAAGTGGTCGGGGAGAAGATTGACCTCATCGATGTAGAGAACGTGACCGTCGGCCCGTGACAGGATTCCCGGCTTCACCTCGATCTTCCCCGTGGCCAGGGCCTTTTCGGCGTCCACCGTTCCCAAAACCATTTCCTCCCCACTTCCAAGGGGGAGATCGACAACCCGGACCTCGGGCAACAGCGTGGAGACACTCCGGACCAGGGTGGTCTTTCCCGTTCCCTTCTCACCGAGGAGAAGGACGCCATGGATGGCGGGATTGACAAGGGTGAGAAGAAGGGCCTCCTTCGCCTCCTCCTGATCGACAACGGCCGTGAAGGGATAGAGGATCTCCTCGCCCGGGGTCGCCCGAGAGACATCCCGGAAAGGTAAAAACATCCTTTCCTCTCCTTTTTCCTCCACGTGTTTCACTTTCCCCTCCCGTGTCTCAAAAGCCTTTTCATGCCCTCCCTCCGCCTTCCTACTCCCTCCCGCTATTCCTGTCAAGCGAATCGCGTCCTTGCTTCTTGCGCGCCTCCCGGTAGTCCCTCAGCCGTTTCAGGATCTTGTGATCCAGGGTGGAAAGCGCCAGGTGGGGAATCTCTTCCAGGGGAATGAACCGGCCTCCCTCCCCGGCATACGTCCCATCACCCCTATCGCTCACCACAAAGGGGGTCACGGTAATCCGGAAATGGCTGTAGGCATGGGAAACATCTTCCAGGACCGCCTCAATGGACCGCACGCCGGACACCTCGCCTTCAATGAGGGGAATCCCCCACAAGCCGCCCAGCATCCCGCCTTCCGGCCGCCGGATCAGGTAGAGGCTGTTTCCCTTGAGAAGCAATATCCCCTTTCGGCTTACACGGGGAGGGCTCTTCCTCTTTTTCATCACGGGAAAATCCCCCGGGTTGCCTTGGTGATACGCCCCGCACACAGGCCGCAACGGGCATCCCTCGCAGGTCGGCGTCCCCGGCACGCAGCAGAGGGCCCCCAGCTCCATCAGGGCCTCGTTCACCCGGCCCGCCTGTCCCGGCGCGTAAAAAGGATCGAGCAGGCGTGCCGCGTCTTTACGGGTCACCTCTTTCTCGACCGTGAAGAGCCTCGAAACGACGCGGCGAATATTCCCGTCCACCGCGACGACATCCTCTCCAAAGGCCAAAGAGGCAATCGCCGCGGCGGTATAGGGACCGATGCCGGGAAGCCTTTGAAGTTCCGCTGCCCGGCGGGGGAGTCTCCCTCCATATTCTTCCACGAGGATCCCGGCGGCCCTGTGGAGGTTTCTCGCCCGAGTGTAATAACCCAATCCCTCCCACGCCTTGAGCACCGCGTCCAGCGAAGCCGCCGCGAGGGCGGGGATGTCGGGGAACCGATCGATCCACCGATCGAAATAGCCGATCACGGTTTGAACCTGCGTCTGCTGGAGCATGATCTCCGAGATCCAGACATGATAAGGATCTCTCGGCTCCCTCCGCCAGGGCAGATCCCGCCGGTTAACCTCAAACCATTCAAGCAGCCTTTGCGCCGGATTTTCCCGGTCCATCCTAAGCCGTTTCATAAAGACGTCGATACTCCTTCGCCATACACCGGTCCTGAACGACCATCAGCCCCTCTCCCTCCGCGAGACGCGCCGCCGCCTCGTCTCGGATTCCTTCCTGCATCCAGACGACACGGAGATCGCCGCGTCGTCTCTTTCTCGCCACGGCCTCTTCTACAACGGGCCAAACCTCTTCCGAAGGGCGGAAGATAACCACGGCATCAATATCCTCCGTCACCTCAGAAAGTTTCGAATACCCCTGCCGTCCCTCGATGGTTTCTGCGTTGGGATTGACGGGTATCACGGTGAACCCCCTCATGGCAAGGTATCGGGGAACCCTCCCCGCCGCCTTACCAGGATCCCTCGACATCCCCACGACCGCCAAGACGCGACAGGATTCCAGGATCCCCCGGATCATTTCATCGCTCAGGCCTTGAACCATAAGGTCCCCTCTGCCCGCAAAGTTTTCGCCCCCGCTTCGGACAACGCGAAAAATTTTCGCGTTCCTGCGTCTCGATTCCCTATTCAACGCATTTTTTTCGCACAAATCAAGTTCTTTTTTTATGCCATTTGCCGTACTTCCATAACCTATTGAAATATATACATATTTTTATGGTCATACTTTGGCATACATATTGCGAATTATTGGGGGAGGAGAAAGGCATGCAGGGTATCGGAACAGATTTTCAGGAACTGACCAGCTACACCCGCCGGAATGTGGGCGGACGAAGCCTGGACTGGGCCAAAAAACCTCCGGCCTTTAAACGGTACGAGGCACCCCGGGTTCCGCTGGCAACTCCCGAAATCGAGGGCGGAATGCCCGTTTGGAAAACGATGCAGCGACGACGGTCTCATCGGGACTTTTCCGAGGCTTCCATCGCTTTCGAAACGCTATCCCAGCTTGTTTGGGCAACCCAGGGAGTGACGGCAGTGGCGGGAGATACCCTGTTCCGGACGGCCCCGTCGGCGGGCGGTCTCTTTCCCATCGAGACCTACCTCGTGGTCAACCGGGTGGAGAAACTGGAACCCGGGCTCTATCACCTATTCCTTCCCGAGTGGGAACTGGAATCTCTCTCTCCGGGGAATTATGGGGTTCCGCTGGCCCAGGCGGCCCTGGAGCAGGGGATGATGGCCCAGGCAGCCGTCGATTTCGTCTGGACGGCGGTCATCCCGCGAAGCGCGTGGAAATACGAACAACGCGCCTACCGTTACATCTACCTCGACGCGGCCCACATCTGCCAGAATCTCTATCTGGCGTGCGAGGCCCTCGGGTTGGGATGCTGCGCGGTCGGCGCGTTTTTCGATAGCGAAGCCAACCAGCTTATCGGCGTGGACGGCAACGAAGAGACTGTCATCTATATGGCAGCGGTTGGAAAGAAAAAATAAAATCGATTCAAGGAGGAACGAACCATGGCAGAAGCCAAGCCAGTCAGTGTAGACAAAGCGACGTTGGAGGCGTACGAGAAGGCGGTACAGGATGGGGTGGATACCGTATTTGACCGTGCGGCGCGGATCAAGCCGTGTCCGATAGGGGCCGGGGGGGCGTGCTGCAAGAACTGCGCGATGGGGCCGTGTCGGGTCCCGGCGCCGAAGAACCGGGAAGAGACCCCCGAGGAGAAGGCGAAG
>CAZOBB010000155.1:0-2749 GCA_964577975.1 uncultured Thermodesulfobacteriota bacterium | reverse complement strand
GGGGATCTTGGCGGCGGCCTTGTCGATCATCTCCACGCCGATGACCAGGTGGCCGATCAGTTTTCCCTCCGTGGTGTATTCGAAGGAGGGCATGCTGGCCAGTTCTTTTGTCTTGCCCACGTCGTGGAGGACGGCCCCCGTAATGAGGAGATCGCGGTTGAGGGGGAGCCCCTCCTTGTCGTAGTGCCTCACGATTCGCTCTGCCAACCGGGCGATGGAGAGGGTGTGCTCCAGAAGTCCCCCGATCCAGGCGTGGTGCATCGACTTGGCCGCGGGGGAGCGGGCGAAGGTCTTCATGAACCCTTCGTCGTCGAAGAAGGCGGAGAGCAGGGCCTTGTAATCGGGGTCTTCGAGGCTTTCGATGAGTTTCTTGAGGGATCGGGTCATCTCCTCGATATCTTTTTTTCCCACGGGGAGGAAATCCTCCGGGTTGACCTTTTCCACGGGAACCTTGTGGATGGAGGAGACGTTGATCTGGAGTTCCCCCTGGAACTGGGTGATCATACCCTTGACGCGGACGTAGTCGTTGATCTTGAAGTGACGGGCGTATTCGTTGGCCTGTTCCCAGACCCGCCCTTCGATTTCCCCTGTCTTGTCCTGGAGGCGGATTCGCAGGTAGGGCTTGCCGGTCCGCGTTTCCAGGACGCGCTTGTCCTGTACGAGGAAGAGGGTGTCGATGTTCTGATTTTCCCGTAAATCCTGGATGAAAACCTTGTTCATGATTTTATCCTTTCTGGTGAAAGAGGTGCTGAAATCCCCTGGCGTCCAGGGACACCGGATTTCCGTGTTTCAGTATCGTGATCCCCGGGGTATCGGTGATTCGACCGATGGGGGTAACGGCCGTCGGGGGGGAAAGAGTAAGCTTGTCCGGCGGGATGGGGGAGGTAAAGAGGAGTTCGTAGTCTTCTCCACCCGAGAGGGCCAGGATCTCTGGTGACTCGTGGTAGCGGGGCGCGACTTGCTTGAAGGCCTCCGAACAGGGGAGGGATTCCACGTGGATTTCCGCGCCGATGGAGGCACCCTCGAGGAGATGATCCAGGTCGGCGATCAATCCGTCGCTGATATCGATCATGGCCGTGGCGATCTGTTTCGAGGCGATTTCCCGCCCAAGGCCCACCCGCGGGGTAGGGTCGAGATGGCGTCGGGCAAGGAAGGTTTCCTCTTCCGTCAAGGCGGGATCTTGCCCCTTCTGATTCAGGATGGTAAGGCCGAGGGCGGCGTCCCCGAGAGTCCCCGTCACGTAGAGGGTGTCCCCGGCCTTGGGGTGGTGCCGAAGGACCGGGGTGCCACCGTCATTCTTTCCGAAGAGCGTCAGGGCCACCATGACGGGGCCGGGAGATTGGGATGTGTCGCCGCCGATGAGGCTTATGCCGAATGACTTAAGGGCATCCCCCAGGCCTTTCCTGAAGCCTTCTATCCAACCTTTTTCCATGGGATCCGGAAGGGCAAGGGCAAGGAGGGCGTAAAGAGGGATTCCTCCCATCGCCGCGATGTCGCTGACATTGACGGCCACGAGCTTGCGCGCCAGTTGAAAAGGGGACATCCACCGGGATTTGTAGTGGATGTCCTCGATCATCATGTCGTGGGTGATGAGGAGGGGCCGTCTCCCCGTTTCCGATATAACCGCGGCGTCATCCCCGATGCCGGTGATGACGCCTTCGGCTGACCGATTCCCTATGGTGCGGAAGAAGCGGTTGATGATCTCAAACTCGCTCCATGTCTTGTCCCCCACGCCTCATGGCTCCTTGTCGGTTGTTTTCTTCCTTTTTGAGCCGCTCGATTCTTTGAAGATGTCTTTTGTCAGGGCGATGGGGAGGATCTCGTCCATCCTCTTGACCGGAATGATCTTGAGCTTATTCTTGACGTTTTTGGGGATTTCGCTGAGATCCTTCTTGTTTTCGAACGGGATGAGGACCGTTTTGATCCCCGCGTGGGTCGCCGCGAGGAGCTTTTCCTTCAGCCCGCCGATGGGCAGGATACGTCCGTGAAGGGTGATCTCACCCGTCATGGCCACGTCCCAGTGAACCGGGGTGTTGGTCAAGACGGAAATGAGGGAGGTGGCCATGGTGACACCCGCGGAAGGTCCATCCTTGGGGATGGCGCCGGCGGGGACGTGGATGTGGATGTCGTGGTCCTTGAAGATCGATTCCTTGATACCCAGGCGCTTGGCGTTGGCCCTCGCGTAGGTGAGGGCGGCCTGCGCCGATTCCTTCATGACGTCCCCGAGCTGTCCCGTCAGGGTCAGTTGCCCCTTGCCCTTCATGATGGAGGCCTCCACGTGGAGGATCTCTCCGCCGTACTGGGTCCAGGCAAGGCCCGTGGTGACACCCACCTGGTCTTCGTGCACCCCCTCTTCATCGAGAAACTTCGGGACGCCGAGAAACTTGTGGAGGTTCGCGGCGGTGACCCGGGTTTTACCCTTGTGGTTCCCTTCGGCGATCCGTTTGGCCACCTTGCGGCAGATGTTGGCGATCTCGCGCTCCAGGTTTCGCAGGCCCGCTTCGCGCGTGTAGTGATGGATGATGCTCAGGATGGCCTTGTCGGAGATTTCGATGTCTTTGTCCGTGATGCCGTTTTCCTCGATCTGCCGCGGGATGAGGTATTTCCTCGCGATCTTGAGTTTTTCCTCATCGGTGTAGCCCGAGAGCTGGAGGATCTCCATCCGGTCTTTCAGGGCGGAGGGGATGGGGTCGATGAGGTTGGCCGTCGTGATGAACATGACCTGCGAGAGGTCGAACGGCACGTTGAG
>CAZOBB010000154.1:0-12202 GCA_964577975.1 uncultured Thermodesulfobacteriota bacterium | reverse complement strand
GGGAAACCCTCGAAGCAGCCCAGGATTTGAAGCTCATCGCCAACTACGCGGTCGGCTACAACAACATCGACGTTCCTGCAACGATCGAGAAGAACATCCCCGTCGTCCACACGCCGGACGTCCTGACGGACGCCACCGCCGATGTCGCGTTCGCCTTGCTGCTGGCGGTGGCGCGCCGAATCCCCGAGGCGCACGCCTACGTGGTGGAGGGAAAATTCACCGCCTGGAAACCCGACCTCCTCCTGGGCCTGGAGCTTACCGGCAAAACGGTGGGAATCGTCGGCATGGGGCGGATCGGCCGGGCCTTCGCCCGCCGCTGCCTCGGCTTCGGGATGTCCATCCTCTACTTCTCCCGCACGAGGCTTCCGTCGGACAGAGAAAAGGAACTGGCGGCTACCTACGTTACCCTGGAAGAGCTTTTGCGCCGGTCGGATGTCGTCTCCCTCCACGTGCCGCTGACGGACGAAACCCGCCACCTCATCGACGCGGACAAGCTGGCGCTGCTCAAGCCCGACGCCATCCTCATCAACACGGCCCGGGGTCCCGTGGTGGACGAGCCGGCCCTCATAAGGGTCCTGAAGGAGAAACGCATCTGGGGCGTGGGTCTGGACGTCTACGAAAACGAACCGCACGTGCCGGAAGCGCTGAGCCGCCTGGACAACTGCGTCCTGCTCCCCCACATCGGGTCCGCCACCCGGGAGGCGCGGTTCAAGATGGCCCAGATCCTCCATGACGCCATCGTGGACTTCTTCGCCGGCCGGACACCCAAAACCCTCGTTCCGGAATGGAAAGATCGCCATCCAAACATTCGTTTGCCGTTCCACGCTGAAACATGAAAAACTGGAATTGAACCCCTCAACGGGGTTCCACGTCACCTTCATCAACGGCCGCCTCGGATTGATTTTCAGGTCTCGTCAATCTCGTTGGTCTCGTTGGTTCCGTTGATTTCGTTGATTTCAGTCTGAAGGTTGAAGGTAGGAGCCTGAAGTCCTTTCAGCCTTGAGCCTTGAGCTTTGAGTTTTTTCCTATTTCCTCTCTCACTCCCTCACTTTTTACTCGTCACTCTTCAACTCGTCACTGTCTTTCAGCTTCAAGCTTGGAGCTTTTTCGACCGCGAACCTCGAATCTATGATATTGAATTATTTAAGGAAGTCCCCCATTTTCACGTCCCCCATTTTCATTTTCACATTTTCATTTCCTCCTATCCTCGGATCAACAGATTCTGGGGAGTAGCCCGCCGACGGGCATGTCGATTTCCCTGGTGCCGCCGATGGATGTCCTTAAGCGGACCCTTCCCGTTCCCTTGCCGGTGACTCGCCCGATTATCGCAGGACGGGCATTCTCCGAGGAGTTTTTTATCAGGTCCAAGATCTGGTTCGCGTCTTTCTCTTCGCAAAAGAGCAGAAATTTCCCTTCGTTTGCGATGTACAAGGGATCGAGCCCCAGGATTTCGCAAACGCCGTGGACGCTGTCTTCTATCGGTATCTCTGTTTCGGATATCTCGAAGTCCAAACCGCTTTGAGAAGCAAGCTCCAAGAGCACCGTTCCCACGCCGCCGCGCGTCGCGTCCCTCATGCAGTGGATGTTTTTGTTGGCCGCCGTCAGCGTTTCAATGATGAGGTTCAACGGCTGGGAGTCGGAAACGATGTTCGCTTCTATTCCAAAATCCTCCCTCGCGAGCAGAACGGAGATGCCGTGGGCCCCGATGGAGCCGTTCAGGATGATGACATCACCGGTGGAGATGCTTCCGGGGCCGATTGCTCGGGGATAATCGTAGATCCCTATTCCCGAGGTGTTGATGTAAATTTTGTCTCCCTTGTTTTTGGGGACCACCTTTGTGTCCCCCGTAACCACTTTTACTCCGGCCTTCCGGCATGCGGTGGAGATGGACCGCAAGATCTTCGTAAACTCTCCCATGCGGAATCCTTCTTCGATGATGAAGGAGAGGCTCAAATACAGTGGCTTGGCGCCGGAGACGGCGAGGTCGTTGACCGTTCCGTAGACGGAAAGAGAACCGATGTCGCCGCCGGGAAAGAAAATGGGATCGACGGTGTAAGAATCCGTGGTGAAGCAGATCTTTTCGCCCGGCCATGGCAGGTTGGCGCTGTCTCCGAGGCATGCCAGGATGTCATTGTTCAGGTATTTTAGGATGGTGGCGTCTATCAGCTTGTTCGTCAGGAGTCCGCCGTCTCCGTGGGCGAGCAGGAATCTATCATTTTTTTCCATTTGTGTTCTCCTTCGCCGTGGCGATCATGGCCTGTCCGAGCGAGATGCCCCCGTCGTTGCAGGGGACATGTTCATGGATCAGGACGTTGAAACCCCTGGACCGCAGCCGATGACGGGCACGGGTTAACAGTATCCTGTTTTGAAAACACCCTCCCGTCAGAACGACCCGGTTGAGTTTTCTTTCGGCGCGTACCTTTTCGGATATATCGACGATCAAATCGACGACAGCCCGGTGAAACGCGTAGGCGATTTTGGGCACGGATTCTCCGTTCAGTCTCAGGTTCACGATTTTGCGTATCAGGGCCGTGTGATCGAAGAGATTTTCCTTCAACCGGAAACGGAGGCCGATGTCTCGGTTTTCTCTGCTGATGCTCTCCAGTTCCATGGCGCCCTGGCCTTCGTATGACACGTTTTTTCTACATCCCAGGATTGCGGATACCCCGTCGAAGAGTCTTCCCATGCTGGAAGTTTCTATACAGAGGATTTTCTTGCTGAGAATGGCATCGAGGACCTTTAATGAGGTTGGCTCCGCCAGGTTCAGGGCCTTGACGATGTCCTTCCAATTTTCGGGGAAACTGTCTTTTACGAGGGATACCCCTATCCTCCAAATTTCTTTTATCGCCTTTTCTCCTCCGGGAAGGAGGAAGTTTTGAAGGTGGTAGGCCCTTTCGAAACTTCTCAGGGTGGAGACCAGGACTTCTCCGCCCCAGATTTTTCCGTCGAGGCCGTACCCCGTTCCGTCGAAGCTGAAGCCGATAACACTGCCCTCCACCCTGTTTTCCACCATGCAGCTGACAATATGTGCATGGTGATGCTGTACCTTGATCAGGATTGCGTTCTTTTCCTCGGCCATTTTTTCGGCCATCCGGGTGGTGGCGTAGGAAGGATGGAGATCGCAGACAATGATTTCAGGGGACGCTTCCGCGAGTTTCTGTAAGAGGGCCACGTTTTCCAGCAGGAAATCCCTGGCCTTCGGTGTCTGGAGGTCACCGATGTGGGGGCTGAGGAACGCCAGATGACCTCGCACGAGGCAGATCGTGTTTTTCATGTGGGCCCCGAGTGCCAGGACGGGGCTTTTGAACTTCCTGGTTAACGTGATGGGAGAGGGAACGAACCCCCTTGCCCTCCTTAGAATCATCTTGCCCTTGCCGACACGCATCAGGATGGAATCGTCACACCTTAAGAGGATTTCCCTGTCGTGCACGAGGAAACAATCGGCTATGTCCCTGAGACGGGTCAAGGCTTCGGTGTTTTTGATGCAGATTGGCTCGTCGGTCTGGTTCCCGCTCGTCATAACCAAATAGGGAATTTTCTCGAGAAGGAGGTGGTGAAGCGGCGTATAGGGCAGCATGATCCCGTAATTCGCCAGGCCGGGAGCCACGTTGTCTGCAATGATTTGGTTTTTCTTTTTCCGAAGCAGGACGATCGGGCACTGGGGGGAGAGGAGCAACTTCCTTTCCGTCTCGTCAACGCGGGCGATCGTCTCAATGAGCCCAATGTCCTTGACCATCAGCGCAAGCGCCTTCTCTTCTCTGTGCTTTCTTTTTCGCAACCTTGCCACGGCCGCCGCGCTCGTCGCGTCGGCGGCCAGGTGAAAGCCGCCCAACCCCTTGATCGCCACGATCTTCCCGCGCGTTAGGAGCTCGGCACATTGTTCGATCGGATTGCCGGTGCGGATCTTTTCCCCTTTTCTGTTGAGCAGGGTCAACCGCGGGCCGCATTGTGCACATGCGATGGGTTCGGCGTGAAATCTTCGGTCAAGGGGGTCTTCGTATTCCTTCCTGCAATCGTCGCACATCTCGAACACGGCCATGGAGGTGTTTCGCCTGTCGTATGGAATGTCCTTGATGATGGTGAATCTCGGTCCGCAGTTGGTACAGTTGATGAAAGGATAGAGGTATCTCCTGTCGCCTGGGTCGTAAAGCTCATTAAGGCAATCCTTGCAGACCGCGATGTCCGGAGAGATGTGGATTAGGGTCTTGGAGCTTTTTTCGGACGGTCGTATCTCAAATTTTTTATCGTTCTTCGGCGGCAGATCTTTTTTCTCGATTTTTTCAATCGCCGCGAGCGGAGGCAGGTTGGGCTTTAGCCGGTCGAGGAATCCTTCAACGGCAGGTTTTTCCCCCTCGATTTCGACGAGAACGGAATCCGATAAGTTTTTAACAAACCCTGTCAACCCCAGTCTGGTAGCCGTTCTGTAGATGAAGGGCCGGAATCCGACCCCCTGGACCGTTCCGAAAAATTTTATTTGTATTCTCTTTTGGGTCACCCCGATTCAACCACGGCTTTTTCCACCGGGGCGCGTCGAGAGATACGCGTCTATTTCCTTTTCGAACCATCGCAGGAAGTCCTCGAGGCCCTCACCGGTCTTGCACGAGATGTCGAAAAGGTTCAGCTTGGGGTTTATCTTCAGGGCGTTGTTTTTGGCCTTTTCAAGGCTGAACGGCACGAAGGGAAGGAGATCGATCTTGTTTATGATCAGGGCCCTGGAGACCTTGAACATCAAGGGATATTTCATCGGTTTGTCGTCTCCTTCCGGAACCGAAAGCAGCATGATTTTTAAATTCTCTCCGATGCTGAATTCCGCGGGGCACACCAGGTTCCCCACGTTTTCCAGGATCAGCAAGTCGACGTCGTCAAGGGGCAGGTCATGAAATGTTTCCTTTACCATGTTTCCGTCGATATGGCACGCTCCCCCGGTGTTGATTTGCACCACGGGGACATTCAGTCTCGAAATTCTTTCGGCGTCGTAAGTATCTTGAATGTCTCCCTCGATGATGCCTACTCTGTACTTGCTTTTGAGTGCCGGGAGAATATTTTCCAGAAAACTTGTCTTGCCGGCGCCCGGCGAACTCATCAAATTGGCGACGAAGATGTCCTTTTCATCGAACAACCTTCGGTTTTCCTCCGCGATTCTGTGATTTGCGTCAAGGATGTTTTTGACAACCTTTATTCGATTCATGACCTTTCCCCTTTTTTCTCGTTTCTCATCGCTGGTACCGGTAAAACGTCCCGCACGTGCCCTCGGAGGAGACCATGCAGGGACCAATGGGATTGAAGGGATGGCATCCCTTGTTGAACAGCTTGCAGTCCAGGGGAAGCTTCTTCCCTTTGAGAATGTCTCCGCAAATACAATCTTTGATCTCTTCGGATTCTATTTCGGGAATGTCGAAGACTTTCTCGGCGTCGAACATGAAAAACGCATCGTTCAGCTTCAGGCCGCTGGCCTTGATTTCCCCAAGTCCACGCCACGTCGCGTCGGAAACGTCGAACACCTCCCGCAGGATCTTTTTGGCCTTCACGTTTCCCTCTTCTCTGACCGCCCTCTTGTATTCTATTTCGATCTTGAAATTTTTCTCCTCGATTTGTCGCAGGATCATCAGGATCCCCGTCAGGATGTCCATGGCCTCAAAACCGGTGATGACCCCGGCCTTTCCGTGATCCGCCAGGAAGTCGAAATCGTTCTTCCCGAGAATCGTACAGACGTGTCCTGGGAGCAAAAAGGCGTCGACGTTGATCTCGGGGTCGTCCAGGAGGACCTTCATGGCCGGAGATATCAGCTTGTGGACCGAAAAGACGAAAAAATTGGAAATCTTCCTTTCCTTAGCCATATTCACCGTGAAGGCCACGGTGGGGGACGTCGTTTCAAACCCGATGGCCAGAAATACGACGGGTTTGCCTTTGTTTTCGGTCGCGATTTTCAAGCAGTCGATCGGCGAAACGACGACCCTGATATCCCGTCCCTTCGCCTTGATCTTTTCGAGGGAATTTGATTTGGTTCCGGGAACCTTCAGCATATCGCCAAACGTGCAAAAAACGGCCTCGCCTTTGTCGGCCAGGTGGAGTGAAACATCGATGTCGTGTTGAGAGGTGACGCAGACGGGGCACCCGGGACCGGAGATGAGGTGGATGGTGTCGGGTAACAGCGATTTGATGCCGTGTCGGGCGATGGCATTGGTATGGGTGCCGCAGACTTCCATGATGTTTATGGGGCCGACTTTTTCCGATGCGGCACGGATTCTTTTTAGGATCGCCCTGGCGTGTTCCGGCTTTCCGAATCCTTGGGCGTAGGGCATCATGACGGTTCTTTCAGCAGGTCGTTCAAGATTTTTAAGGATTCTTCCGCCTCTTTCTTTTCGACTTTGTGGATTGCGAACCCAATGTGAGAGATCACATAGTCTCCGACCGCCACGTCGCCATCCAGCAGCCCCAGGTTCACCTCTCTTTGGACCCCCGATATGTCCACGATGGCCGTGAGATTTTCCTTTATGGCGATGATCTTTCCCGGGAAGGCTACGCACATGGGCTTATTCCACGTCCAATTCCAGAAGTTTAAGTTCATCGAAGCCTGCCGAAAGGTACATTTCCTGGGATCCACACGAGGGGCATTCCGCGATGTCCCCCGGCGGTTGGAAATTCCTTCGACAGGCACAACAGGTGGCGACGGCCGGAATCAGGGTGAACATGAGATCCGCCCCTTCCGCGATGGTTCCTTTCGCCAAGGCCTTGAAAGCAAACGTCAGACTGTCTTTGTTGACGCCGCTCAATTCACCGAACGAAAGTTTGATAGAATTTACCTTTTTGAATTTGTGCTCGAGGCTGTAGCCATGCACGATGTCGAGCAGGGAGCTTGCAAGCGATAATTCATGCATGAACGATCTCGGTTATTCGGTCGATGAGCTGGTTTAGATTGTTTTTCACGCCGTTTGAAAGCGTGGTTCCCGCCTCAATCTTGCCGGGCTGAAGACCTATTAGGATCAACTCATCCGGCATCATGTCAAGCAGCAGTAGCGTGGACAGCAAGTCTTTCAACCCGATCTCATGAACGCTGTATCTTATCCTGTCGAGGTATGTCGTGATCTGCTCACCCCTCAGGAGGATGAATTCGCCCGGCGCCCGGTTCAAGTCGATGGCATCGATGATGATTGCGCGTTTTTTGTTCTCGAAGTGGTTTATGAGTTCAAGTCCTTTGGTCCCCCCGTCAACGATGTCGATGCCCCTGAGCATACGGTTTTTTCTCAGCGCCTCGATTGCATGAACACCGATGCCGTCATCCCCCATCAGATAGTTGCCGATCCCGAGAATAAGGATATGGTTTCTATCCATGAATCGTTCCTTCACTCAACCTTCGGTTGGCCCCGGCAGGATCCTTCGGTCGGCTGGGTTCACATCACCTTAACCGCCGCCGTTTCATTTCCTTTTGCATCGTATACGTGCACCGCACAAGCCAGGCAGGGATCGAATGAATGAACGGTTCTCAGAATTTCCAGGGGTTTCTTGGGATCCGCGATGGGAGTTCCCACCAGGGACGCCTCGTACGGCCCCATGGCCCCGCGGGC
This sequence comes from uncultured Thermodesulfobacteriota bacterium, assembly GCA_964577975.1. Taxonomy (GTDB): domain Bacteria; phylum Desulfobacterota; class S145-22; order S145-22; family S145-22; genus JAOZMY01. Next base: position 4,637 of record CAZOBB010000154.1, on the reverse strand, counting down.
GTCTCTCGGGGAGGCATTCCAGGTTGTCGGAACGATCGCCTGGTAATTTTTTATCTTTTTGTCCTTTATCTTTATCCAGTGTCCAAGCCCGCCCCTCGGTGCTTCGTGCCACCCATACCCCATGGCTTCCTTAGGCCATGTGGCCGGTTCCCACCACTTGGGATCATGGATCTGCAGGTCGCCTTTCTTCATGTTGGCCTCGAGTTCCGCGATCCATTCGAACGTTTTGTTCACCATTAAAAGGGTTTCTATCGCCCTGGCGGCCGTCCTCCCGAGCGTCGAAAACAGGACCTCAGGTCCGGCGTTTACCTTTTTGAGAAATCCGTTGACGGCATTCACGATCTCTTTTTGACCCGAGGCGTATCCCACCAGGAGCCTTGCCAGGGGTCCGACTTCCATCGGTTTGTCATCGTACCGCGGGGCCTTGACCCACGAATATTTCTTGTCTGTCTCAAGGTACTTGTAAGGTGGTTTGGGGCCCGTGTAATGGGGATTCGTGACACCCTCGGCGGGGTGCAGGCCCTTCGATTCGTCGTCGTACTTGTACCAGGAATGCGTGACGTATTCCGTAATCTTCTTCTCGTTCAAGGGATAGGCCTTGGAGAGATCTTTGTTGATCACGACGCCCCCGGGGAACCAGTTCTTCCCGTCCGCGCCGGGGAAGTCCCCGTAGCTCAGGTAGTTCCCGACGCCGCCGCCTATTTTTGCCCATTCGAGATAATACGGGGCCACCGCCAAGATATCCGGCAAGTAAACCTTCTCGACGAACGCCTTCACGTTGTCCTGCAGTTTCAGGAGCAACGCGATGGAGTCGGCGTTCAAGGCATTTTCGCTGTCGGGATCCACCGGCACGGCCATGCCGCCGACAAGGAAGGTCTGCAAGTGGGGGTTCTTCCCACCGAGCAGGGCGTGGACCCGGATGTATTCCCTCTGGATGTTCAAGGCCTCGAGGTAGTGGGCGACGGCCATGAGATTGGCCTCGGGCGGTAGTTTATAGGTAGGGTGTCCCCAGTAGGCGTTGGCGAAGATGCCCAGTTGCCCGCTCTTGACGAAGGCGGCAATCTTGTTCTTTATTCCCTTGAAATACTTTGCGCTGGACTTCGGCCAATCGGAAATCGATTGCGCCAGTTTGGCCGTCTTGGCGGGATCGGCTTTGAGGGCGCTGACGACATCCACCCAGTCCAGGGCATGTAGATGATAGAAGTGTATGATGTGATCTTGAACATTCTGAGAACCTATGATGATGTTTCTTAAGATTCTCGCGTTGTCCGGTACCGTGATACCGAGCGCATTCTCAACGGCCCGTATGGACGCCAGGGCATGAACCGTGGTGCAGACGCCGCAGATTCTCTGGGTGATGACCCATGCCTCTCTCGGGTCCCTTCCCTGTAAGATCTTCTCTATACCTCGGAACATGGTGCTTGAAGACCAGGCACGGGTAATCTTGCCGTTCTTGACTTCGGCTTCTATTCTCAGATGCCCCTCTATCCGGGTGATGGGATCGACGATGATTTTTGCCATTGTCTTCTCCTTTTAGCGCATAAAAATTTCAAACATCTATAAAACTACCTGACCACCAATAACGATGACCGCCCTCAGGATGATGCCACCAATCAGTATCCACCATGCCGCCATCAAAAGAATCACGCGGTTTTCTTTCGGCATGCCCAAGTTCCATAATTTGAACCAAATGGGAAGAAACAGGGCGATCACCACGACGCCGCCCCAAAAAGCGAAGCGCAGGGTGCCGTGAACGACGACGTGTGACGGGACATGAAGCAGGAACAAAACGAGCACGAGGGCTTCAAGCAGGCTCAAAAGTATCGAGGTCTGCCCCATGGCATGCGAGATCCTTTCACCTTTCAGAACGAGGATGATCAAGATCCCGGCGAAGCCAGTGGAACACGCGGAGATAACGAAAAGCGCCGGCAGAAAGTAGGATTTCCAGACCGGCAGGCTGGTAGAGCTCAACAACACACCCGTATACGCGATCAAGATGAGGGACAGGATGAAATTCGTCCCTTCCGCGAATTTCTTCAAGCCGGAACTCTTTTTAGATTTTAAAGTGGGCGGGACCGCTTCGGATCCCTTTTCGTGCCCCCACAGGTACATGAGGAAAAACCCGCACAAGACCCACAAGATCAAGACCCAGGAGCCGATGGACATGGGAGAGCGATAGTAGAACCGGACCAATAGGTGCCAAAACCTCCGGATCTTGCCCAGGTCAAGAAGCAGCATCACCGTTCCGAGCAGGCCGAAAGGAATGCCCATGCAAGTGGCATATCTGAGCAGTTTCTCTTCTTTAAATCCCGTAAAAACATTTATGAGATAAGCCATGAAATAGCTGCCGCCCGCGACTCCCGCGGCCCAGAGGTAGATCCATATCTGCCATTTCCACATAAGCACCTCGTGCATTTCAATCCTCCTTCATCCCGCTATTTCCGTTAGGGTCATTCGCCCCTGGTTCCGGTTTTCCCTGTCTCTTTCTGTGTGACAGCCAAAAGGGCGTCATGAGAACGGTGATCAACCCGGCACCCAGAAAGCCCCCCAGCCAGCTTTTTGCGAGTATACTCGTTGCGACCTTCGGTTTTTCCGGCAATTTGTACACCGAGGGCCTGTAGAGCAGGATGGACATATGATGCATTCCACCCAATTCGAGATCCCCGTAAAGATTGGCTTCGGAATATCCCTGTTTTTTCAGCTCCTCCACCCTCTTTTGGGCCTTTAAAACCAATTCGTTTCTTTTGCCGAAGGACAAGGCCCCCGTGGTGCAATTCGCCACGCAGGCCGGTATCTTTCCTTTTATGACCCTGAAGTAATTGAGGTCGCACTTTCTCGCCGTGGCCCTCTCCTTGCCTTCACCCAAGTGCGGCACGCCAAAGGGGCATGCCTGGGCGCAATAACCACACCCGATGCACCAGTTCTGGTCGATGACGACGGCGCCGTTTTCCTCGTGATGAACAGCCCCGGTCGGGCAGACATTTACGCAACTTGCCTCCGTGCAATGGAAGCATCTCTTGAAGAAGAAGGGATGTCTTCCCCCTTCCTTCGCAAGTACGATCAGATTCCACGTTTTTTCAGACAGATCTTCCGGGGCGTCGTATAGGCGGGCCTGATCGATTTCCGGCGGCAGGTGGTGGATCCTTTTGCAGGCATTTTGACACGATTTACAGCCGACGCACTTGGAAGCATCGTAAAGAACGGCGATTTCATCTTTGAATTTCGGAGCTATTGTCTTCGCGCGGCTTTTCATGGGATGAACAAGCACGCTCCCTGATACGATACCCAATATCTTCAAAAAACCTCTTCTATTTAAAGACATCAAATGCCTCCTTCAACCATGGACCTATGCCTTGTCTTCCTTGTCCGTATCCCTTTTGAATCCCTTAGTCAGTCCGATGGCCGCAGCTCCCCCCACGGCCGCGCCGATGAGTCCTCCCAGGATCTCATTCGTCGATGAGGGAACTTCTTTCTTGGCCCGGCCGACCTTTGGGTAGGTGGCAGGGGGGATAAATTCGGGGATATTGGCCCGGTTGTAGACCCCAAGTTCCCAGAAATCCTTTTCCGTACAGCTCACACACCCGTGTCCTGCCCCCACCGGCCAGTTTGTTCCTTCATTCCACCTTACCCGGGGGCAATTCGCGAACGTCAAGGGTCCCTTGCACCCCATCTGATATAAACACCATCCGCTTCTGTGGCCTTCATCCCCCCACTTCCGCACGAACTCCCCTCGGTCGAAATGCGCCCTCCTCTCGCAGTTGTCGTGAATCCTGTGGCCATAGGCAAACAACGGCCTCTTCAGGTGATCGACCTTGGGCAGTTTTTTGAAGGTGAGGTAATGGACGATCGTGGCCGTTATGTTCACGGCATTGACGGGACATCCCGGTAAATTGATAATCGGCTTGTCTTTGACAAGATCCATGACACCGACCGCGCCCGTCGGGTTCGGGGCCGCTTTGGGTAATCCACCGAACGACGCGCAGTTCCCCACCGCGATTACGGCGACGGCGTTCCCAGCGGCCTCTCGTAGCAAGTCGACGGCGGATTTCCCGCCGACGGCACAGTAAACACCGCCCTCCCCCGTGGGGATGGAACCTTCGACGATCAAAAGGTATTGTCCCTGCTTGATTGTTTTTTCCTTGGCCTCTTCGGCCAGGTACCCCGCGGCGGCCATGAGGGTTTCATGGTAGTCGAGGGAGAGGGTATCAAGAATTATTTTTTCGACCGTCGGCCTTGTCGCCCTCAGGAAGGACTCCGAACATCCCGCGCAGTCCTGGAATTCGAGCCAGATGACCGGTGGCCTTTTCCCCGTTTCGAGTGCGTGGGCGATTTTCGGAACCATCGTGGATTCGAGGGCCAAGACACCTGCCATTGTAGCACAGTATTTTAAAAAATCCCTCCTTGATATTCCACCGGATTTCAATTTATCACTGAGATTCTCTGAACTGTTATAAGGTGATTTTGACATATTTTCCTCCAAAAAAGAAAGGTTATATTTATCACAATCATATAACAATATAGTTAATCATTATTACCATGAAAAATTATTTTGTCAAGCGCCTACGATACAATCTAAACTAAAACATCGTTTCTTTATAAAATCTTTTAAAATGATTGGAGATTTTTCCTTTTTTTCT
>CAZOBB010000153.1:0-5813 GCA_964577975.1 uncultured Thermodesulfobacteriota bacterium | reverse complement strand
AAATAACAGATCCCAAGATTGTTGTGAGCGAGATAGTCGTAGGGTTGGATCCGAATCGTCTCTTTCAAGATATCCCTCGCGGTTTCGTAGGCGCCCAGTTTCATGAACACCAGGGCCGCCCCGTGCTGGGCCGCCGGGGCGTGGGGATACTTCTCGTAGGCGTCCATCCAGAGGGTGCGGGTATCGTGCCACACCCGGTTCTGCTTGACGGTCATGTAACTGTAACCCGCTGCCAGAAAGACAAATATTGCCACGCCTAAGACGGCAAAAAACTCCTTTGTGAACTTCTCGTGTCGGAGGTGGATGAACCAGGTGAAGGCGATCCCTGTAAGGAGCGTGTAGGAAAAGGAGGCAAGAAAAACGTATCGGTCGGCTAGGATCGTGCTGATGGGAATGATATTCGAATAAGGAAGAAGGTGAAGATAGAACCAGAAAACGGTGAAGGTTACGATGGGGGATTTCCGGTAACTGCGGACACCGAGCCAGAGAATGAAGAGGTTGAAGAGCACGGCGAGAAACGTCCAGAAACTCCAGAGGTTTGAGGGAAGCCAAATGGTGTAAGCGGCGGAAAAATTGATGGTTGCGATACAGAGCTTCATGTAGTTGATGAAAATAAAAAAGGCGACGAGAAAGTTGGTCCAAAACGTCCCCCCCCTGTAGGGTTTGATCCCTCCCGCCTGTTTCATCACGGTCATGAGAATCACCACGGCAATCGCGGCGATAACCACGAACGGAACCATGAACGCGAGGAGTTTTTTGATCTCTTTGGGACGATAACATGCCTCGAAAAGGAAGACGACGGCCGGCATGACGACGGCCGTGGGTTTCGAAAGAACCGCCAGCACGAAGAAGAGGAAGGAAAGCAGATACATTTTGAGAGATCGGGACTCTTCTTCCCTCCCCCGGAGATAGAAATAGAGGGAGGCGAAGAAAAACCACCCAAGCAAGACCTCCTTGCGCGCCGAAATCCACGCAACCGCCTCCACGTGGACGGGATGCACGGCGAAGAGGATCGTCGACAGGAGGGCAATGAGATGCCGTTTCTCTTGGCTCCAGGTGGGCATCAAAAAATGAAGCAGCCTTTCTGTGAAGAGGAAGAGAAAAAAGACCGTGAAAAAATAATATAACACGTTGAAGAAGTGGTAACAGAAGGGATTTCTCTTGCAGAAGAGGTAGTCCAGCATAAAGCTGATTCTGCGAACGGGCTGGTAGGTGCTGCCTCGGTGAAACGTGAATATTTTCTTGGTGTTTTCCCACGAAGGGGTGCGAATCAGGGTATCCGTGTAGACCGATATGTCGTCCCAAGTGGTGAATTGGTTCTTCAGCGCATTGGCGTAGATACCGAAGGCGATGATCCCAAGGATGATAAAGGCCCAGAGTCTCATCCTTTTCTGATTCGCGAGGGTTTGCGCGATGAACCCGGGGGGGGCTACTGGGGCTGTTTCTTTTTTCGCCATCCGTTTGTCTCCTTTCACGGTAAGACCACGGGGGTCGGTTCTTTTCCCATGAAGGTTTGGTGCCAGAGTTCCAGCACAAGAAGTTGCCAGAGGATCGCCGAACGATCGGCCGTGCCTTGTACGTGTTCGTCGATGAGCCTCGCCACCGACTCCCGCTGGAAGTATCCCCTTCGCAGGTGAACGGGGTCCAATAGCACGTCCCTTAAAAGTTTCGCCCACCTCTCTTCCCGGAACCAGCGGTTGATGGGAACTCCGAACCCCATCTTCGGTCTTTTCAAAATCTTCTCCGGGATCTTGCCCTTCATGACCTCTTTCAGGATCTTTTTCCCCTTGAAAAGGGAAAGCTTTTCCCCTGGATGCAGTTGCGCGGCGAACTCGATGATTTTGTGATCCAAAAAAGGGGAGCGGCATTCCAGAGAATTGGCCATCGAGGCGATATCCACTTTGGTCAGGATGTCGCCCGGGAGGTAGGTTTGAAAGTCTACGCGGGAAAAGGCCTGCCGGACGTCCCTGGCCGCCGTCATGTCGAAGAGCTTGTCAATGAGCCTCATCGCCCTCGCGGGCCGTGCCACCTCTCTGAAGGAGGACGTGTAAAGTTCCTCTTTCAATCTGTCATGAATGATACTGACATAGTTGGCGTAATTCAAGATCTCCTTGGATTCGATTCTCGAAAAGAAGTTGTAGAGCATCCCGGGATACCTTCCCAGCCCATGATAACGGGAAAGAAACTTGAAGAATGGCTTGATGGCACCGACCGGTAGGATATTCAGGAGGCTGTAAACCTTTTTTAACGTCATGTATAAGAGATACCGGTTATACCCGAGGAAGACCTCGTCGCCCCCGTCCCCGGAAAGCACGACCTTGACGTGTTCTGCCGTGACCTTCGATACGTAGTAGGTGGGGATCATGGAAGAGTCGCCAAACGGTTCGTTGTAATACCAGATGAGCTCGGGGAGGACCCGCAAGCCTTCCGACTCGACCGTAAAGGCGTGATGGCGGGTCCCCAGAGCCCGCGCCACCAGGGTCGCGTAGCTGGATTCGTCGAATTCCTGTTCGGTGAAGGTAATGGAAAAGGTCTCTGGGGGGTGGGAGAGCTGCTGCTTGGCGAAGTAGGCCATCGTGCTCGAATCGACCCCCCCGCTCAGAAAGACCCCCAGGGGCACGTCGCTCCTCAGCCTCAGCCGAACGGAATCCGCGATCAACGCCTCCAATGCTTCCGCGTGTGCCTCGTTGTCTTTTTTCACCGGGGACTCCCCCGGCACAAAAAAGACGGGCCGCCAGTACTTCTTTTGGAAAAAGGACCCCGAATTCACGTCGTACACGGCGTAGTGGGCCGGAAGGAGTTTCGAAATATCTTTAAAGATCGTGTACTTGTGAGGAATATACTGGTAGGTGAGGAAGTAATGAACCGCTTTGGGTAAGACCGTTCTTCCGACTTTCGGGTAGGTGTAGAGGGACTTCAGCTCCGAGGAGAATCCGAAGAACCCCTCCCCTTTCGAAAAGACGAAGGGTTTCTGCCCCATGCGATCCCTCGCCATGAAGAATCTCCTCTCCCTGACATCGTAGATGCAAAAGGCGAACATTCCGCGAAGTCGCTCCAGCAGGTCTATTCCCCACGTCTCATACCCGTGGAGCAGGACCTCCGTGTCCGTCATGGACCTGAAGCGGTGATCACGGTCAAGCAGCTCTTTCCTGATCTCGAGGTAGTTGTAGATTTCCCCGTTGAACACGATCCAGAGGGAGGCATCCTCGTTGGGCATGGGCTGATGGCCCGATTCGGTGAGGTCGATGATGGAAAGGCGCCGGTGGCCAAGGTAGATCGCGGGACCATCTTTCCGCCACGTATCCCCCTCGGGACTCAAGAACAGGTTCCCTTCGTCATCCGGGCCTCGGTGCGCCATTCTCCGAAGAAGCCCCGGAGCTACGGACCTGAAATCCTCCGTGGGGTAAACGTCGTAGATTCCCAAGATGCCACACATATCCTTATATCAGCCCTTCCCGCAGCACGTTCAGGATCCTTTCCGAAGTGCGGCCGTCCCACAATTCGGGGAGGGTGTAATCTTTTTTTCCTTCACCCGATAACATTCGGTCCACAAGGGTTACCACCGTCTCGGGTTCCGGCGTCCTTCCCAGGAGCCTGTTGGTTCCCTTCGAAACGGTCAGGGGCCATTCCGTTGTCTCCCTTACCGTCAGACAGTCAACCCCTAAAAGCGTGGTCTCCTTCTGGAGCCCACCGGAGTCCGTCAGCACGAACCTGGATTCCATAATCAACTTTAGAAAATCGATATAACCCACAGGTTTTATAAGATGTATACCTTTTTTTTCCGTTAACGTGTCGAGAAGTTGGAATTCCCTCAAACGGGCCTCGGTTCTGGGATGAACGGGAAAGACGACGGGGAGACGGTGGGAGATGCGCAGGATGATTCCGATCAGGTGGGCCAGGACATCCCGGTCATCCACGTTTCCCGCCCGGTGAAGTGTGACTACGGCGTAGGAGCGGGGGGCAAGGTGTAAACGTTCAAGGATTCCGGAACGGTTCGCCCTCTCTTTCCCCCAGAAAAGGGCGTCCACCATGATGTCCCCCACCCTGAAGATTCGGTCATCCCCGATCCCTTCACGTTTCAAGTTGTCGACGGCCACCGTGTCGGTGGCGAACAGGAAATCCGAGAGGACATCCGTTACCACGCGGTTGATCTCTTCCGGCATGGCACGGTCGAAACTCCTCAGCCCCGCTTCCACGTGGGCGACCTTGATGTGATTTTTTGCCCCGACGAGGGCGCAGGCCAAGGTCGAGTTGACATCCCCGAAGACGACGATACAATCCGGGGATTCTCGTTCGCAAATCGGTTCGAATCTCTCCATGATCCTCGCCGTCTGAACCCCGTGGGTCGCGGACCCCACGTCGAGGTTGTAATCCGGCTTGGGGATGTTTAGATCCTTGAAAAAGGCGCCGGACATCTCCGAATCGTAATGCTGACCCGTGTGTACCAGTATTGGCTGAAAGGTTTCCTTGTAATCCTTCTCGATGGCCCGGATCAAGGGGCCGACCTTCATGAAGTTGGGCCTGGCGCCGACGACCAGCATGAGTTTACGCATCGATTCTGTCCTCCGTCAGTATGGCAACTAACCTGTTTTCCCAGTTGAAAGTCCAACGTTTTTTTGCCCGTTTACACCCTATAGCAATGATTTCTGCAAAACTTTCCTCAGCGTAAAATTTCTTGAGGAGCTCTGCCAGGTCCTTAGGGGTCTGGAAGAGAAGTTCCTTTGAGCCGAGCAGCTCAAAAAATTCCGGCGTGTCTTTCGCCAGGCAGGGAATGTCGAGGGCCAAGGCCTCCAGAAGGATATTGGACATCCCCTCGTGCCGGGAGGCACTGACGAACAGATGGGATGCGGCGAGAACGCCCAGGAGTTTTCCGCGGTTCAGCCATCCAAGCCATGTTACCCTGTTTTCGATCCCAAGATCGAAGGTCAATGCCTTGAGTTGTTCGAAATATGCGTGATCCAGCTTGCAGGCCGGTTTCCCCGCGATGCAAAGGTGGAAAGGAACGTGGAGAATACTCAGTGCCTGGAAGATCGTTTCGTAACTTTTCCCCCGGGTGATGATTCCCCCGGCGAATAACCTCAGGCCTCGATCACCGATTTTCCCCTCCCAGATCTTTTTCCCGTACTCGATATCGACATCTTCCCCCTTCAAATCAGGGATCTCGTTGGGAAGGCAGACGAGCTTTTTTGGGGGGACATGGAATCGAGACTGGAGCTTTGCCTTGAAGGTTTCCGAAACCGTGACGATTCGGTCCGACGAGAAAAAACCAATCCGTTCGACATTAGTTAGCAGGCGTATCAACCCCCTGCTCCTCCTTTGCAGTGCATATTCCTCCGATAAAATCCCGCGCACCATGCAGATGACCGAGCAGCTCCGTATCAATTTCAGCGGCAACAAGAAACACGCATAAACCGGGCCAAAGAAGATGATGTTTTTCGTACTCCCCAGGACGGCGTGTCTGAAAACGATAAATGGAAAAAACAGAAAGAACAAAATGCCTTTCGCGGGAGGAGGTATATGTTTCAAGAGATGTCTCCATACGACGTACCTGCTTCTGATGGGGTCTGGAGACGTGCTGTAAACGTATATACCCCCTTCCCATTTCCCCAGCGCCTCGACCATCCTCAAAAATCTCCGGTACGAGCCCCCTTCCCGTATCTCCGCCAGACCCGTTAGAAACCTACGCATGGTTGCCAGCCGGTCCACGTCTTTTTAATAGTGTTTCGTAGATTTCGGTCACGTCTTTCGACGCCGGCCACGCGTTTTTCCTTTTGGAAATGTCATCCTGCAGCCTCGCCTTCATTTCCGTTATC
>CAZOBB010000152.1:0-3868 GCA_964577975.1 uncultured Thermodesulfobacteriota bacterium | reverse complement strand
AGAAAGGCCGTCAGGGAAACCCAAACAATCTGCAAAGGACTCCCCACCAGGAGAAGGGCGTTGTTGTACACGAAGACGTAGGGAAGGATGAAGATGACGAGGGCCAGACGGCAGGCCGTAAACGCCGTCTTCATCATGGGCGCATCGGCGATTCCCGCGGCCACGAAGGCGTCCGGCGCCATGGGAGGCGTGATCCCCGCAATGGTAGAGAAATAGAAAACAAAGAGATGCGCCGCCAGGGGATAGACCCCCACCTTCACGAGGGCGGGAACCACCAGGATCGCCAGAACGATATAGGCCGCCACGGGGGGAACCCCCATCCCCATGATGATGGCGGCGATCATGGTAAACAGCAGCAACAGGAAGAGGTGCCCGTGGGAGAGTTCGATGAGGAGGGACGACATCATCAAACCCAGGCCCGTCAAGGTCACCATCCCTACCACGATTCCCGCCAGGGCCAGGATGGCCACCACGGGCAGGGCCGTCTTCGCCCCGTTTTCCAGCCCGTCGAGAAACGACTTCAGGGTCATCCGGCGCTTCGGCCGCAAGAAGGTGGCCAATGGCACGCTCACGTTCGCCCAGAAGGCCGCCCGGGTCAGGGAGACCTGCGCGAAGACGAGAAAGTAGATCAGCACCCCGATGGGGATCAGAAAATGCCATCCGTCTCCGATTACTTTCTTCAAAGACGGCAATTTCTCCCGGGGGAGCCCCTTGAGGCCGATCTTCTGGGCTTCCACATCCACCATGACGAACAGGCCCACGTAGTACAACAGGGCCGTCAGGACCGCCGCCTTGATGATCGTGACGTAGTTCACCCCGAGGATCTGCATCATGACGAAGACGGCGCTTCCCATCACCGGCGGCATCAGCAATCCCCCGGCGCTCGACACCGTCTCGACCGCCCCGGCGAAGTAGGCCGGATACCCCGTCTTCTTCATCAGGGGAATGGTTATCTGTCCCGTTCCCGCCACGTTCGCCGTCCCGCTTCCGGAGAGCATCCCGAAGAGGGAACTGGCCACGACGGCCACCTTGGCCGGTCCTCCCCGCACGTGCCCCAGGAGGCTGTAGGCGAGATCCAGGAAGAAATCCCCTCCCCCCGACTCCCTCAAGAGGGCACCGAACAGGATGAAGAGGAAGATGAACGTGGCGGAGATCCCCGTCAGCATCCCGAAGATACCGTCCGTGGTAATGAACATGCTGGAGACGATGCGGGTGAAACTATAATTCTTATGGGCAAGAATCCCGGGGAGCATCTCTCCGAAACGGGCGTAGATCAGGGCCAGGATCGCCACGGATGGAAAGGCCCATCCCACGACCCTCCGGGTCGCATCGATCAACAAGACGATCAAGACCGTCCCCATGATCAGCTCGTAGAGGGGCGGCTCCAGGCCGATCTGGCCGATCTTCCGAAACCAATTCAAGAGGACGTAGACCCCGATGAACAGGGCCATGCCGGCGAAAAGGACCGAATCGACGGTGAAACGATCCCTCTTCCCCTTCTTCCCGATGGGAAAGATGAGAAAGATGAGGATCAGGCCGAAGGTCACGTGGGTCACGCGCTGGTTCATCGCCGTGAGCTGGAAAAGCCCCGTGTAGAGATGGAAAAGGCTCATGGCGATGGCGATCCATCGCACCACGGTCGTGTATCCCTTCTTCACCACGCCTCCTCGTTTATGAAAACCATCGCGCATGACAAATCGACCCCGGAGGCGCGGGACTGCCCCCGCCCCTCCGGGGTATCGTCACGTCACGATTTATTTATACTGATCCCGTTTGGCCCAGATCCCCTTCTCCTTGTAATACTTGATGGCGCCGGGATGATATCCCACCGGCACGGAGTCGTAACCCTTGAAGGCGTTCTGGATCGTATAGCGTTTCGCCATGGGATGAATGGCGTTCTTCTCCTTGGGATGCTCATAAACCGCCTTGAGAATCTTGTAGACCAGGTCCTCCGGCAGATCCGCCCGGCAGAGCCACATCTGGGGCAGGCTGTAGGTCGGCGTCGGGCTGTCGATTCCATGATAGGTTCCCGCGGGAATCGTCATGGGTACGACGTTGTTGTAGACCTTCTTCAACCGCGCGACCTCCGCCGCGGAGATGGGAATCAAGCGGATGGCGATATCCCGCGACAGCTCCATCACCGAAGCGAGGGGATAGCCGGCAAAGATGACGCCGGCGTCGATGGTCTTGTCCCGGATTCCCGTGCAGATCTCCGTGAAAGAGAGGTACTTCGGTTTAAAATCCTTGAAGGTAAGTCCCCACCCCGCTTTCAGGTGTTTTTTCGAAACGATGTTCAGCGTGGCGCTTCCCGCCGGTCCCACGCCGATGACCTTCCCGCGAAAATCGTCGATCTTCTTGATGGGGGATTCCTTACGCACGATCCAGTGAACGTCGCTCGTATGCCCGATGGCAATGAGACGCAACTTGTTCACGTCCATTCCGGCCTTCTTCAAAGCGGCAACGCTCCCCATGCAGGCCAGGCCCATGTCCATCTGGCCCCGGATCATGAGACGGCAATTCTCAAGAGAGGCGGCCGTCGATTCCGCCGTCACGCGAACCCCGGGGACATACTTATTGATGATGCTGGCAAAACCAGCCCCCAGGAAATAGTAGGTTCCCGCCGGACTTCCCGTTCCAAACGACATGAACCTGAGGGCGTGCGACGTCGTGGCCAATCCCATCAAGGAAACTATCAATCCTACCACCAAAAAAATCTTCAATCCTTTTAAATGTCTCATATCTTCCTCCTTGGCTTGAAAGCTCTACTTTAACGGAAGTTCCGTCACGACCAGTTCGAAACTTTCGGGAATCTTGCTGTAATACATGGGATAGGTCTGAACCAATTCCTTCCCAGGCTGTATGACGGGCGGCTTTCCCTTCCTCGGATACAGGCCACCGCTGGAGATCCCGCCCGGGAGAAAGATATGCAGCCTGAAACGCTTGGGACTTGAAGAGACATTCTTGATCCCCACAGAGATATGAAGTCGCATGGATCCCTTGTATTTCTTCATGAAATAATCGACCTTGGTAATCTTGGCCGACGAACAGACATCGGTCTTATAGGCCACCTTCTTGTTCTTCTTCTCAGGGGCGCTTTTACTCGTCGCGCACCCTGTCACAGCCACAAAGACACCCAGTATCAAAAGACTTCCCAACCACCATAACACCTTGTTCCTTCGCATAATCTCCTCCTCTCTCTCTTTGTGTGTTAAAAATTCACCCTCCTTCCTCTCGTTTTTTCGGAAACCAATCTAACGAAATAAAGCAACTTACGTTCCAACGGGATATTCAACCCTGATATTCCGTGGAATCCTGAATAATCACAAGAGGTTCGTCCAGTTTTTCCCGCTCACGGAACAGCGAGGCCCAGAAACCTCACATCCAAAATGTATTATATTATGTCAATTTGTATTGTTCTGTAAATTTATGATGCCAATATACGTTCCGGGTAACTTTCTATCGCCCGATACCGTACTGACGCATCTTCCGGTAAAAGGTCGCGCGGCTGACACCGATCGAGGCCGCCGCCCGAGAGATATTAAAAGAGTTCTCGTCCAGGGCGATAAGCATCTTTCTTTTTTCCGCCTGGGTGATGGAAAACACGTTTTTGGGAGTTTTCGTTCCTACTTTTTCACCATCCCCAAATCCCTTTTCCAGCTCCTCGACGAGGAAGGCGTAAACCTTCATCAGATCCTTGTGGAGCAGGACGACCCGCTCCATCAGGTTTTCCAGCTCCCGCACGTTTCCCGGCCAGGGATACTCCTTCAGGAGCCTGACACACCTTTCATCCAGGACGAAAGGAGACGTCTTGCCGTACTTCCTGCAGAACCGGTCGATGAAGGCCTGCGCCAGCCACTGGATATCCGCC
>CAZOBB010000151.1:0-4817 GCA_964577975.1 uncultured Thermodesulfobacteriota bacterium | reverse complement strand
CGCCGCGCCGGCCGCGAAGGCGGATAATCGCAGCATGGTTCCGATGAAGAAATAGATGATATAGATCTGGACGAGCAGCGGGGTTCCCCGGATCAGTTCCACGTAACAGGACGAGATGAACTTCGTGATAGGTTCATTGGATAGCCGCGCGATCCCGACGATGAGACCGATGATGATGGCAAAGATGATAGAAACGACCGATATTTTGAGAGTTAATACAAGGCCCATCATCAAGGCACCTAAATGCCAGCCGGGAGCCGGATCGTCACTGAATTTCTTTCCATAGTAGAATAGGTATTTAGGGACATCGTACCAGTGCCACGTGTAGGTAATTCCTTTACGCATGAAGAAATAGTAAAAAAGATAGGATATAGCCGCTAAAACGATGACGGTAATAGCAGATCTACGCGTGAATTTCAAAGAAAATACTCCTTTTAAGGGTTTTTTGTATAAGAGCAGAAGGAAAAGGAGCAAAACTCCTTTTCCTTCTTTCTTCTTTTATTTGGATTTTTTTGCAAGTTCTTTGACGTAGTCGACAAACCATTTCTTTTTCAGCCTGGCCCATGTGCCGTCGCCTTTGACCTGGCGGAGGAAATTGTTCAGCCAGTTCAGCCAGTCCACGTCCCCTTTCCGGATGGCCCAGGCAAGGGGCTCGAAGGTAATGGGTTTGAAGATACCGAAGCACTGCTTCTTGTACTTGGCGGCGAAGACGCGAACCTGCGGTTCATCGTAGATAAAGGCATCCGCCAGGCCGTTGGCAACCTGCAGGGCACCTTCATTCTCGGACTTGAATTCCTTCAAGGTCGCCTTGGGCATCAGCTTCTTCGCGGTAAAAGCGCCCGTCACGCCCAATTTGGTCGTGACGACCATGCCTTTCTTGTTCAGGTCACGCCAGCTCTTGATCTTTCCCTTGTTCTTCTTGTTGATGAGCAGGCACTGGCCGATGTAGTAGTAGGGTTCGCAAAAATTGACCTTCAGATTCCGTTTCTGAAGGATCGTCATTCCGGACATGATGATGTCGAACTTGTGGGTCAATAGCGCCGGAATGATCCCTTCCCAAGCCGTATTGACCAGCTTCAACTTAACGCCTAGGGCCTTTGCCATAATCTTCGCCATGTCCACGTCGAAGCCGACGATATTTCCCTTCTCGTCCGTCATCTCGAAAGGCTGATACCCCGCTTCCATTCCCACCAAGAGCGTCCCCCGTTTCAAGATCTGCTCCAGGGTCGAGGCCTTGGCGATCTCCTCCGTGGTGATGGCATGCAAAGGTTGGGCAATCAAAAATCCGACCATGAACACCGCGATCAAAACTGCAACAAACTTCGTTTTTTTCATCGATTCCTCCTTTTTGTTCTTTTCTTTACATTGAAAATCGACCGCTATGGCTAATACCCCGACGATTAAACCGTATCCCTCCTTTCTATGTGGATTTTCCCTCGTCCAATAATTCGGAAATGACCATCTGGATGTGGCAGGTTTCGCAGACGGGAATTTCTTCCTTCGGAATGTAGACAATTTGAGTTCGCCCGCATTTGGGGCATCGTACTTCAACGGGCTCGTTTTTTTCTTTCGAAATAATCATCGCATTCAAAAGCAGTTTTTGTATAATCGACACTCCCTTTTACTCTCTTTTTCTGCTGTTGTCAATTTTTAACAAGGTTTCTATTCGAATGGGACACGGGACGATATGGAGGTTGTGAGGGAAGGAAGAGGATTAGGGTAAAGGAGGATTTTCCCTGGAGGGACTGTAATAGACTCCTTCTCTGTCCCATATCTCTTCGAGTTTCTTAAAGGCTTGGAGGGCCTTGTCCGGTTTTTTCAGGCTCATGGCGGTTAGAAGGGTGTGGATAAGTGCCATAGCAGCCGTGAAGGAATCCATGTAAGAATAAGATTGACAGGGGGCGATGAGGACCCAGTCGCTGTAGGTGGTGAGGGGAGACACGAGGCTATCCGTGATGGCTAAAACCCGACATCTTCGATCTTTTGCAAACGCTACAGCATCTATGGTCATCCTCGCATACCTTGGGAAGCTTATTCCGACAACAAAATTGTCTTTGCCTAGAGGGATAAGTTGATCCCACGGATCCCATTGTCCAGGATCGAGGAGGGTGACATCTTTTCCTAAGAATCGTAGCCCGAATTTCATGTAAACCCCTAAACTATAAGCGCTTCGCAGGCCTATAATGAAGATTTTCTTTGCCTTCCAGAGATGAGAAACGATCTCTTGAAAGGTTTTTTCGGAAATGGATTCGGCCATCAAGGAGATGTTTTTTATGTCCATTTTGAGGATTCCTATTAACGAATCGGAAGAATGAGGATGCTCCAAGGTCTTCTCAAGACGGTTTACCGTCGTAATACGTTGTTGAAGATGTTCCCGAAGGTTTTTTTGGAAATCGGGGAAGCCGCTGAACCCAAGATTTTGAGCGAGCCGGATGATGGTTGCCTCGCTGACGCCCGTCTTTCTTCCGAGGGCAGAGGCCGTTAAAAAGATAGAATCTTCGAGATTATTAAAAATATATTTAAGGACTCTTTTTTGTGCGGGTGTCAATTTTGCAGATTGTGTTTGTATAAGCTCTTTCAATTTTTCTACCTCGAGTTGTTGTAAAAAATCCTACATTTAAAAGAAATTATGTAGTATATACATTATAGAACAATCAAACTATGTTTGTCAATGCAAATTTTTAGGGGAGTTTCACTTGACAATCTTATTGGTTTCTGGTAACAGGGATTTTCAGAGGTAGAAAGGAATATCGGAAAGCAAATCATTTTTAAATAAACAGAAAGGAGGTGAAGAAAAAGGGTTAGAAAGCGGAATGACGTTTTCGCGCGATGAAGTGAAGTTTAACTTATATGTAAAAGAGGAGGGACGCGTATGAAAAAGATAAGGATTGGAATGGTGGTTGGAATTATCACTTTTTGCTTTTTGGCGATGGGGATTGTTGCACCAAACGCCGTATCGGCGAAGATGACGTTTGTAACGATCGGAACTGGCGGTGTGACAGGGGTTTATTATCCGACTGGTGGTGCCATCAGTAAGATCGTCAATAAGAAATCTAAAGTTTACCACTTAAAAGTGACGGTCGAGTCGACCGGGGGTTCCGTGTTTAACGTGAACGCCGTTATGGCAGGCGACCTGGAGTTCGGGATCGTCCAGTCTGACCGCCAGTATCAGGCCGTCCATGGTCGGAAAGACTGGAAGGACAAGGGACCCCAGAAAGATCTCCGCTCCATCTGTAGCTTCCACCCCGAAAGCGTCGTCCTGATCGCCGGTGACGACACCGGAATCAAGACATTCAAAGACATCAAGGGGCACCATATCAACATTGGAAATCCTGGTTCTGGGCAGCGCGGGAACGCCATTGACGCGATGACGGCCTGTGGAATTGATTGGAAAAAAGACATCAAGGCCGAAGGTCTGAAGGCCGTTGAATCGGCCAAGATGCTCCAGGACGGCCGTATCGATGCTTTCTTCTATACGGTGGGACATCCCAACGGCTCCATCAAGGAGGCGACGGCGGGGAAACGCAAGGTTCATTTCGTTCCCATCGAAGGTCCTTGCATCGACAAGCTGGTTGCCAAGTGGCCCTACTACGCCAAGGCTGTGATTCCCATCAAGTTCTATCCTGCGGCTTCCAATAAGAGTGATGTGCCCACCTTTGGTGTGAAAGCGACGTTTGTGACCTCCATCAAAGTGCCGGAAAAGATAGTTTATGCCATCACAAAAGAGATCTTCGATAATCTCGAGACCTTCAAGAAACTCCATCCTGCCTTTGGGATCCTGACGAAGAAGAATATGCTGGAAGGTTTGAGCGCCCCGCTGCATCCTGGTGCCATCAAGTATTACAAAGAAGCTGGCCTGCTCAAATACGTGGATAAGTCGCTGCTTAAGTGATCTGTTGAATACACGTTTGTGGGTAGGGGGAAGTATACTTCCCCCTACCTTTTAAAATCCCTTATGGATCGGAGGAAGGAAGCATGAGTGACGAAAAAGGAACGATTCTCCAGGAAGCGGAGGGCGCTGAGGAGGCTCGACGTATCGCCGAGGAGGCGGAAGAGGGAGCAAAGTCTGTTCAGGGACCCACTCGTTTTATCATCCCAATCATTGCTGCTTCCTGGTCACTTTTCCAGTTGGCATTGCCGTCCGTTTTGGTTTTGAGTGCTGTTTACATCCGGGCCATCCACCTCGCCTTCGCCATCACCCTTGTTTTTCTCAGCTATCCCATGTTCAAAAAACCTAAGAAAAACAAACTCCTCAACTATCTCGCGGCGCGAGACCGATTCACGATCGTCGACTATACTCTCGCGGCTGCCGCCGCCTTGTCGGCCCTCTACATTGCCATCGACTACGTGGGTATCAGCGGCCGAATGGGTTCCCCCATCGAAAGAGACATTGTTTTTGGTATTATATTGGTTGTTCTTCTTTTGGAGGCTTCAAGGCGTTCATTGGGGCCGGCGCTTTCCGTTGTTGCCGTTGTTTTTATCCTTTACGCCTTCTATGGCCCCTACATGCCCGAGGTCATCGCCTTTAAAGGCGTGTCGTTGAAACGTTTCGTAGGGCAGATCACCATGTCCACGGAAGGTATCTACGGAATTCCACTGGATGTGTCAGCCACGATTGTCTTTCTCTTCGTCCTTTTCGGGGCGATGCTTGACAAGGCAGGGGCTGGAAAATACTTTGTCGATCTCGCTTTCAGCCTGCTCGGTCGCTTCAAGGGTGGGCCCGCCAAGGCGGCGGTCTTGGCCAGCGGACTGACGGGTCTGGTCTCGGGATCCAGCATCGCCAACACGGTGACAACGGGAACGTTCACCATTCCCCT
>CAZOBB010000150.1:0-16479 GCA_964577975.1 uncultured Thermodesulfobacteriota bacterium | reverse complement strand
GAGCCCGCAGGAGGTCACGACGGCCTCCGCGCCCGCCTCCCGGGCGTGGTCCATGAGACGTCCCACGATCTTCTGCACCAGGTCCCCGTGGGTGAGGGCCAGGTCGGCCCCGCAGCACTCGGTCTTGTAGGACCAGTCGCGCACGTCCGCCCCCATCGACGTCATCAGGTTGTCCATCATGACGGGGTTTTCCGGGTTCTCCAGGCCGGTGACGGCGTTGGGCCGCACCAGGGCACAGCCGTAGTAGCAGACCAGCTTCAGCTTGTCCAAGGGCCGTTTGACCTTGGCCGTCAAGGCCTCCGTGCCGACCTCGTGGGTCAGAACCTCCATCAGGGAGCGAATCCGCACCTCCCCGCTGTAGGCAAACCCCACCGTCTCCTCGATCTCTTTGCGGGCCTCCTCGTCATGTTTCAAGGCGTAATCCGCCCGTTTCAAGGCGTTGAAGCACCCGGGGCAAGAGGTCACCAGATCGGGGGAGAGACGAACCTGTTTCTGGGCCTGGGAGATGTTCCGGGCGGGAAGGGCCAGGCCCAGTTTGCGGTGGATGCTGTGGGCCGCGGCGGCCCCGCAGCAGTTCCAGTCCTCGATCTCCGCAAGTTCGATCCCCAGGACATCGAGCACGGCATCGATCGACTTCGCGTATTCGATGGCCGTGGAGTGAACGGTACACCCCGGATAGTAGGAGAATTTCACGACTTCCCTCCGAAGGTTTGGTCATAGGTCTTCTCGAAGATCCGCTTGATCTCGTCCAGCCCCTTGACCTTGGACGGGAAGAGGGGGATCTTTCCCTTGAGAAAGAGCTTCAGGCCGATGCCCATGTCCGAGAAAAAGTCCCGGCTCTTCAGCTTGTAGGCCATGAGCATGGTGGCCTCGTGCACCTTCCCGAACGACTTGATATTCTCCGCGAAGACCCGGTGGAGGAGCTGAATCCGCGCCTCCGGCACGGCGATCCCCTCGGCCGTCGCCTTCTCCCGGAGGTAGTCCATCACGGCGGCCGTGTCGATCTGATTGGGACACCGGGCGAAGCAGGTCTCGCAGGTCACGCACATCCAGATGGTGCGGGAATTCATAAGGGTCTCTTCCGCTCCCAGGTCGATGAGGCGCATCACCTGATTGGGCGGGAAGTCCATGGCGTCCGCCACGGGACATCCCAGCGTGCAGGTCATGCACTGGTAGCAGCGGTCCACGCGAACCCCCGTCGCCTCGATGATCTCATTGGCGAAAGAGGGATCCTGGGTCACCGCCTTTTCGGTCAGTTGGTAGTCCACGGTCTATTCGCCTCCGATCTCATGGAGTTCGTCCTCCCGGAACTCGGCCAGGGGAACGGGTTCATCCAGGCTGCGTCCCGCCACGTAGTCGAAACGCTGCTGGGTGTTGAATCCCACCATCTTGAAGATCTGGGCCACGGGGATGTCGTTGGGACAGGCGTCCTGGCACATACCACAGGCCACGCAGGAGGTGGACATGTGGTTCATCCGTCCGATATGGAACAGGAGCGTGTCGGTGGGCAACCTCAGGTTGCCCCGGGCCTTGGACCAGTCCATGAACCGGTCGGACTCGAACTCGAAGACGGCGGAATCGAAGAAGCACTCCTTGCAGAAGCAGATGGGGCAGACGGTCATGCAGTTGTGGCAGTTGATGCACGCGGCGTAGGTCTTCAGGAGATTCTCCACGCCGGCCACGCGCTCCTTCAACTCGGCGAACTGGGCGTCCCGCTTGGCGATCTTGCCGTTCGTCCATGTCTCCACGGCGGCGGTGCGGGCCTCTTCGCCGTTCTCCCAGGCCTCGCCTTCCATCTCCGCCAGGGCGGCCTCGCCCCTTTCCGTGTGGGCGATGAGGCCGAAGGTCCCCTCGTCCAGGCCGAACCGGGCGATGGTGATGTCGCAGTTGTCCGGGACGGACCACTCGCAGCCCTGGCAGACGGGCCGCAGGAGCGGATCCTCCTCCCCGGCGAAAAGCTTCCTCTCGATCTCCGCGAAATCCGCCCCCTCCTGAACGAGCGAGGTGTGGGTCTTGACGCTGAAGGTCCCCGCGCAATCCATGGAGATGAGGAGCAAATTGTCCAGGTGGGCCTGTTTCAGCTTCGTCAGCTCGATGGTGGCGCGCAGCTCACAGGGACGCAGCAGGACGGCGATCGGTTTCTCCATCGGTTTGAGCCGGGTCATCTTCGAGAGGATCTTCGCCGTGCTGACCGCCATGACCGGGGCGAAGGGTTCCGTGTGCTCCAGCATGGCGGGGTCGGTGATGAGGCTCTGGGCGGCGTTCGCCCCCGAAGGCAGCGTGGAGGGAACGACAACCCCCTTCACGATCTCCTTCTCCAGAAGGGATTTCAGCCACCCCTTGACGAGGGCGTCCCGGTTTTCCAGTGGGTTTTTTATCCATTTATCGGCCATAGGTATCTCCCGTTAGATAGACCATTGCTTGGCTAAGGGGTTGGGACCCTGCTGCCTGGTCTCATCCGTGATCTTCTTGACGGTATCCGCGAACTTCTTCCCCTCGCTGGCGCTGATCCACTCCAGGTGAACCCGTTCGCTCTCCAGCCCCAGGGTGTCGAAGATGGTCTTCAGGATGGCCACGCGACGCCGGGCCTTGAGGTTGCCACTCACATAGTGGCATTCGCCCGGGTGTCACCCGCCCACGAAGACGGCGTCGGCCCCCAAGAGCAGCGAACGGAGGATATAGACCGGGTCCACCGTTCCCGTGCACATGACCCGGATGGGGCGGAGGTTGGGGGGGTACTGGAGCCGGGTCGTCCCCGCGAGGTCCGCCGCGGTGGCGGTGCACCAGTTGCAGAAAAAGCCGATGATCTTGGGTTCGAATTCTTCCATTCTATTCTCTCCTTTACCCTAATGCCATGCGATCGATCATGGAGAAGATCTGGTTCTCCTGGTAGGAAATCAGTTTGACGGCGTTGTTGGGACAGACGGTCGTGCAGACCCCGCAACCCTGGCAGAGGGCCTCCCGCACCACTACGTAGCCCAGGTCGTCGTCCTTGACCCGGGCGTGGTAGGGACAGGCTGCCACGCACATCTCGCAGGCGGAACAGCGCCGCGGGCTGACCCACGCCTTCACGTGGGGAAGCCGCAGGGCCTGTTTCCGAAGGACGGTGAGGGCGCGCGCGGCGGCGGCCTCCGCCTGCAAAATGACCTCGTTCACATTCTTGGGACCCAGGGCGAGCCCGCAGAGCCAGATGCCCGCTTCCGGGGCGTCCACCGGGCGGAACTTGACCTCCGCCTCCTTGAAGAAGCCGTCTTCCGTGGTCTCCAGCCCGAAGAGGTCGGCCATTCCCTCCCGATCGTCCGCCTCGGCCCCGTTGCTCAGGACGAGGAAGTCGGGCGAGATGCTTACCTTCCCTCCCAGGACGGGATCAGTGAACCGGACGGTCACCCCGTTCTCTCCGGTTTCCACCACCGGTTTCTCTTCCGGGGTGTAGCGGAAGAAGTGGATGCCCATCTCCCGCGCCTCCGTGTAGGCCCGTTCCCGGTTGCCGTAGGTCATGATGTCCCGAAAGAGGACACAGACCTGGCACTGAGGCCACCGCTGCTTGACCTCCATGGCGTGGGCCAGGGCCTTGGAGCAGCAATAGCGGCTGCAGTAGGGATGGTCCCCTTCCCGGGACCCGACGCACTGGATGAAGACGAGGTCTTTCGGCGCGGGCATGGAGGGATCCGAGAGTTTCTCTCCAAACTCCCGCATGGTCACCACGGCGGGATGCCGCCCGTAGCCGTAGTCCGTGACCTCGTGTTCCTTGGCCCCCGTGGCGAGGATGACGCCCCCGTAGACCTCCTTGAAGGTCTCCTCCGGCGCCTCGAGGGTCACCACGAACCGTCCCAGGTCCCCCTCTTTCGCCGTCACCCGGGTCTTCGTGAGGACCCGGATATTCTCGTTTGCCTGAACCTTCCCGATGAGATCGCCAAGGAAGGCCTGCGGATCGCTTCCTCCCAGGAGGAAGTGGGTCGTCTTGAAGTTGCCTCCCAGCTCCTCCTCAATCTCCACCAGGTCCACCGGCACCCCGCGTTCGGCGAGGAACTGACTGGCGGTCAATCCCGCCACTCCGCCCCCGATGACCAGGACCCTGCCGGTCACCGGCTGGGTCGCCCGGGTGCGCGGAATCTCCCCCGCCACGCGGTCGACGGCGGCCGTCACCATGGCTGCCGCCTTCCGCCGGGCCGCTTCGGAGCCCGCCTCGTGGACCCAGGCCACCTGCTCCCGGATACTGGTGATGGTCATGAAGTTTTCCGGCAGCCCCGCCTCTTTCAGGATGTTACGGAACTGTTGTTCGAACCGGTAGGGCACGCAGGCGGCGAAGACCACCCGGTTGACCTTGGAGCTCTTGATCTGCTGGACGAGGGAATCGGTCGTTGCCTTCAGGCAGAGGTAGTCCACTTCCTGGACGAAGGCGACGTCGTCTTTCCCCTCGAGGGATTGGGCCAGGGCCGGCAGGTCGAGGCGCGCGGCGATCTCGTCCCCGCACCGGCAGAGGAAAACCCCCACGCGGGGCGGTTCCAGCTCCACCTCGGGGTGTTTCTCCTGTTCCTCCTCGACGACGGGGCCTTCCACCCACTGAATGGCCTGGGCCGCCGCGGCGTCCCCCTC
This sequence comes from uncultured Thermodesulfobacteriota bacterium, assembly GCA_964577975.1. Classification (GTDB taxonomy): domain Bacteria; phylum Desulfobacterota; class S145-22; order S145-22; family S145-22; genus JAOZMY01. Next base: position 11,883 of record CAZOBB010000150.1, on the reverse strand, counting down.
GCAGATGGCGTCGGGGATATCCTTGGGCTCCCGCACCGACCCGCAGATGTAGATGCCGTCCCGCTGCGTGGCCGTGGTGTTCAGATCCGTGGCGACGAGGTAGCCGCCCTCGTCCTTTTTCAGGTTCAGCAACTCGGCCAGGGTTCCGCTCCGATCCGAGGGGGTCTGCCCCACGGCGAGAACCACCTGGTCCACCGCCTCCTCGGTCACGGTGCCGTCGGCCCCCATGTGCCGGATGATCAGTTGTTTCGTGCTGGGGTTGTATTTCACGTCCGGGACCCGCGAGGCCACGAATTTCACCCCCATGGCCGCGGCCTGTTCCCGGTAGCGGTAATATCCCTTTCCGAAGTCCCGCAGATCCATGTAGTAGAGGGTCGTTTCGATCTCGGGATTCTTCTCCTTGACGAACATGGCCTCCTTCAGGGCGATCATGCAGCAGGCGGAGGAACAGTAGGGATGGTCCATGTCCCGGGAGCCGACGCACTGGATGAAGGCGACCTTCTTGACCGGCTCGCCCGTGGCCTGCCGCACCCAGTTCCCCTGGGTGGGCCCCGTCTCGCTGAGGAGCCGCTCCAACTGGAGGCTGGTCAGCACGTCGGGATACCGTCCCCAGCCGTACTGGAGAAGGTTGTTGGGATCGAAGAGGTCGAACCCCGCGGCCACGACGATGGAGGCCACGTTCAGATCCCAGGTCTTTGTTTCCTGCTTGAGATCGATGGCGTTCGTGGGACAGGCCTCCACGCACTTGCCGCACTTTGTGCAGGCGTCTTCGTCGATGACATAGACATGGGGAATCCCCTGGGGGGATCGAGCGTAGATGGCCTTGCGACGGGAGAGGTTGCCGTTGAAGGGATCGGGGACCTCTTCCGGACAGACCGCCTCGCACTTTCCGCAGGCGATGCAGGCCTCCTCGATGACGTAGCGGGGTTTCGTCTCCAGTTGCACGGTGAAGTTTCCCGCCTCTCCCTCCACCTTCCGGAGAGAGGTCAGGAGATGCACGTCGATGAAGGGATGGTAGAAATCCCGGCGGAGGCAGAATTCCGCCGCCTCGACCCGCTCCGTCACGGGAAGCAACGTGCACATGAGGCAGCGATTCGTGGGAAACTGGCGCTCCACCTGGGTGAGGGTGCCCCCAAGGAACGGGGCCTGCTCGATGAGAGAGACCTGGACACCGGACGAGGCGAGATTCAGCGCAGCCGCCCAGCCACTGACGCCACTTCCGACCACCAAAACCCGATTGTTTGCCATTCCCTTCTCCTTACGGCTGCAATGAGTAGTCTTGTGTTACGATGGAAATCATATCAAAAACCTGCTTGGAATCCAAATTCTTGACCTGGATGGCCCCCGAGGGGCACGCCGTGGCACAGGCGCCGCAGCCCTCGCAGAGGGCCTCGTTGACCACGGCCTTCTTCCGGATGGGATCCACGTCCACCGCCTGGAAGGCGCAGTTGTCGCGGCAGTAGCCGCAGCCCGCGCAGATCTCCGTGTCCACCCGCGCCACGAGGGGCTCGTGGACCAGCTCCTTCCGGGAGAAGAGGGAGAGGATCTTCGACGCGGCCCCGCCCGCCTGGTAGATGGTGTGGGGGATGTCCTTGGGGGCCTGGGAGGTCCCCGCCAGGTAGATCCCCGCCGTCAGGGTTTCCACCGGGGCCAGCTTGGGATGGGCCTCCTGGATGAACCCGTAGGGATCCGTGTTGATGTTCAGCAGCCGCGCCAGCTCCTTGGCCCCCGGGTTGGGAACCGTGGCCATGGCCAGCACCACCAGGTCGGCCTCGATCTCCACCTGGACCCCCGTGATGGTGTCGCCCCCCAGGACGAGGAGCTTGTCTCCCTTGCGGGCGATCTTGGAGACCTTTCCCTTGAGGTAGAGGAGCCGCTGGCTCTCCACGCTCTCCTTGACGAATTCCTCGTAACCCTTCCCCGTGGAGCGGATATCGATGTAGAAGATATAGGCCTGGCCGTCCGGGACCTTCTCCTTGTAGCGGCGGGCCTCCTTGCAGGTGTACATGCAGCAGACCTTGGAACAGTAGGGGAAGTGCTTGTCCGGATCCCTGGAGCCGGCGCACTGGACGAAGACCACCTCCTTGGGCACCTTGCCGTCGGAGGGACGCACCACCTTGCCGCCGGTGGGCCCGTCCTCCGCCAGCATCCGCTCGAACTGGAGGGCGTCCAGGACGTCGGGATCCTCCGCGTATTCCGTCAGGGCCGACTTCCGGTAGAGGTCGTGTCCCGTGGCCACCACGATGGCCCCGTAGGTGTTCTCGATGAACCGGTCCTCCGGGTAGGAGATTGCCCCCTCCGGGCACGCCTCCTGGCAGGCGGTGCAGCTCTCCTGCATCGTGACCCGGCGGCAGACCTGGTGGTCGAGGAAGATGTTCTTCTCGCCGTGCCGTTTCCCCGGCGTCCAGTCGATGGCCTTCCGCGTGGTCAGCCCCCGGTCGAAGGCCGAGGGCGCCTCCGCCGGACAGGCGGCGATGCAGGCCTCGCAGCCGTTGCACGTGTCGGGGTCGACCCAGGGAACCTGCTGGCGGATCCGGACCTCGAAGTTCCCCACGTAACCGCTCAGATTCTCGATCCGGGCCGTGGTGAGGACCTCGATGTTCGGGTGTTTCAGGGTGCGGTCGATCATCTCGTTGACGAGATCCGGGGCCGATTCCAGGGAGATGAAGGTGCGGTCCAGCTGGCGGACCCGCCCGCCCAGGTAGGCCTCCTTCTCCAGGATGGTGACCGGATAGCCCCCCTCGGCGATGTCCAGGGCCGTCTGCATCCCCGCCACGCCGCCGCCCAGGACGAGGACCCGTTTCTGGAGGGGCACGATGAGGGGTACGAGGGCCTGGTTCCGTTTGACCCGCTCGATGGTGGCCTTGATGATGGTCAGGGCCTTCTTCGTGGCCGTTTCCTTGTCCCCCTGGTGCGGCCAGCTGCAGTACTCCCGGATGTTGGCCACTTCCACCAGGTAGGGATTCAGTCCCTCGGAGGCGGCCAGGTTCCGGAAGGTCCGCTCGTGGAGGGAGGGGGAACAGTTGCTCATGACCAGGCCGGTCAGGTTCTTCTCCCGGATGGCCTTGCGGACCAGCTCCTGGCCGGGATCGGAGCACATGTAGATGTAGTCCTGGGCGTGGGCCACGCCGGGATAGTCCTTGATGGCCTTGACGACCTCGCTGACCTCGACGGTCGCCGCGATGTTCAACCCGCAGTGGCAGACAAAGACACCGATCCGGGGCTTCATCCCGTCAGCTCCTTCAATATTTTCTCCTGGCCCTTCTCAACCCCCGAGAAGAGGGAGAGAACCTTGCTGGCCGCGCCGCCCGCCTGGGCCACCGTCTCGGGGATATCCTTGGGAGCCTGGGCGGTGCCCGCCACGAAGATCCCGTCGATCCCCGTCTCGACGGGGTGCAGCTTGGCGTGGGCCTCGGTGATGAACCCGAACTGATCCGTCTTCAGGTTCAGGATCTTCTTCACCTTCTCCCCGGCGGGGTTGGGAATCATGGCCATGGCCAGCACCACCAGGTCGGCCTCTACCTCCACCCGTTTTCCCGTGAGGGTGTCCATCCCGAAGACGACGATCTTGTCGCCCTGGCGGAAGATCTTGGAGACCTTGCCCCGGAGGTAGACGATGCGGTCTTCCTCCACACCCCGCTGGTAGAACTCCTCGTACATCTTCCCGTCGGTGCGCACGTCGATGTAGAAGATGTAGGCCTGCCCGTCGGGGACCGCGTGCTTGTAGAGCATGGCCATCTTGCAGCAGTACATGCAGCAGACCCGGCTGCAGTAGGGGAGGTGCTTGTCGGGATCCCGGGAGCCGGCGCACTGGACGAAGACCACCTCTTTCGGTTCCTTCTCGTCCGAGGGACGCCGGATGACCCCGGCGGTGGGCCCGGAGGGGCACAGGATACGCTCGAACTCCAGCCCGTCGATAACGTCCGGGTCGGTGGCGTACTCGGTGAGGTTCTCCTTCTTGTAGAGCTCGTAGCCGGTGGCCACGATGATGGCCCCCACCTTGACCTCCTCGATCCAGTCCTTCTGGTCGTAGCGGATGGCCTGGGTGGGACAGACCTTGGCGCAGATCCCGCACTTGTCCTTGGTGAGTTTCAGGCAGTGGTCGGCGTCGATGACCCGCTTGTTGGGAACCGCCTGGGCGAAGGGACTGTAGATGGCCTTCCGCGGCCCGAACGCCAGTTCCCGGTTGAACTCGGAGGGGGCCTTGGTGGGGCACTTCTGCTCGCACTGGCCGCAGCCGGTGCAGGCGTCCCAGTCCACGTAGGTGGCCTTGTGCCGGATCTTGACGGTGAAGTTGCCTACCTCCCCCGTCACCGACTCCACCTCGCAGTAGGCCTTGATGTCGATGTTGGGGTGCTGCCCGCACATGACCATCTTGGGGGTCAGGATGCACTGGGGACAGTCCAGGGTGGGAAAGACCTCGGAGAGCTGGACCATGTGGCCGCCGATGGAGGGGGTCCGTTCCACCAGGATGACCTGGTAGCCCCCGTCGGCGATGTCGAGCGCCGCCTGGATCCCCGCGACCCCCCCGCCCACGATGAGGGCCTTTTTCTCGAAGGTCTCGCTCATTCGATCAACCCCTTGGACTTCAAGAGCGGCCTGGGATCGTTGTAGGACAGCTCAAACCGGCAGACCGATTCGTCCAGGCCGAAGGCGATGGCCATCAGCTGGGTGAAGTAGAGGACCGGGATGGGGTGGAACCCCTTGTAGGTCTGCAGGATGTCCTTCTGCCGGTTGTCCAGGTTGAAATCGCATAAGGGGCAGCTCAGGGCGATGACCTCCGCCCCGTTCTGCTGGGCCGAGGTGAGGATGCTGTGGACACAGGTGACCACCACGTCCTTCCGGTTGACGGTCTGGTAGGCCCCGCAGCACTCGGTCTTGTAGGGGTCGTCGATGACTTCCGCCCCCAGGGCCCGCAGGAGCTCCTCCATTACCGTGGGCCGTTCCGTGTTGTCGATACCGATGGAGGCGGGCCGCAACAGCATGCACCCGTAGTAGGGGGAGACCTTTAGCCCCGTCAGCGGCTTCTTGACGGCGGCCTTGATCTTGTCCATGCCCACCTCGTCCCGGAGGATCTCCAAGAGGTGCTCCACGGCGACGTCCCCCGCGTAGTCGATCTCCTCGTCCATGTAGCGGTTGATCCGGTCCCGTTTCTCCTCGTCGGCGAGGAAGAACTCGTTGGCCCGCTTCAGGGTGTTGTAGCACATGGAACAGAGGGTCACGACCCGGTTGCTTCCCTGTTCCTTCACCCGGATGAGATTCCGGATGGAGCCGACCTGGTGAATGAGGTCGTCGGAGGCCAGGGAATAGACGGTCCCGCAGCAGTTCCAGCGCGGGAGCTCCTCCATCTCGATATCCAGGACCTTCGCCGCCGCGATGGCGGAGTCTTCCAGGTCCTTGGCCTTGGTCTTCAGTGTGCATCCTGGATAGTAAGGAATCTTCATGGGTGTCCCCTTTTACCCGCTCAGCTTTCGCAGGTTGCTGACGATGGCGATCTGGGGAAGCTCGGCCAACAGTTCCGTGGGAAGGGCGGTCGCTTCCACCAGGTTTTTGTTCTTCTGGCGCAGGGTGACCAGGCGCAGCGCCTCCATGATCTTGGCGATGTCCACCCCGCGGGGGCACCGGACGGTGCAGGTCTGGCAGGAGAGGCAGATCCAGTAGCTGTTGACCTTGGACAGCTCCTCTTCCTGTCCCATCTGGGCCAGCCGGATGACGTGGGAGGGAAGGATGTCCATCTCGAAGGCCGCCGGACACCCGGCGGAACACTTCCCGCACTGGTAGCACTTGAGGAGGTCCTCGCCGCTGATCATCTCGACCTTTTTGACAAACTCGCCTCTGACATTCTCACGTGATAATCGTATCTTCATCCCTAACCTCGGTGGTCGTTTCTATTATGGGGTATTCAGGCCAACGCCTGAGAGAAAAAAGCCTCGTTTATGGGGCCTGTGCATACCGTTTCATCCCTTCCTGATAAAGATCGCCGCCGACGGTATCATTTATCACGAAAAGAGGCAAGTCCCGAACCTCGAGCCGCCGGATCGCCTCCGGGCCCAGGTCCTCGTAGGCGATGATCTCGCTGGAGACGATGCTCTTGGCGATCAGGGCTCCCGCGCCCCCGATGGCCCCGAAGTAGACGGCCTTGTATTTCTGGATGGCCTCGATGACCTCCTGGGAACGGTTTCCCTTTCCGATCATGCCCTTCAGTCCCGCCGCGATAAGGCGGGGGGCGAAGGGATCCATCCGGTAGCTGGTGGTGGGACCCGCGGACCCGATGGGTTTCCCCGGCGGAGCGGGGGCCGGCCCCACGTAGTAGATGACCGCGCCCTTGACGTCGAAGGGAAGGGGTTGGTTGGTGTCCATCAGCTCGATGAGCCGCTTGTGGGCGGCGTCTCGGGCGGTATAGATGATTCCGGAAAGCAAGACCCTCTCGCCGATGCGGAGGGGTTCCACGTCCGCGTCGGTGAGGGGGGTCTGGAGTCTGATGTCTCGGCTCATGGGTTCTCCTTAAAGGACGGCTTCCTTGTGACGGCCCGCGTGACACTGGATGTTGACGGCGAGCGGCAGGGAGGCGATGTGACAGGGCATCATCTCGATATGGACGGCCAGGGCCGTGGTCCGACCGCCGAGTCCCCCCGGGCCGATGCCGATCCGGTTGATCTTCTCGAGGAGTTCCCGCTCCAGGGCGTCCAGCTCGGGATCGGGGTTCTTCGTCCCGATGGGGCGGAGGGTGGCCTTCTTGGCGAGGAAGGCGGCCCGTTCGAAGGTCCCGCCGATCCCCACGCCCACGACGATGGGCGGGCAGGGGTTGGATCCCGATTCCCGCACCCGCTGGAGGATGTAGGCCTTGATGCCCTCGATCCCCTCGGCAGGCGCAAGCATCACCACCCGGCTCATGTTCTCGCTGCCCCCGCCCTTGGGCTCCACGACGATCCGCACCCTGTCGCCGGGGACGATGCGGGTGTGGATGATGGCGGGGGTATTGTCCCCCAGGTTCTTTCGGGTGAAGGGGTGGCAGGTCGATTTCCGCAGGTAGCCCTTCTCGTAGCCCTGGCGGACCCCCTCGTGGATGGCGTCTTCCAGGCTGCCGCCCGTGAAGTGGACGTCCTGGCCCACGTCGAGGAAGACGACGGCCAGGCCCGTGTCCTGGCAGATGGGCATCCGCTCCTCCCGGGCGATTCGGGCGTTTTCGAGCAGGAGGTCGAGGACCTCTTTCCCCGTGGGGGACTCCTCGGTCTCCTTCATCCTCCGGAAGGCCTCCTCCACGTCGGTACCCAGGTCGGTGTTGGCCTCGATGCAGAGGCGGGCGACGGTCTCCGTCACCTCGCTGACAGGGATCTCTCTCATGATTTCGCTTCCTTTTCTCTCAGTTCCTTCCAGAGGGCCACGTTCTTGGCGACGGAACCGGCCGAGGCGCTGAGGGCTTCCTTCTCCCCGTCGGAGAGGGCCAGCTCTATCACCTTCTCTATCCCGTTTTCCCCCAGCACGGCGGGCACGCCCACGTAGACGTCGCGGAGGCCGTATTCTCCCTCCAGGTAGGCGGAAACGGGCAGGATCCTCCGGATGTTCAGGAGGATGGATTCCGTCATCTCCGTGATGGACGAGGCCGGGGCGTAGAAGGCGCTGCCTTCCTTGAGGAGCCCCACGATCTCCCCGCCCCCCGTGCGGGTCCGCGCCACGAGGCGTTCGATGGTCTCGGCGGTAAGGAGTTCCGTGATGGGGACGCCGGAAACGGAGGTGTACCTGGGCAGGGGCACCATGTCGTCTCCGTGGCCGCCCAGGACGAGGGCCACCACGTCGTTTAGATGCACGCCCAGCTCCGTGGCGATGAAGAGCCGGAAGCGGGTGGAGTCGAGGACCCCCGCCATGCCCATGACCCGGTTCTTCGGGAAGCCGGTGGTCTCCTTGACCACGTGGCACATGACGTCCAGGGGGTTGGTGACGACGATGACGACGGCGTCGGGGGCGTAGGTCTTGACCTGCTCCGCCACGCCGCCCACGATCTTGGCGTTAATACCCAAAAGGTCCGACCGGGACATGCCCGGCTTCCGGGGCAGCCCCGCGGTGATGACCACGACGTCGGAACCTTCGATGTCCTTGTAGTCGTTGGTGCCCGCGATGGCGTTGAGATATTTCCTCAAGGGGGCCGCGTGGGAGAGGTCCTGCGCCTTTCCCTGGGGCATGCCTTCCACGATGTCGACCAGCACGACGTCGGCCAGCCGTTTTTCCAGCATGTAGAGCCCCGCCGTGGCTCCCACGTGTCCCGCTCCGATGATACTTACCTTTTTCATGATGCCACCTCCTCCAGCCTGGAGGCCAGGGTTGCCTGGGTTTTCCGTAAGGCCTCCGCGGAGGCCTGCAGGGCCTTCGTCTGTTCGTCGGTCAGTTTCAGCTCGAGGATCCTGCTAACGCCCGTCTTGTCCAGCACGATGGGCAGCCCGATGCAGAGGTCGGTGAGGCCGTATTCTCCCTTGGCGTAGACGGACGCGGAGAGGATGCGGTTCCGATCGCGGACGATGGTTTCCACCATCCGGGCCGTCGCGGCGGCCGGGGCGTAGAAGGCGGTGGCCCGCTTCATCTTGTCCAGGATCTCGTGCCCGGCGTTCTTGACCTGCTCCGCCACGTCGGCGATCTCCCCGGGAGAGAGGAGCTCGGTGACGGGGATGCCGCTGACCCGGCTGTACTGGGGGAGGAAGACCATCTGGTCGTGGTGTCCCCCGATGATGGCGGCTTCCACGTCCATGGCGGCGATGCCAAGCCTTTCCGCGATGATCTCCGCCGCCCGGGTGGCGTCCAGGGCCCCCGCCATGCCCAGGACCCGGTGGGCGGGAAAGCCCGTTTTCTTGAGGATGTAGTAGGTCATGGTGTCGACCGGCTCGGTGACGACGATGACCACGGCCTCGGGCGCAAGCTTGGCGATCTCCTTGACGAAGGTGTCGGCAACGCCCACGTTGTCCTCGAGGACGTCTTCCCGAGACATGGCCGGCTCCCGAATCTTGCCCGCCGCGACGACGATTACGTCGGAATAGACGAGATCGTACACGTCATCGCTGCCGCTGACGACGACGTCGTAGTCCCGGATGGGGCCCGACTCCATCAGATCCAGGGCCTTGCCCGCGGCGTAGCCCGGCTTGACGTCGATGAGGGTCACGTCCGCCATATTCTTCTCGGCGATAAAGAGGGCGCAGTTGGTTCCCACGTTTCCCGCCCCCACAACGGTCACTTTTTTCATTTTCGATCCCCTTTAATTGATGATTTTCGCGATTCCCTTAACCCATAACGCCCGTTTTCACCATTGTCAAGGGAGAAAGTTGAGCGTGGTTAAACACGCTTTTCAAGTTTCAAGAGAGGTGGTAGCCGAACTTCTCTTCCGTCCATTCGGTACCTTGCCCGGGACATGATGGTGAAGAATCTCTATCCCCCCACTTCCCCTATCTTGGGAAGGTGGCCTTCGTATAGGAAGGCGAGATGGGCCTTTTCAATCTCCGCCGGATCGACGATTTTTCGGGCCACGCCGGTTTTGATGGCGGCCCGGGCCACGGCGGCGGAGACCTTGGGAGGGACCCGGAAATCCATCATCTCCGGGATGACCTTCTCCTCGGAAAGCTCCGCTTCGGCCACGGCATCGGCCAGGGCCTTCGCGGCGGCCAGCTTCATGGCCTCGTTGATGGTCTTGGCCCGAACCCCCAGCGCCCCCCGGAAGATACCGGGGAACCCGAGGGAATTGTTGATCTGGTTGGGGAAATCGGAACGGCCCGTCCCCACGATGCGGGCCCCGCCCGCCTTCGCCTCCTCCGGCATGATTTCCGGCACGGGGTTGGCCATGGCGAAAACGATGGGATCCTTCTTCATGGTCTTGACCATGGCGGTGGTGATGACCCCCGGGACGGAGAAGCCGAGGAAGACGTCGCTCCCCTTGAGGACGTCCTTCAGTTCGCCCTTGAGCCTTTCCGGATTCGTGAGTTTTGCCATTTCCTTCTTGATCCAGTTCATCCCCTCTTCGCGCCCCTCGTAGATGGCGCCGTGCCGGTCGCAGAGGATGATGTTTCTCGCCCCCGCGGAGAGGAGGATCTTCGCCACGGCGATGGCCGCCGCCCCCGCCCCGCTGATGACCACGCGGATATCCTGGAATTTCTTCCCTACGATCTTGAGGGCGTTGGTCAGCCCGGCGAGCAGAACCACGGCGGTGCCGTGCTGGTCGTCGTGGAAGACGGGGATGTCGAGCATCTTGGAGAGCTTCCGTTCCACGTAGAAGCACCTGGGAGCGGAGATGTCCTCCAGGTTGATGCCCCCGAACGGGGTGGAGATGTGGGCGATGACCTGAATGAGTTCCTCCGGATCCTGGGTGCCCAGGCAGATGGGGAAGGCCTCCACGCCCCCGAAGGTGTGAAAGAGGATACACTTCCCCTCCATCACGGGAAGGGCGGCCCTTGCCCCGATATTACCCAGGCCGAGGACGGCACTCCCGTCGCTGATAACGGAGATAAGGTTTCCCTTGCTGGTGTAGTCGTAGACCTTTTCCGGGTCCTTGATAATCTTGAGGACGGGGTCGGCACTGCGGGGAGGGAGGTAGAGGAGATCCAGGATATAGTGATCCTTCACGGGGATCTTGGCCTTGACCTCGATAACCCCCCGGTAGCGCTTGTGCAGATCGAGAGACTGGGATTTCAGGTCTTTCTTCGACGATTTGACCGGGGGGACCTGAAATCCTTCGTAGACGTAGCTCTCCGTCCTTTTGACGATTTCGTCAGGTTCCACGGCCCTCCGCGCCACTTCGGTCTCGATGGCGGCCTTGGCCACGGCCCCCGCGATGACGGGCGCCACCCGGAAATCGAAGATCCGGGGCAGCACGATGCCTTCCTTGAGTTTTTCCTTGTCGACGGTGGAGGCCAGGGCGTGGGCCGCCGCCAGCTTCATCTCCGTGTTGATCTCCCGGGCGAAGACGTCGAGGATGCCCCGGAAGACCCCCGGAAAGACCATGGCCACGTTCATCTCGTTGACGGAATCCGGCAGGCTCGTGCCCACGATCCGGGCGCCGGCCTTTCTCGCCTCGGCGGGCGTGATCTCCGGCTCGGGAGTGGAGAGGGCAAAGACGACGGGATCCGGGTTCATGGATCGAATCATCTCCGGGGTAAGCGTTCCCTTCCGGGAGGCCCCGATAAAGACGTCCGCACCCTTGATGATTTCCTCCAAAGGCCCCCTTTCCGAGTCCTCGTTGGTCATCTTGGCGATCTCGAACTTGGCCCAGTTCATCCCCTGGGTCCGGTACTTGTAGACGGCCCCGTGGGTATCGCAGAGGATGATCCGGGTAATGCCGGTGGAGCGCAACAATTTGGCGATGGCGATCCCCGCGGCCCCGGCTCCCGCGATGACTACCCGCATTGTCCGGAGCTTCTTCCCGACGATCTTCCCGGCGTTGATGAGGGCGGCCAGCACCATGATGGCCGCGCCGTGCTGATCGTTGTGAAAGACGGGGATGTTCAGGCTTCGGATCAGCATGTTTTCCACCTGGAAGCACTTGGGGGCGTCTATGTCTTCGATGCAGACAGCCCCGAAGGTGGGAGCCAGCAGGCTGACGATCTGGACGATTTCGTCTACATCCTGCGTCTTGAGGCAGATGGGGAAGGCGTCCACGTTGGCGAAGGTCTTGAAGATGACCGACTTTCCCTCCAGGATCGGCATGGCCGCCAAGGGGCCCTTGTTGCCGAGCCCCAATACCCGGGAGCCGTCCGTGATGAGGGCCACGGTGTTTCCCCGGCAGGTGTAGTCGAACGAGGTGGCGGGATCCTCCTCGATGGCGCGGCAGGGTTCCGCGACGCCGGGGGTGTAGACGAGGCTCAGCACCGAGCTGTCCCGAATGGGAACCTTGCTCTGAACCCCGATGAG
>CAZOBB010000149.1:0-24610 GCA_964577975.1 uncultured Thermodesulfobacteriota bacterium | reverse complement strand
CAGGGCCTCTTTCTTGACCTCTTTGGGCATCTTGGCCTTTTCGATGGCCTTCTTGAACTCGTTGATTTCCTTTGTTTTCTCGTCTCCCTCGCCCAGCTCGTTCTTGATGGCCCGGAGCTGCTCCCGCAGGAAGAACTCCCGTTGCATCTTGGTCATCTCTTCCTTGGCCTGGGACTGGATCTTGGCCTGCATCTCCAGCACTTCCAGTTCCTTGCCGAGGACCTCGTTGAGGCGTTTTAAACGCTGGATGGGATCCTGGATCTCGAGGATCTCCTGCGACTTCTCGACATTGAGCCCCAGATTGGAGGCGATGAGATCGGCCAGCCTTCCCGGGTCCTCGATGTTGTCCAGGATGACGACCAGGTCGGGGGACAGGATCTTCCCGTAGGAGACGATCTTTTCCAGCTGCTCCTTGACCGTCCGCATCAGGGCCTCGATCTCGAGGGTGATCTCGGGAACAGGGGTCTCCTTGATCTTTTCAATCTTGACCACGTAGTAGGGCTGCGTTTGGACGAAGTCGATGATCCTTCCCTTCGTCAGACCCTGAACAAGGATTTTGATGCGGCCGTCGGGAAGCTTCAACATCCGCATGATGGTGGCGACGGTGCCGACGGAGTAGATTCCCTCCGGCTTGGGTTCCTCTTCCGTCATGACTTTTTGGGCGGCCAGGAAGATGAGCCTGTTTTTCGAGAGGGCCTCGTCGACAGACTGAATGGAGGATTCTCGTCCCACGAAGAGCGGGATGATCATGTAGGGATAGATGACGATATCCCGAACCGGAAGCAGGGGAAGGACATCAGGAATTTCCGCTTTTTCTTCCTCCCCTTCTTCTTTGTTCCCTTCTCCTTCTTCGGGTGAAACCCTTTCTTCGTGGGGAGGGGTCTCTTCGCTTGCCAGTTGTTCTCCTTCTGTGGTTGGAGTATCCTTTTCTTCTTTCGCAACGTGTTCAGGATTTTCAGACCTTCCCTCTTCCTTCACATCTTCCACCTGGCCGTTGGAGTTTTCCGATTCAATGGTCGGGTTTCGGTCTGCTTCTTTCGTGTTCAATGTGCTTCTTCCTCCTCTTCCTTAGTAATCTCAATATGATGGGGTACACTTTGTTTCATCGGAATGGTTAGGATAAGCGTTCCTTTCCGCATTTCGGCCTTCGTGCCGTCCGGATCGTAACGTTCCGGAATGCTGATTTTCCGTATGAATTTCCCGAACCGCCTTTCTATCCTATGATATAGGATCTTGCCTTCAATATCGTCCTGCGTGTTCTCCTTCTTTCCCGCCAGGACGATCCACTGTCCGTGCGCGATGATGTCGATATCTTCCTTCGTGACTCCTGGGAGGTCCGCGATGACGACCAGCGCGTCTTTCGACTCAAAGATATCGAGGGGCAGCTCGATGAGCTGTTCCTCTTCTCCCTTGTTCAAAAGCTCGAACATCCGCCGCATCAGCGAGTCGATCTCGCGGTTTAACCATATCAGGGTTCGGTTGTCTCGCTGGTATTTTGCAGACATCTCAACACTCCCGTGAAGAATATAATCATCTGTAACAAGGAATCAACATTCAAAGGGCAGGGGGGTTCAAACCCTTTAACCCTTCATTTTCAACCCCGGTGAAATCCGCCTCGCGGCGATCTTGCCTGTCTCACGGGGTAAACTCTACCCCTTATTCAACCGGTATAAAACACCTTGTAAGCCTTGAATGTTTCATACACGTCCATTTTGCTCGAGACCTCGAAGGGGGAGTGCATGCCAAGAAGAACCGTGCCGCAGTCGATCATGTCCATGCCATATTCGGCAAGGTATTTGGCGATGGTGCCGCCGCCGCCTTCGTCCACTTTTCCCAGTTCCGCCATCTGCCAGACGACGCCATTTTCGTTGAAAAGACGCCGGATCTCACCCACGTACTCGGCGCTGGCGTCATTGGCATTGTATTTTCCGCCCGAGCCCGTGAATTTGGTGACACAGACCCCGTAACCGAGCCTGGCGGCGTTTTGTTTCTCGTGGACGTCCTGGTAGTTCGGGTTGATGGCCCCGTTGACGTCGGCGGAGAGGGCCTTGGCGTTGAACAGGGCCTGGCGCAGGGCCTCGCTGGTGGGGTTCTTTTTCTGGAGCCGGAACAGGTCGCTGACGACTAATTCGAGAAAGGTCGATTTGGCCCCCGTGTTTCCGTCACTGCCGATTTCTTCCTTGTCCAGGAAGAGGGCGATGGAAGTCCACTCGGGCTGCTTGTCGAGGGAAAGGATGGCCTGGAGGCTGCAATAGGCGCAGACCCGGTCGTCCTGTCCGTACCCCCCGATCATACTTTTATCGAAGCCCACGTCCCGCGTCTTGAAGGCAGGTACCACCTCGATCTCGGCGCTCAGAAAGTCTTCCTCCACCAGTCCCCAGCGCTTGTTGAGGATGTCCAGGATGTTGAGCTTGAAGCGCTCCTTCGCCTCTTCGTCCGGGAAGGGGATGCTGCCCACCAGGATGGTGAGCTTTTCTCCCACGATGGCGTCGCGGAGCTTCTTCATGTCCTGGGTTTTGTGGGAGAGGTGGGGAAGAAGATCGCAGATGGTGAAAACGGGGTCGTTTTCGTCTTCCCCGAGGACCAGATCCAGCTTGGACCCGTCCTTTTTGATGATGGTGCCGTGGATGGCCAGCGGGATGGCGACCCACTGGTATTTCTTGATGCCGCCGTAATAATGGGTTCGCAGGAGTGCGAGGTCCACGTCTTCATACAGGGGATTTTGCTTCAGGTCGAGCCTTGGCGCGTCGATATGGGAGATGACGATCCGGAAACCCTCCGTCAAGGGTTTTTTGCCCATCACGGCAAGAGCCACGCTTTTCTCTCTGTTTATTTTCAGATACTTCAGAGGCTTTTTTGAGGGCGTTTCGGAGAATCCCTCAGCCTTTGCCATGGCGACGATCTCCCGAACCGCCTCACGTTCCGTTCGGGCGGCGTCCAAAAACTTTTTGTACCCTTCGCAGAACTGAAGGGCCGTTTTTCGCTCTTTCTCGTCCAAAATGTCCCAAACGGGTTTTGGAGCGAGTTTCAACACCTTTTCTCTCTCTTTTGTCTTTTTCTTGGCTGCCATGTTACTCTGCCACCTTTCTTTTGATTTTCAGGACCTTGTCCAGGATGGTATCCGCCGCGTCTTCCTTGCTTTGGAGGGGATACTTCCGGATTTTGTTGAAGCGGTCGATCAGCATGATCCGGTTGGTATCCACCTCGAAGCCCGCATCGGGCTGGCTCACGTCGTTGACCACGATGAGATCGAGGTTTTTGTCCTCGATTTTTTGAATGGCGTTCTTCTCGAATTTTTCTGTTTCCGCCGCGAATCCGACCAAGATTTGATGGGTTTTTTGGCGGCCTAGTTTTTGAAGGATGTCTGGGTTTCGTACCAGCTCCAACTTGAAGGACTTGTCGGATTTTTTCAATTTTTGCGGAAAGGGTTTGTCCGTCCGGTAGTCCGCCACGGCCGCGGCCATGATGACGATATCGGAGTAAGGGAAGTGCTCCAGGATCTCCCTTTCCATGTCCAGGGCCGTTTTCACGCGGATCAGGGTGATACCCTCCTTGGGAACGGAGAGGCGCGTGGGACCGCTGACGAGAATGACCCGCCCGCCCCGGCGTTTGGCCGCGTTGGCGATGGCGTATCCCATCTTGCCGCTGGAGCGGTTGGTGATGAAACGCACGGGGTCGATGGGCTCCTGGGTGGGGCCGGCAGAGATGAGGATGGTGAGGTCCTGCAGATCCTTTTCCGTAAAAATATCTTTGACCTTTTCCACGATGCAACTGAGGTCGCTCAGGCGTCCAATTCCCTCTTCACCGCATGCCATTTCCCCTTCGTCGGGGCCGATGAAGTAATAGCCCAATTCACGGAGGAACGAGATGTTTCGCTTGACCACGGGGTTCAGATACATGCGCGCGTTCATGGCGGGGGCGAAAAGCACGGGTTTTCTCGACGCCGCTAATAGTAAGGTACTGACGATGTCGTCTGCGATCCCCGCGGCCGCCTTGCCGATCACGTTTCCCGTGGCGGGAGCCACGACCAGGATGTCGCACCAGGCAGTGGCTTCGATGTGGGGGATTCCTCCTCCATCCAAGAGAAGGAAATCGTCCATCAACACAGGGTGATGCGTGAGCGTCTCAAGAGTCAGAGGCTGAACGAAACGGGCGGCATTTTTCGTTAAGGCCACCTGTACATCACAGCCCGCTTTGATGAAAGAGCGAACCAGTTCGGGGATTTTATAGGCCGCGATGCCTCCCGTCACGGCAATGAGGATCTTTTTTCCCTTAAGCTGGTCCAACCTTTTCCTCCGATACCACGTTCCTGCTTTTGTTTCAGCTTTATATATCATGGAACAGGCATTTTAACAATAAAGCGTGGAGAGGAGGATGTAGGATAGGGACGGGTTGAGGTGGCGAAACGTCTTGACAAGACGGGAGGTGATCGGTAAAAAAGCGCAGAAAGTGATTCGATAAAGACAAGCTATGTTCAGGCCAGAGGCCATCCCAGCTTGAGGGATGGCCTTTTTTAGTTTGGGAGGTGTGACATGGGGGTAAGGATTGGAATCCTTGCGACCTACGTCGTGGGCGTCGTCTTAGTGGGTTGGCTTGCGAGCCTCAGGAAATCAAAAAATGCCTTGGATTATTTTCTCGCGGGCCGGCGATTGGGACCATTCATCTTTCTCGCCACCATGGCGGCGACCAATTTCTCTGCCTTTACGGTTTTCGGGGCTTCGGGGGCCGGTTATCGAGATGGATTCAGCTTTTATCCATTGGTGGGCTTCGGCACGGGTTTTATGGCGCTCACGTTCTATTTCATTGGGATAAAGGTCTATCGGTCTGGGGTAGTCACGGGGGCTTTGACGCCGCCCGCGCTGGTTCGGCAGTTGTACGCGTCGAAAGGGGTTTCCGGAATCTTTGCCGTCGTGATGATCGTCTTTACGTTGCCCTATATAGCCCTTCAGCCCATGGCGGCCGGCTATGCCCTTAAGGAATTGCTGGGAATCGATTACGTGATGGGTGCGGCCATCGTAACGGGGCTGGTGGTTTTTTACACCTTCCAGGGGGGAATGCGTTCAGTGGCCTGGACGGATGCCTTTCAAGGGGGGCTTATGATAGTTTTACTGGCCCTTGCGCTGGTCGTTATCGCGTCGAAGGAAGGGGGGATCGCGTCCGCGAATGGGAAGATCGCGTTGGTGTTTCCCGAGCTTTTTACTCGACCTGGCCCCAGTGGAAAATACACACCCCTGATCTGGTTTTCCTTCCTCTTTTTGTGGTTTTTTTGTGATCCCATGTTTCCCCAGCTTTTTCAGCGCTTTCTCGCCGCTCGGGATGAAAAGACGATTCGCTTCACGATGCTGTCCTATCCCCTTCTTTGTAGCATCGTTTTTCTTCTCCCCGTCACGATTGGGGTCCTCGGCCGTTTGTCGCATCCTGGTCTTCAGGGAAAAGCGGCTGATCACATCCTGCCACTTTTGGCGGCGGACCTGCCGGGAAATGTCCTGGGAAGCCTCGTTGTGGCGTGTGGTTTGGCTGCTCTCATGTCTACGTTGGACAGCCAACTCCTTACCCTTTCCTCCATCTTTACCGAGGATCTCTATCCCCTCGTTTTCGGGAAACAGCCTAAGGGGGCTTTGCCAGGGAAAATCTTTGTGGTAATGCTGGCCTTGGTTGGGTTTCTTTTGGCGGTACATCCTCCCGCTACCATCCTATCCATCGCGAAACAGACGTTTACGGGGCTTGCCGTCCTGTTTCCAGTGGTCTTTTTCGGCCTTCATGAGGCGTGGCGATCAGCGGTTGCCGCGTGGATGACGATGATTGTGGGGGAGGGATTGGTGGTGTTGTCTTATTTCCATATATTGCCGACTTACGGGTTTCTACCCGTGGTTCCGATACTTTTCGTCGCTTTTCTCGTGTATGTGGGGTGCGCCTTACTGGAGAATCGCCCGGCTTTAACCCTTCCCCCGTTTTTGAAGTCTCCCTTTTTCTATGGGTTTCTTGTGATATTTCTTTTGGCCATGGATTTTTGGCGTTGGGGGGGGAACCCGCGGCTTGTGGGCGGGTTCCCGGATTGGGTGCTCTATTTCATAGGGCTTTCCGTAGCCCAGATGTGTTTGACGTATCTGTTTTTTAGAAGAGGACGGTAGGGGCTGTAGGCCTATTTTATCATTTTGATGCGTTTCCCCGTTTCTTGGAGCCATTTTTTTAGCGTGTAGTGTTCGAGGTCGAGGAGAAAAGGAAAACCGTTTCGATCCACGGCCTTGACCAGATTGGCCAGTCGACCGTTCTTTTTGTAGAGTTGGTTCGCCTTTCGGAGAGATTCCCTCTTCATGACCACCTCGATATAAATGGGGTTGGTAGGGTTGAGTGTCAGCATTTCTTTATTGGAAAGGTCGAGATCGAAATGGGGGGGACGGAGACGGTTCAGATCCCGCCGTGTGATGACGAAAAGGAGGATGACCTTTTTTAGGTCTTTTCCGGTGGAAACACCCAAAAGCTCGACCTTCTTGGCCGTTATGAGATAGCGTTCATCCACCCGAAGCGTGGCTTTTGGAAGAAAGAACTTTTCGATTTTTTCCTTTCCGTTGGATGCGGATCGTTTTTCCGTTGGCTCTTTTGATCTTCCACAGGCCGTGAGGACAAGAAGGCACGAAATGAAAAGGGAGAAGAGATAGAATCTACGTGCGTCGGAATAAAGCATGACCTTACCTCCCATCTTGGGATTGGTTGAAGGGGGGCGAAAAGAGCCGCTTAAGAAAGGCCGTCCATGAAACCTCCGTCTTGTGGTTTTTACGGCGTTTGGCACGTTGATCGGCGGTGGAAAGGAGGAGGAGAGACGAGATAAGCTTCTTTTCCTTCCTTAGGAAGCGGGTGATGGCCCGTTCCGTGAGTGTGTGGTCGAGGTAGTGACGGTAGAGATGAAGGGGATAGAGGTGCCGTCTCACGAGATTTTTGACGGCAATGAGGTCTTTCTTGGAAAATCGGAGACGTTTGAGGATCTCTTCCGTTTTGACCGCTCCTGCCTTTTCGTGACCGTAGAAATGATGGTATCCGTTTTCTTCGAGGTGGGTGTCGCTTTTTCCGATGTCGTGAAACAGAGCGGCAAGCATCATCACGTATTTTGGCACCTCGGGACGAAGGGAGGGAAGGGGAGGAGAGACGAGGAGTTGCTCGGTATGGGCGAGGACACGAAACGTATGGGAGAGTGCGCGAAAATCGTGATAAGGGGATTGAGCTAGATCGCGAAGAGGGAGGAGTTCCGGGAAGATCTCGAAAAGGATTCGGGATTTGACGAGGGGACACAGGGCATCGAGAACGTTGGGTAAGGAAAGGATTTTGACGAGTTCGTACTGAATCCTTTCGGGTGAAATCGTGGTGATCTTATGTCGCATTTTTCGGATAGTAGGTGGAAGAGAAGGATCAATGGAAAAACCCAGAGTGTGGGCGATGCGAATCGCGCGGAGCATTCGAATGGGATCATCCTCGAAGATCTCCTTAGCCGTTGTCACGGGACGGAGGAGACGGGCGTGAAGGTCACGCATTCCTCCAACGATGTCGATGAGCCGGTCTTCCGTGGGATCGTAAAAAAGGGCGTTGATGGTGAAGTCCCGCCGTAGGATGTCCGTTTCCATAACCGCCGTGTAGGAGCCGCCGCTTGATTGAAGGGTGGTAAGCTGATAGGGGCGATGTTCGAGGATGACCAGCGTGGTCCCGAAAGCCTTTCCTACCGGTTTGACTCGTGGGAAGATGGAAAAGATCGTGTCGGGTGAGGCGGTCGTGGCGATGTCGAAATCTTCGGGAGGGCGGCCGAGGAAAAGGTCTCGCACGGCCCCCCCAACCAGATAGGCGTCGTGGCCATGGGTTTTCAGATGCCGGATGATCCAGCAAACATCGGAGAAAAGGGCGTGTGCCATCGTAATTTGCTGGGAAACTCAGGGAGAGGAACGAACGGCGTTTTTTCCAGAAGGGTCGTGGAGTCCCAATTCCTGCTCGAGGGTGAGAATTTCTTTTTGGATCTTCTCTTTTTGATCCTCATCGAGACTGGGATCCCTCAGGAGCCGCCTCAAACCTAGAAGCTGCATTTCTTTCGCGTGTATCTTGCAGTTGATTCTCACACGTCTTTCCGCATTTGGTTTTCGGGCCATTCTGTTTTGCCCTATGGGAAACCTAACGTATGGAAAGAGGGTGTGTCAAGCTTTGGAATGTGTTGGCAGGATGATTCCCCCGTTGACAGGAAAAAAGGCTTTGGATAGAGTCGAATAAAACGTTAAAAGGAAAACGAGATGATACCTTTTTTGGATTTGAAGCGGCAGTACGAAGGAATTCGTCCGTTGGTTGAAGAGGCGGTGAAGAGGGTTTTTGAAAAGCAGGCCTTTATCTTGGGGGCGGAAGTCCAGGCATTGGAAGAAGAGATCGCTTCTACTTATGAAGCGGGGTATGCCATTGGGGTTTCGTCGGGGACCGACGCCCTTCTTTTGGCGCTGATGGCGCTCGGAGTGGCGGAAGGGGATGAGGTGGTGACGACCCCTTTTACCTTTTTTGCCACGGCAGGCGTCATTCATCGCCTGGGGGCGATTCCCGTCTTTGTGGATATCGATCCGGTCTCTTTCAACATCGATCCTTCCGCCGTTAGGGCGGCTGTGACGGATCGAACCGTTTGCGTTTTGCCGGTGCATCTTTTTGGCTTGATGGCAGATATGGCTGATATTCTCGAAATTGCCCAGCGTCGCGGTATTCCCGTCGTGGAGGATGCCGCGCAGGCTATCGGGGCATGGCAAAAGAGGGACGGTGAAAAGCGTTATGCTGGAACGTTGGGAGAGATTGGTTGTTTTTCCTTTTTTCCTTCAAAGAACCTGGGAGGGGCGGGGGATGGCGGCATGATCGTGACCGGGGATGCCGATCGTGCCGAGCAGCTCCGGCGATTGAGAGTCCACGGCAGCCATCCGAAATATTATCACCATGTCGTGGGAATCAATGGAAGATTGGACGAGATCCAGGCGGCCGTCTTGCGGGTGAAACACGAATTTCTTGAGTCGTGGACAGGACGACGCCGAGCCCATGCCGATCGCTACCGGGAGCTGTATGAAGTGTATGGGTTGGATCGCTACGGCGTCATTTTTCCTCAGGAGAATGGGGAGACCTATCATGTGTATAACCAGTTTACAGGACGTTTTCCCGAACGAGACGCGTTGATGGATCATCTCCAAAGCCGGGGGATTGGTGTGGCGGTCTATTATCCCCTCCCCCTTCATCTCCAGCCTTGCTTCCGATATTTGGGGTATCGGGAGGGGGACCTGCCGCAAGCAGAGAAGGCGGCGAAAGAGGTCCTTTCGCTTCCCATTTATCCGGAGCTGACGGAGGAGGAACAGGAAACTATCGTGAAAGAGATTAGGAGCTATTATGAAAAAAGAAGAACTTAAACAGGCGATTATCTCCCATCAGGCAACGATAGGAATCATCGGGATGGGATATGTGGGCCTTCCCCTCGTGATGCGGTTCGGTTCGTGTGGTTTCACCGTGTATGGATTCGATATCGATAGGGATAAAATCGTTTCCCTCAAAACGGGGAAAAGTTATATCGCCCATATACCGGAAGGGCAGATTCAGCGCCTTGTTCAAGAGGGGCTCTTTCATCCCACGGACGATTACAACCGCCTTTCTGAGGTGGATGTCGTTGTCATTTGTGTGCCGACACCCCTTTCCAAAACCCACGAACCGGATTTGCGTTACGTTCGTGAGACGAGCCGGCAGGTGTCCCGTTATGGAAAGAGGGGGCAGCTTGTGATTCTCGAAAGCACTACCTATCCTGGGACCACGAAGGAGATCCTGTTGCCGGAGCTTTCGGAGGCTTTTGGGGAAGTGGGGCGTGATTTCTTTCTTGCCTATTCTCCTGAGCGGGAGGATCCGGGGAACCCACGGTTTTCCACGGAGAAGATTCCCAAGGTCGTGGGAGGGGTGACACCGGCGTGTCGGGAGCTTGCAACCGCACTTTACGGAGAGGTGATCGAAAAGGTTGTCCCGGTTTCCTCCACGGAGGTGGCGGAGTTCACGAAGCTGTTGGAAAATATCTATCGAAGTATCAATATCGCCTTGGTCAATGAGCTAAAGATTCTGGCTACGAGGATGGGAATTGATATCTGGGAAGTCATTGAAGCGGCATCGACGAAGCCCTTTGGCTTTCAACCTTTTTATCCGGGACCGGGATTGGGGGGGCATTGTATTCCCATTGATCCCTTCTATCTTTCGTGGAAGGCAAAGGAATACGATTTCGCGACCCGCTTCATTCAGTTGTCGGGAGAAATCAATACGAGCATGCCGGATTACGTGGTGGCGCGGCTCGCCGATGGCTTGAATGAGCATCGGAAAAGTTTGAAGGGATCGAAGGTTCTGGTGTTGGGAATAGCCTACAAGAAAAATGTGGATGACGTAAGGGAATCCCCTTCGCTGGTGATTATCGAAAAACTCCTTGGCAAGGGGGCTGTCATCTCCTATCATGATCCTTACGTTCCGGAGATTCCAAAGACCCGAAAACATGCCTTTGGATTTCGCTCCGTTCCCTTGACGGATGAGACGGTCAAAGGCGTGGATGCCGTGTTGGTCCTTACGGATCACGATGGGATCGATTACAAGAAGGTGGCGTCGATGAGTCGGTTGTTTGTCGACACTCGAAACGTGTCCCAAGATTTTAGAAATGAATTTGACAACATTATCATGGCATAGGAGCGTGACATGGATTTTGCGTTGACGGATGAACAGAGGGATATTGTCCGAGCGGCACGGGAATTCGCGGAGGGGGAGTTTCCCAACTACATGGAGGAGAGTGACGAGAAAGAGGTGTTCCCGAGAGAGCTTTGGAAAAAAGGATGCGAGCTGGGTTTTGTGGGTGTGTTCATCAAGGAGGAATACGGGGGGGCTGGATTGGGTTATCTTGAGGATTCGCTCATCTCGGAGGAGTTCTGGCGGGTGGACCCGGGGTGTGGCCTTTCCGTCCTGGCCGCGACCTTTGGAGCGCAACTGATTCAGCTTTTCGGAACAGAGGAACAAAAGAGGCGGTTCCTAACCCCGTTGGTGGAGGGGAAGGCCATCATGGGATCCGCCATTACGGAACCGGATGCGGGGAGTGATGTGGCGGGGGCGGCTACCATGGCCGTTTTGGAGGGAGACGAGTATGTGATTAATGGTAATAAGATGTTTATTACCAACGGAACGGTAGCGGATTATGTCAATGTCCTGTGCGTGACGGATCCGGAGGCTCCAAACCGGCACCGCCGCCATAGTGTCATCGTGGTCGAGACGGATAGGGAAGGATTCGAGGCGAACAAATTGAAAGGAAAACTGGGGATTCGCGCCTCGGACACGGCCGAGATTACCCTCAGCAATGTGCGGGTTCCCCAAAAGAATTTGATTGGGGCACGGGGAAATGGGTTCAAGCAGTTCATGGAGTTTTTCAACGTAACCCGTATTCACGTGTGCGCTCAGGCGGTCGGGGCGGCGCAGGGGGCGCTCGAGAAGGCGATTGCGCACGTGAAGAGCCGGAAACAGTTTGGCCGCTATCTGGGCTCGTTTCAAGCCAATCAGTTCAAAATCGCCGAGATGGCAACGCGTATCGAGGCCGGAAGAACCCTCTACTGGCGGGCCGCGTGGCTGTTGGATAACGGGATTCCGGATCATCGACTCGTGGCGATGGCCAAATGGTTTTGCGGGGAGATGGCCGTCTACGTGGCCAACGAAGCCTTACAGATCCACGGTGGGTATGGTTACCTGAGGGAGTACGGCGTGGAAAAATACTACCGTGATGCGAAGATCCTGGAGATCTACGAAGGAGCGAAAGAGGTGGAGAAGATTGTCGTCGCAAGGGCGATTTTGGGAAAGATGGATTAAGAACCTGGAACAATACAGAGGCAAAAAGGAGTCGAAATGATTCTAGAAGGATTTCCCGTAGGACCGATTCAGGCGAATTGCTACATCGTGGGGGAAGAAACGTCCGGCAAGGGGGTCGTGATCGATCCGGGGGATGAGGCGGAAAGGATTTTGGGGAGGATTCGGGAACACGATCTGACGATCGAGGTTATTTTCAATACCCATGGGCATTTTGATCATGTGGGAGGGAACAAAAGGCTTAAAGAGGCTACCGGTGCCCAGATCGCTATCCATCCCGAGGACGCCCATTATTTGAGCAAGCTTTCCGAATCCGCCGCCGTGTGGGGCATGTTCGCGGAAAATTCTCCCCCCCCCGACATGCTACTGGAAGATGGACAGATTGTTGAGGTGGGTGGGCTGCTCTTCAAGGTCTTGCACACACCGGGACACACTCCCGGCAGCGTTTCCCTTCTTCTTGAAAGCGCGCGGCTTGTTTTCACGGGAGACCTTATCTTTATGGGATCTATTGGACGGACAGACTTTCCGGGAGGAGATTACGCGACCCTAATCAACTCGGTCCGCACGAAGATCTTCACGCTCGAGGATGATTTTCGCATCCTTTCTGGCCACGGTCCCGTGACGACGGTAGGAAACGAAAAGCGCTACAACCCCTTTTTCACGTGAGAAAGGGAGGAAAAAAGGAAGAGGCGTCTATTTCCCTTTTTCGAAGACCTTTCGGCTGAAATAGATGGGCTTGTGTTGATCGGGAATGCTCGCCAATAGATAAGAAAGAGGGATCTTCTGATCTTTTTCGACGGGCGGTAGTGCCACATCCTTTTCGGTGAGCATGACTTCGATAAATGAGACCCGATCGATGGCCTTCCTGATTTCCACGTCAGCGTTTACCTTTTTTGTCTTTGGGAAGACGGCAATGAGCCTTTCTGATTGAAAAAGGGCGGGTGTGATGGGGATCGACTGGTAGTTCTCAAAATAGGTTTTGGCAAACGCTTCCCATGTCGTGTAGTCGGTAAAGATGTATTCCGATTGGGGTGGATAGGATTTGAGCCGGGCATCCCCGTAGGGGACAGCATGGACGGCAACGAGTTGGGGGGTCGGCATGGTGTTTCCCACGTAGTGGTAGAAGTGGGGAGGTGTGTTCTGGGCGATGAAGGCAACGGCCTTATCGATGAGGGCCCTCATGGCCAGTTTGATGCCCGTGTGTTGAAATCCGCCGAATCCCAAGGGGACGGTTGTTTTCCCCCCTCCGACGACGCCAATGATCCCTCCCCCGAAGTCTTTTGCGTTTGCTTCGATGGAAGCGGAAAAGAGGATTCGCGAGGTTCGGGTGTCGACGACACGGATGTCGGCTCCGATAAGGGCGTCCGTGTACATGATAGCCCCAAGGGGAGCGCGATTGTTTTTCTGATTGATGAGGATGGAGGTCGCTCCCGTAATGATTCCTAAGGCCACTCCCCCCATGGAAAAATGCATGGGTTCATATTCCGTGATGGCACCGAGTACCAGGAGTTCTGCCCCTTCGATTTGGCCTACGGGGGGGGCGGTCTTATGACTCGTCCTTCCAGAGACCCCAAGATCTTGTTCCTTGATGATGTCGTTTAAGGCATCCCTTTCCAGGACAATGAAACGGTTGGTATTCACGAGGGCGGTAGCCAGCATATCGGAAAGACCCTCTGCCACGGCAGGGGGTATTTTTGCCGCCTTGGCTTCGAAATGGCCTACGGCGATGCGGGCTTTTGGACCGTTGTAAGTTTCCAAAAGCTTCACATCCATCGGTTCCCCTTGCTTGTTGTGGATGGTTGCAGTGGGCGCACACCCGGCGGCGATCAAAAGGACGAGGCAGACGACAAATTTTTTCCACGCTTTCAATAGACTTCCCCCGTTTCTTTACAACCTTACGGATTTCATATAGGATTTTCAGGGGAATTTCAATGAGGAAGGGATGATTCTGTGGGGAAAGAGAAGAAAAAAATACTTGTCGTCGATGACGAGGAAAACCTTCGGCACATGATGAAAATCATTCTTTCGAGGGAGGGGTATCATGTCTCGGAGGCTGAAGACGGCGAAAAGGCCTTGTCGCTGCTTAGGGGTGAGCCGTTCGATTTGATCCTGTGTGACATTAGGATGCCTAGAATGGACGGCATGACTTTTCTCAAGACCCTCTCTCCGAAAAACTATCGCCCCCTTGTCGTGATGATGTCGGCCTATGGGACGATTGAAACGGCTGTTTCAGCGATGAAGTTGGGTGCCTACGATTATGTTTCCAAGCCGTTCCAGCCTGACGAAATTCTCCTCACGATCCAGAAGGCCTTTGAACATCAGTCGTTGAGGGAGGAGAATGAGTTTCTCAAAAGACGCTTGAAGGAAGGTATGACCTCTCTTCTGGTTGGGGAAAGTGAAAAAATGCGGCGGTTACGGAGCTTGATTGAAAGGATTGCCCGCTACGATTCGACGGTTTTGATCACGGGGGAGAGTGGGACGGGCAAGGAATTGGTCGCGAGAGAAATCCATTCCCGGAGCCGCCGACACGAAAAGGCGTTCGTGCCCATCAACTGTGCCGCCTTGCCGGAGAACCTCCTGGAAAGTGAGCTTTTCGGGTTTCGAAAAGGGGCTTTTACGGATGCGAAAACGGATAAGAAGGGATTGCTGGAAGAGGCCGAGGGAGGGACCCTTTTTCTCGACGAGATAGGAGATCTTCCCCTCTCGATTCAGGTCAAGTTGTTGCGCTTCCTTCAGGACGGAAAGATTCGGAGGATCGGTGAGACGACGGAAAGGACGGTGGATGTTCGTATCGTCGCGGCGACGAACCAGGATTTGGAAGAGGCGGTGAGAGAAAGACGATTTCGGGAGGACCTTTTCTTCCGTCTTAACGTTATCCACCTTCACGTGCCGCCACTGCGAGATCGTAAGGCGGACATTCCGCTCCTGGTGAAGCACTTTTTGCGGGAGTTTTCCCACAAACATGAAAAGCCTGTCGTCAAGATGGATCCGGCGGTGATGGAGGCATTGATGGCGCATCGTTGGAGAGGGAACGTTCGTGAGTTGGAAAACGTCGTCGAAAGGATGCTCCTACTTTCGGAAGGGGACGTGATTCGACTCTCCGACCTGCCGGAAGAGATTCTCAAAGGGGAAGGAGGAACCATGGAAGGGATGTTGACGGAAACGATGACTCTCCGAGAGGCGAGAAGGCGGTTGGAGAAGGCCATGATCGAGAAGATGCTGGCAGAAAGAGGGGGAGAGAAAAGGGAGGTGGCAAAGGTGTTGGGGATCACGTTGCGTGCCCTCCAATATAAGATCAAAGAGTATGGAATAGGGAAGGAATGATGTCACAGGATACGATTTTGGTGAGACAAAAGGGACAGGTGGCAGAGGTCGAATTCAACCGACCCGCGCGCATGAACACCCTTACGGATGCGATGTTGGATGAACTTGAAGAGGCGGTAACGACCATCCGGGACGATCGTGACATCCGCGTCGTTGTTTTTCGGGGAAGGGGAAAGGCCTTTTGCGCCGGCGTCGAGGTGAAGGGTGTCTCCTACAATCCCCTCAATGCGAGGGAGTTTCTCTTGAAATTGAACCGCGTGATTCACGCGATCGAGATGTTGCCCCAACCGACGATCTCGATGATTCACGGAGCCTGTGTGGCGGGAGGGCTGGAAATGACATTGGCAACCACCTTCCGAATCGCCGCCTTTCAGTCAAAGATGGGACTACCAGAGGCGGGACTGGGACTTGTGGCGGCGGGAGGCACATCGTATCGTTTGCCTCGCTTGGTCGGCTATGGAAAGGCCCTCGAGATGACGTTGTTAGGACGTCTCATGGATGGAAAGGAGGCGGAGAGGATCGGGCTTGTCAACCGCGCGGTGGAATTGTCTGAGCTGGAAGAAGCCGTTGAAGAGACGGTGTCGATCCTTCTGCAAAAGGCACCCTTTGCGGTGACGTTTATCAAAGAGGCCTTTAGCCTGAACTCCGTTCCCCATCGTGACGTGGCCGCCATGATGGAGATCTTGGCAGCCAGTGTCAACCACTATACGAAGGACAAACGAGAAGGCCTGGAGGCCTTTTTCGAAAAACGCCCGCCCCGATTCAAGGGAGAGTAGCGATGCGGACAGATAAGAGGACGAAGTGTGGCCTGGCGGGATTTGGTTTTTATCTCCCGGAACGAGAAGTTTCGGTGCGGGAGCTGGCGGAAAAGGCGGGGATTCCTCCCATCGTGGCGGAGTATGCCGGTGCCTCCACGGTTCGAGAGGCTGCCTCCCACGAGCTTCCTTCGGACATGGCGATCAAAGCGGCCAAGGAGGCCTTGAAAGACGCGGCGGTGGCACCAGAAGAAGTCGATCTCGTTATCTACTGTGGGGCGGGACTTCCCGACTATATCATTCCCCAGACGTCCGGGCGTATCCAGCATGAGGTGGGAGCCGTGAAGGCCTTTGCCTTCGATCTGGTTCAGGGGTGTAGCGGCATGTTGAGCGCGGTCCAGACGGCCACCGCTTACCTTGCCCTGGAGGAGGGCATTGATACGGTTCTCCTCGTGGCGGGGGACAAGTGGAGTCAGTTCACGCGCTTTCACGCGGCCGATTCGGTCTTTTTCGGGGACGGCGGTGGCGCGGTTGTGATCCAGCGGGGATGTTCCGATTTCCAGCCCTTGGGATTCAACATCATTACCGATGGAAGATACTACGACCTGTGGAGGATCGAGGCGGGAGGAGTGCGGCGTCCCGCCTCCGTCGAAACGGTGGAAAAGGGACTCCATTATTATGATTGTTACGACAAACCCCGCGCCCATGGGGAATTCAAGGATCTTTACGTGCCTACCATCCTCAAGGGAATCGAGGGAGCGTTGGAAAAATGCGGCGTAAACCCGGAAGAGATCGGTTTTTTCGATATGGTGAACGCGAATCTCCGCGTCTTGGAGATTGTGGCTAAAACGTTGGGAGTTCCCTTGGAAAGAACGTCCGCCGATTACCTGAGGCGTTTTGGGCATTTTGGGGGCTATGACATCTTTTTCAACCTTCGCCAGGCGTGTCGGGAGGGGCGCGTGAAAAAGGGGGATATCATCGTCATGCAGAGCACGGGTGTGGGGTTTACCTGGGCGTGTGGGGTGTTTCGGTATTGAGAGTTTCACTTTCCGATAATGTTGACACGCCTGGGATGGCGTGATAGAAATACCAAGGTGTTACGTATTTCACAAGCGGGGTGACCGCGGGTATTGTCAACAATTATGTATAAGGAGGTGGCGGTATGAATTTCGCTGATTTCGGAAGGATTAATGCCTTGAAATATCCGGATGAAGAGTTTTTCATTGAGTTGACGCCGTCGAAAAATCTTCGGCGCGCCCTGACGTGGAAGGAGTTCAATGAGCAGACCAATCGAGTGGCGAATTTCCTGAGAAACGAGCTGGGAATCGGAAAGGGAGATACGGTATTGCACCTTCAGATGAACAGCGTGGAATGGTACGTGACGTATTTCGGTGTGTTGAAAACGGGCGCGGCCGTGGTTCCCTTGAACTTCCGTTTCGCGAGTCAGGATATTGAATTCGCGGCAAACGCGACGGAGCCGAAGGCTTTCATCTTGGGGGATGGTTTTCTCCCGAAGGTGCAGCCCGTCCAGGAGCAAATGTCCACCATCAAGAAGTACATCTGTATCGGGGAAAATGTTCCGGATGATATGATCTCGTATGAAGAGGTCATGAAGGCGAGTCCCGAAGACTATGTGGCAGATGTGGACGATGATGACATGGCGGAGCTGATGTTTACGTCAGGGACGACGGGAAAGCCCAAACCCGTATGCCAGGCCCATAAAACCCTCTTTCAAATCGGGGTGGCGGTGGGTCTCACCTACAATGATGGCTACGACACGACCTATCTGGCGGCGCATCCATTCTATCATAGTGGAAGCATGTTCCTCTCTTTCCCAAGCTATATGGCGGGAGGGAAGATTGTGTGCCTCCTCGAATTGAAACCCGAATCCCTTCTCAGCGCCATTTCCAACGAGAAGATAACCAGCGGATGGGTAACGGTGCCCACCATGTCGGATACGGTGGAAGCGGTCAAACGGGGGGAAATTGATCTTTCCAAGTACGACTTTTCCAAAACACGTTATATCGTCATCGGAGCCCAACCGGTTCCACACAGCCTCTTCGAAGACATCAAGCGCCTCTTTCCCTTCAAGACGGGGAATATCTACGGGATCACGGAAGGCGGTGGCGGAGGTTCCTTCAACCTGTACGATGAAGACGTGCTCAGAAAGCCGGGGTCCATCGGAAAACCGACCTTTGGCGTGGAGGCCAAGGTGGTCGATTTCGAAGGGAACGAGGTTCCGGTGGGAGAAGTGGGCGAGTTGATTTTCAAGGCGCCGCGTCTCATGAAGGAGTATTACAAGAACCCCGAAAAGACGGCAGAAACCGTGAAGGATGGATGGCTCTACACGGGTGACCTCGTTCGCAAGGATGAGGAAGGCTACTATTACATCGCCGATCGGAAAAAGGATCTCATCATCCGGGGTGGAGAGAACATCTTCCCCGCTGAGATTGAGGATTTTCTCCATAAACATCCAAAGATTGCGGACGTGGCGGTGATTGGGTATCCCCATGAGCGCTTGGTGGAGATTGCCATGGCGATCATTCAGCTTCACCCGGGAGAAACCATGACGGAACAAGAAGTAATCGACTTCTGTAAGGAAGGGGGCCTGGCGAAATACAAATGGCCTGAAAAGATCGTTTTTGCGGATGTTCCGAGGAATCCCAGCGGGAAGATTGAAAAACCGAAGCTTCGGGAAAAGTACATCGGCAAGAAGACGACGATTCCGGCATAACGAAGCCGAGGATGAAAAAAAGGGGGGGACAAAACGTCCCCCCCTTTTCTTTATACGCACTAGTGATCTAAGGAATATCAGATCCATTCAAAACACGTTTCAACGTGCTCCTCATCCATGCTCGGCGTGAGAAGACTTACCACGATCATGAGAAAGATGGAAATGGGAAGGGCAATGACGTTGGGATCCACCACATTCCAGGGGAACCCGAGGAGGGTAACGTTGCCCGTCAAGGCCTTGCAAAGCCCGATAGCCGCCGCCTCTTTTTTGTGGATAAAGATGAGCCAGAAGAAAGAGGCGATAAAGCCGCCGACCATACTCGCTACGGCTCCGGCTTTCGTGGCGCGTTTCCAGTAAAGGGCCGAGAAATACATGGGTAGAAAGGTTGAAGAGCACAGGCCGAAGAAGAAGGCGGTGGCGATGGCGATGATGCTGGGCGGCAAGAAAAGGCCCCATCCAATGGTGAAGAGGATGGTTAAGCCGACACCAAAACGGGTGGCCATGACTTCGCCGCCTCCCCTCTTGCCAAGACTCTTTTCGTAAAAGTCTCTTCCAAGGGAAGTTCCCCCCACATGGTATTGGGAGCTGAGGGTGGACATGGCCGCCGCCATCATGGCAAGGAGAAAGAGGGTGGCGAACCATGAGGGCATGATCTTTTCGATGTAGATGGGAATGATTTTATCGATGTTGCCCTTCGCCATGGCGATGGAGATCTTCCCAAATTTCTGGAAAAAGATGGCATTGGAGAGGGGGCCCACGGTGAAGGCGATTCCGGTCATGGCGAGGATGAAGATTCCTCCCACGAGAACGGCCCGGTTCAAAGAGGCGTCGTTTTTCACCGTCATGAAGCGCACGGCCAGTTGGGGTTGCGCGAGGACTCCAATGCCCACGCCGTAGACGATGGTGGAGTAGACGATCCACCAGAGGGGCGAGCCGTTCTTTGGAGAGGCAGTCCACCCCATGTGTCCCATCGCCTTGAGTTTTTCGGGGACGAGGTTCGCCATCTGAGTGAGGGTTTCATGGGCGTGCGTGATTCCACCCAACTGGGAATAGGTGAAAATGACGAGGATGGCCATCATGACGAACATGAGGGTTCCTTGCAAGGCGTCGGTGTACATCACGCCTTTAAGGCCACCCCAGATGACATAGAGGGCGAGGATGAGGGAAAAGCCCAAGAGCCCCGCCCCATAGGGAACATTCAAATAGACCTCGATGAATCGTGAGATTCCGATCAATACCGCCGCCGCGTAGACGGGAAGGAAGACGAAGATGACGAGTCCTGAGAACCCTTGTATGAAACGGGACTGATACCGGAGCCCAAGAATTTCCGGAAACGTGTGGGCATCCAAGTTCCGCCCCATTTTGCGCGTCCGTTTTCCGAAGAAGACGAACGCGAGAAAGATCCCAATGAAGATGTTTAGAAAGGTCAGCCAGATCACGCTGAATCCGAAGAGGGCGGCCGCTCCCCCGAAGCCGATGATGGCGGAGGTGCTGATGAAGGTGGCGCCATACGACATGGCCATGACATACGGGTTGATCTCCCTTCCCGCGATCATGTAGTCGGAGGCGGTTCGCGTCTCCCTCCATCCCTTGTATCCGAGATAAAAGATGACGATAAGGTAAAGCAGAACAAGGATAATATTCAGAATCATGGATTGTTCTCCTTTTTCCTAAGTAATTGATCTTTTCAAGTGTTAGGGAAGGCGTTCTTCGACTTCGATTTCTTCCCTTTCCCATTCCACGATTCGCCGGTAATCTTCCTCCGTTTCCGTCCCTTTGTTCCAATTGACGATGCCATAGACGACGCAGAGGATGGCGGCGAGTATCGACAGGATATAGCCCCAAGCAGTGAGGCCGTCTGCAAACCCGAGCATGTGATCACCTCCTTGGAAAAACGTCGGTATGTAAGGAATCTTAATCTATAAACCCACCCATGTTACGCTAACACGCAGGCTGGCAGCTGTCAATAAGGGAATCGCGTTCTAAGTTTTGGGAGACCCCGCTTTGTGCCTCCTCTCTTTTTCGATAATGGAGAAGAGTTCTCTCGCCGATTGGTCTATGCGATGATTGATGATGCGGTAGTCGTAGAGGTGAGACTGGTCGATTTCGCGTCGCGCCGCCTCGAGACGCCGTTGAATTCTCGCCTCCGGATCTTTCCCTCGGGCCTGAAGCCTCTGTTGCAAGGTTTCCAGATCGGGTGGGAGGATGAAAATGGAAACCCATCGCTCTCTTTCAAGGGCATCCATCACCTGCTTGGCTCCCTGAACGTCGATATCGAGGATGACGTCCTTTCCCTGTTGATGGAGCCGGTCGATTTCCTTTCGCGAAGTCCCATACAGCTCTCCGTAAACCTCCGCCCATTCGAGAAAGGCCCCTTTCGAGATGAGCTCTTCGAAGGTGTTTCTGTCGATGAAATAATAATCCTTACCATCCACCTCGCCGATACGGGGAGGGCGGGTCGTGTGGGAAACGGAAAAGGCGAGGCGGGGGTCTCTTTCCATGACCCAACGAATGAGGGTCGATTTGCCGGCACCCGAGGGCCCGGAGATGATGAAGACGAGGGAAGGCGTATCACTCGACATTTTGAACCTGCTCGCGAATTTGATTGAGGATCTCCTTTAAGCGTAGCACCCGATTCGTCAATTCATGGGTTATGCTTTTCGATCCCATCGTGTTGACCTCCCGGTTCATCTCCTGGAGGAGGAAATCGAGCTCCCGTCCGTTGACGTCCGGCGCCTGAATTTTTTGGGTGAGAACGTCTAGATGGGCGTGTAGGCGGGAGACTTCTTCCGCGATGTCGGAACGCTGGGCGAGATAGGTGACCTCCTGGGCAAGTCGGTCGGGATTGATGTGGGGATCCAGCGAAAGCTCTTCGAGTCTCTTGACAAGATTCTCCTTGGCCAAGCGGGGAAGGGCGGCTTTTATAACGTCGATGTCCTTCAGGATGGGAACCATCTCGGCGACCCGTTCCTCGAAAAAGGCCTTCAGTTTCTTTCCCTCTTCGGCTCGGCTGTGAACGAGCAACTCCAGGGCCTTTTGAAAGACGGGAGTGATGGCCTTATCCATATCGCTATCCTCGGGGATCTCAGGGGGTTTCCAGACGTCGGACCTTGTGAAGATCCATGAAAAGTCACTTGAGGAAAGGGACGATTCGGATTCCAAAAACCTTTTTGCCTCTTGGAGGTAGGCGCGAGCGACGGGCTCGTTGAGGTGAATGTCATGGGACAAGGCATCCGCCTCCTTTTCGATTTTGACGAATCCGTCCACGTGTCCCCGCCGAAGCCGCTTTTTTAGGAGGGATCGAAAGGGAATCTCCAGAAAGTGACACGCCTCCGGGAGCCTGAGCCGGATGTCGAGGTTGCGATGGTTGACCGAAATCAGCTCGACGGTCACCGTTCCCACGGAGGTGATCTCTCGATACTTGCCATAACCTGTCATGCTTTTCATGTGAGGACTTCCTTAAGCTGTATCTTGTATCGGTTTCGCACTTCCAGAAAGAAAGCCCGACTTGCCGCGTCCCGGTAGTCGGGGTACGTCCAAGGGAGGGGTTGGAATTCACCTTTCTGGAAGATCAGGGTCAAGTCGGCGAAGATGCCTTTGTCGAGGTAAATGCGGTGGGTGTAATTCTTGGTCGTCGCGAGGATGAGGTTTTGAAGAGTCAGGATTCCGGGGTCGATATTGACGGTTCGTCCTCCCTGCTCGTTGAGAAAGGCCGCTTCGATGGCGTTGGTTGCGTACTTGATATGGGGGAGGGTTTCAGGGCGGACGAGCGGAGCGAAGGAAAGGAAATAACGATAGAGGGGCGTTCCCATTTCTTTTTCGTAATAACGGGTCTTTGTGAAGATTCCCATCTCTTTGACGTCTTCGATGGGACCAAGCGAGGCGGTGAGCCTTTGGCGCAGGGGATCCCATCTCTCCTCCGGATGGTGGATGAGAATGCCGGCTATCAGTTTGGCGGGAGGGGGGAGGGTGATCGCGCCCATTACACCTCCACCACGAGGAGAAATTCACGATTTCCTTTCGCGCCGAGGATGGGGGAGGGACAATATCCCTGTATCCGAAAACCGAGCTCCTCACAGAAATCGGCGATGTCGTCCATGACCCGCCGGTGTTTTTCAGGATCCTTGACGATACCGCCTTTTCCTACTTCCCCCTTTCCTACCTCGAATTGAGGCTTGACGAGGATGATGGCGATGGCGGAAGGGGCAAGTAAGGGAAGGATGGAGGGGAGAATCTTCTTGACGGAGATGAAGGAAACGTCGATTGTGGTGATGTCGATGGGCTCTGGAATCTCTTTCCGCGTCAGATAGCGCGCGTTTGTCCTCTCGATGACCACGACGCGGGGATCCTGCCGCAGCTTCCAATCGAGCTGCCCGTACCCCACGTCGACGGCGTAAACTCGGCTGGCTCCATGTTGGAGGAGGCAGTCGGTAAATCCACCGGTGGAGGCACCCACGTCGAGGGCGATACGCCCTTCTACGTCGATGGCGAAAGAAGTAAGCGCCGCGGCGAGCTTTATGCCTCCTCGACTCACATAGGGAAGGGCCGTCCCCGTAAGCCGCAACTCGGCATTCACAGGGAGGAGGGTTCCCGCCTTTGTGATGCGCTTATCGCCGAGCCAAACGTCACCGCCCAGAATGCGCCGTTGGGCCTCTTGACGGGTCTTGACCAGGCCCGATGCCGCGAGCAAAATGTCAGCCCGAATCTTCTTCATTTCCTTCCGTCGCCTTCTTGACGCACACGTCGATAGTTGGAGGGATTACCTTTTGGTGGATGCGTTGCCGCGTTTGGCGCGAGCCTTTTTCATGGGAGATACCTTTGGTGTCTCGACGGCACGAAGGGAGCGAGCTTTCGGCTTTTTCAGATTCATCTTTTCGAGCAGTACCTCGTAGATCCCTTTGGCGTCCAGTTTATAGATCTCTCGAAGGATGGCGGGAGATCCGTGAGGGATAAAGAGATCGGGAAGGCCGTGGAGAACGATGTTGGAAGGGGAAATCCCCAACGCGGCAAGCTGTTCCAAGACAGCGCTTCCGAAACCTCCCATGATGACGTTCTCTTCGACCGTCATCACGAAACGGCTGCGAGGGACGAGCTCTTTGAGGAGGTCCGTATCCATCGGTTTGAGAAACCGGGCGTTGACTACCGTCGTGGCAATGCCCTGACGCTCTTCCAGCATACGGGCCGCTTCGAGGGCGGGATAGACCGTCGCCCCCGTGGCGAGGATGAGGCACTCTTCCCCCTTTTGGTGGAGAATTTCCCACTTTCCGAAGGGGAGGAGAGAGATGTCGTGATAGTTGGTGACCTTGTCGGGAATCACCCCCCGCGGATAACGGTAGGCGACGGGATGAGGAATCTGAAAGGCCGTGGCGATGACGTTTTTCAGCTCCTCTCCGTCCTTGGGAACCATGACCACCATGTTGGGGATCATCCGAAGATAACCGAGATCGAAGACACCTTGATGGGTTTCCCCGTCTTCCCCCACGATGCCTCCGCGGTCGAGGGCGAAGCGGAGGGGGATGTCTTGCATACACACGTCGATGATGACTTGGTCGAAGGCCCGCTGGAGAAAGGTGGAATAGATGGCGATCACGGGTTTAAGCCCTTCCAGGGCCATTCCCGCGGCAAAGGTCACGGCGTGTTGTTCCGCGATTCCCACGTCGTAGAAGCGCTCGGGGAAGGCTTCCTGGAAACGGTCCAAACCGGTTCCGCTCGGCATGGCGGCGGTGATCGCTACGATGTCGGGGTCCTTTTCCGCCAGACGAATGAGGGTCTTACTGAAGATTTCCGTGTAGGAGGGACGCTTTTTCGGCTTGGTTTCCCCGGTTTCTATGTCGAACTTTCCGATCCCGTGGAACTTGGAAGGGAGGTTTTCAGCAGGGGGATATCCTTTCCCTTTCTGGGTGACCACGTGAACGAGAATGGGACCGTTGAGTTT
>CAZOBB010000148.1:0-6175 GCA_964577975.1 uncultured Thermodesulfobacteriota bacterium | reverse complement strand
CTTCCGTGCAGCTCTCCCCCTCCTTCAACTGGATGAAGGCCATGGGGGCCTCTCCCTTGATCTCGTGGGGAACCCCGACGATCACGATATCCTTGATCTTCGGGTGAAGCAGCATCATGTCTTCCACCTCGGAAGGGAAGACCTTCTCCCCGCCCACGTTGATCATGTCCTTCTTCCGGTCCACGATGTAGGCATACCCGTCTTCATCCATGTAGGCAATGTCCCCGGAGTGAAACCAGCCGTCGGCATCGAAAACCGCCGCCGTCGCCTCGGGCTTGTTCAGGTAGCCGTTGGTCACGCACGTGCCCCGGACGCACAGCTCCCCCTGCTCCCCCGGGGGAAGGGTATTCCCGTTTTCATCCACGACCTTCAATTCCGCGTCGGCCATTCCCCTCCCGCAAGAGCCAAGCCGGGTTTCCGTGTAAGGCACCGTCGCCCCCACACACGAGATCTCCGTCAGTCCCCAGGCCTCCGCATACCGCCAGCGAAGTTTCTCCTCCACCTGGCGGATGAGATTTTCCGGCATCTTGGTGGCCGCGGAGAGACAAAACACCACCGAGGAGACATCCCGCTTGTCCAGATCCGGCTGCTTCAGCAGGACATTGTACATGGGCGGCACGCCCTGGAAGATGGTGGGGCGCCACCGCTCGATCTCCTCCAGGGCCTGGTCCGGATAGAACCGTTCCACCGTAATGACGGTCCCGCCCCGGGAGAGCATGCCGAACGTCCCGCTGATCAAGCCCCAGCAGTGAAAGATGGGGGTCGCCACCATGATGGTATCGTCCGGTGAGAAGTGGATCCCTCCGAAACTCGTGGCGTTGTGCCAAATATTCAGGTGTGTGGCCATGACCCCTTTCGGCCAACCGGTCGTCCCGGAGGTATACATCAGGTGACACAGGTCCCGTTCGTCCGTAGCGGGGGCATTAAACTTGTCGGTTCCCTGTGCCATGACCGACTCGAGGCTCGAATAGGCCTTGCCCGCATCCGCGTCCTTCAAAACAAAGACATGCTCCACCGACGGGACCCGCGACCGGGCCGCCTCCAGGATGGGCAGCCGCGCGGCGTCCACCACGACGGCCCGGCTGGCACAATCCTTCAGGATATAGGCCACCTCCTCTTCCTTGAGCATGGCGTTGACCACGTTCACGACGATGCCGGCCCGCACCGCCCCCAGGTATCCGATGATCAGCTCGGGAAGGCTCGGGAGAAAGAGGGAGAGGATATCGCCCCTTTTCAATCCCGCTTTCAAGAGGCCGGATGCCGTCCTGTTGATCAGGCCATCCAGCTCCGCGTAGGAGATCCGGCGATTCCCCGCGATGATGGCCGTCTTGTCCGGGTATTCGCTGACATGGTCTTTAACAATATCTGACACGTTCATACGCCGACCTCCCCTCTTTCTTCGATTCCGTCTTTGCCTTGTCACCATCCCTGGCGGCCTGCCGGGGGCGGGATAAACCTGTAACCTTTTTGCCAAAAGATATTCGCCCGATCGATTCGCCTAGACATGGGTTCACTACTGAAAAAAGAAACCGCATCCCTCTCTACATATTAGAAGGATGCGGCCTTGTCAATCCTTACTGTTTCGATGCCTCTCGGATGAGGTAATAAACGTCCTGGGGACTCACCTTGTTTCTCTCCGCGATGGATTTCAGGTCCATTTCCCTGCGGGCAACGATGCCATGCTCGGAAAGGATTCGAAGGACTTTGGCCGCGTCCAGCCGGTATTCCAGGCAAATATCCTCGAGGGGCCTCTTGGCGAACCCCGGGGCCGGCTTGAGGGGCAAGACAGGCATCTTCGTTCCTTTCCGCGCTTCCGGTTTCATCAGTTCATACAATGCCTGGGGTGTCATCCCATTTAACCTCGAGATGTCCCGGATC
This sequence comes from uncultured Thermodesulfobacteriota bacterium, assembly GCA_964577975.1. Lineage (GTDB taxonomy): Bacteria > Desulfobacterota > S145-22 > S145-22 > S145-22 > JAOZMY01. Next base: position 4,297 of record CAZOBB010000148.1, on the reverse strand, counting down.
GTTTGCCATTCACCTTCGAGCTTAATGCCTTTTTTCCTGAGTCTTTCCATGCAGCTGTTCAAATCGAGATCCACCCTTTTGCAGAAGACCTTCAAGGATGAAAGTTCTGCGTGACCATAAGGAGGCTCTCCGTATTTTCTATTGGCCTGCTGGGTGATCCTGTCTCCTATCTCTATCACCGTAGACATGGGAGGAATCTCGAAAAAGGTCCCCAGGATCACGACGCATACAACCACCAGGGCGATGTTGAAGTTCGGAGTAAAAAGCCGCAGCTTTTTTGACGCATCCTTGAGATAGGAAATCATCGGTTTCCAGTTGTAGTATATGTGCCACAGGGCCGCCAAAATGAAAAGCACGCCGATATTGATGTGCAAGTTGGTCCACTGGGTTTTGCTCAACCCCCACAATTTCCACCCGGCCCAGTAGGCGACCCGTCCCTGGGGAACGATGTAAAGGACAATACTCGTCAACACCAAGCCCAAAAAAGAAAGTGCGGCTGTCAGAGAGACAATCTTCCTTAAGCGTACCATAAAAAGATCCTTTGCTTTTTAAAATAATGCATCGGGCGGCCCCGCGACGGAACCGCCCGACACACACGGAGGGGGAACTTTTCAACGGTTGGGAAGCCGCCACGAAATTACTGCGTCAACATTCTTCTGCAGCGTCCCATTCTTCCGTAACGGCCCATACCTCGTCCCCAACCAAGCGAAGCCTGAGCAAGTTGTTCAGGTGTAAGGATTTTTCTGACGGCAAGGCGAAACTCGAATCGTTTTTCCTGTAATTCTCTCTGGAGCTTTAACATCTCGCCGTGCTTCGCCCTCAGCCTGGCATCATCCACGCCTGCCTGGGCAAAGAGGGTTTGAAGCTCTACCCTTACAGTGGCCAGTTTGCTTCTCGTGGCAAGGGTATCCTTCAAAAAATTCTGTCTCAAGCTGTTCAACTTGGTGGCTTGTTCTTGGGTCAAATTCAGGTATGCCATCCAGCCCATGCCCGGCCCCATTCCCATTCCGCGAGGTCCCCATGCAATCGCCTGGGAAACGATCAGGATAGCCAATACCAATCCCACGATACCTCCCACGACAAGGATGTTTCTCTTTTTCATCAGTCTATTCATGCTTTGCTCCTTCGTTTGCCGTCTTCGAGTCTATCGTTTACTGGGTCGATGTATCGGTGGTGCAGTTCGTTCCATCCCTGAGCTGCCTGGGTCCGCTTCCGTCCATGGGCCGTACACGGGTGTCGTCGGAAATGCCGTTCCCGCCGTACCTTTTGCCCTGTCCCTGTCCCATACCTCGGTTGTCGTTGATCCCGTCGTTATTGTTATCCACAAAATTGCGCCTCACGTTGGTCTGGGTACTACCGTCTTGGTTTTGATTCATTTGTTGATACCCGTATCGGTGGCCGCTCCCATCCCGTGGACCACGACCTCTTCCATTCCCGGCAAATGCCGTCGTGGACACCATCAGGACACAGGCGCTGATCCCGACAAATCTTGCTAATTTCTTCATGGATTTTCTCCTCTTATGCCTTGCAACTTCAGTTTCACGTTCACGTCTATTCCCAATTTCCCGCTATGATCTGATCCACCTCTTCCTGGGAGAGATACTGGGCCGTGTACACCGCCCCATAGATACTCAGGGCGTTCGCAAAGGCCCGCATGTGATTCCTGGAGCCCCTCGACAGGTTTTGGTAGATCACCTGGATGTCCTCGTTGTCCGTCTGGGCCAAAAGTATATTTAAATCGTAAATATCCAGATCTTCGATGGTAGCCCCTACCAGCAGTGCGTCCACGATGCTTGTGGAACCCTTCTGAACCAGGGCGTTGAAAAGCTCTGTCATGTGGGGATCCGTAAAGACACCCACGGTATTATCGACCACGGGATCCGTCAGCCCATATTTGTCTATAAGGCTCTTCACCGCATCCATATGGCGCTGCTCCGAGTTCGCGATATTGCTGAAAACCTGGTGGTTCCATTTGTCGAACAAGGTCAGATAGACGTCCCGGGCCAGCTTTTCCTCTTCTCTCATCTTGATCAATCCAGCCCGCTCCTCTTCGCTGAGATCCTGATAAGGATATTGGGCAACCAGGCTTGAAAAATCCATGGCATACTGGCCTCCGCCCCATCCCCATCGTCCAGCAAACACGTTTCCTGTCAAAAACCCGACAACCAACACAATTACCAGAATGGTTCTCATCTTCTTCATTGTTTTGTCCTCCTTACGAATTTTTGTTTTCTACTCCTTAATACAACTTGCCCCTCATATTTCTTTCACTTTTTCGAAAAAAAAAGCGGATGGGAAAAAAATTCCCCATCCGCTCGGCAATTTCCCTTTAGTTCAGGACATTATTCCCGGTTTGTTCCCGGACCTTTTTGTCCCCTTATGCCAGGTCCCCACGGCATTCCGGCCCCACATCGTCTCCGCCCCGCTCCATATCCCCCGTGCAGGAAACGTCTCCAACCGCGCCCTTGCCAAGGGCGTATCTCCCTGGCGACAAAGTCATCCTTTCCCTCCATCCGACCAATCACCTTGATCTTCAATCCCTTGGAAGCCTTCAGTCTTCCCCGCCACAAGGCATGGCCCACATCGATCCGCCAGATACGATCCTTGAAATCCTTCAGGCGTATCTTCCCATCATCCAAAACTTCAACGATCTCTCCGGCGAGCAACCCCTTCTCCGGGGCGACCCATATCCGCGCCTTCCGCTCCTGGATCATCCGGTAGAAGGCAATGTTGTCTCGAAAGACCTTTTCGAGCCTCGCAGCCAGATCCACCTTGTAGGCGAAAGCTCCGCCGAGCAAAGAGAGAAGGATGCTCCCACTTACCAGCAAGACGGTTGGATATCGATATCCCCGCTCGGTTTTTCGGAAATAGAAATAGGCGAACCCGGTAAATCCGAAGAGAAATACCAACCAAAAATAGGGCAGGATGAGGAGGAGAAATGTGGCATATCCCATGTGAAGGGTACGGTAAAGGTCCCAGTCCGCATGCGTGAGCTGGAAGATGACCACACCGCTGGCTAGGCTCCCCAATATCAGAGACAGGATAAACAGTCCCCACATGATGGAACGGCGTAAGACGAACCGCCACTTCGAATAGGGTCGAACCTGTTCCTTTTCGATTTTTTCCAGAACCTGTTTCCCAATATCCCTCTTCATTGCAAAATCCCCTCGAGCTGATATTTCCTCGCGATCTTGGTGAACTTCTTTTTGGCCCGATTCACGAGAGTCGCCACGGTTCCCTCCGGTTTTCTCAAGATATCGCTCATTTCACGGTAACTCTTGTTCTCGAAGAATTTAAGGACGAGAACCTCTCGGTATTTGAGCGGAAGTTCCATCAGGGCCTGCCATACCCGTTCCCGTGACTCCATGGCCACGTAATTCCCATGAACGTCATCCTCACCGGCGAGATTGTCCAACATCGTACCACTGGAATCATCCCCATCCGAAGTACGGGTAAGCAAGGGGCCTCCTCGCCTCTTTTTTGCGAAGTTGATCACCTCATTGTGGGCGATACGATAGATCCAGCTCGAGAACTTCAGTTTCTGATCGAATCCGTTGAGATGGCGATAGACCTTGATGAAGATCTCTTGGAGAAGATCCTCCGCTTCCTCGTTCGTCACGTTGGTTATTCTGTTTATATAGTTCAGCAGCTTAGACTCGTATCGTTTTATCAGGTAGTAGAAATCCTCCCGATTATCAAGGGATTTCTGAACCAGCTCTTCGTCTGACATTTCCTGGTAATCGATCATCAAATTCCTGTTCCCAAAGCGGTGGTGTCAGCAGTTTTTTCATACTGTTAGGTGAGCTCGATCTGGTCTGATCTGATTTCACCTTTTTCCCCTTTGTGATAATATAACATACGAAGCTCAATCTGACACCTCTTTCGCTCGTTTTGAACTTGTGGCTTGGAGCTTTTTCGACCCTGAACCGCGAACTGAGAACCGAGAACCGACCATCCGACTCTTAAAACTTAACAACTTAATAACTTAAAACTTCCAAATAGTTATTGAATTATTTAAGGACGTCCCTCTTTTTTCCCCGGCCTACCCATCACCCGGTTTTTTACTCGTTGTTTCCTTTCAGCTTCAACCTCGGGTTTCAACTTCCGTCAATAGACCATTGGCAAGCTGGGGCGTGATTTGCCGTTAGTCTATTGCTTTTTCAGATCCCTTAAATATTCAACGAGATGATGCACCTTCGTGGAAGGGTTATCCGTTTCGGATGTCTTGTGAAATTTTTCAATTTCGTAGGCTCGTTTTATGGCCTCGTCCATTTTATCCCGGAGTTTATCAAAGATA
>CAZOBB010000147.1:0-6285 GCA_964577975.1 uncultured Thermodesulfobacteriota bacterium | reverse complement strand
GCAAGACCAAATAGGAGGGTTGCGTGGCCCGCGCGAAGACCCTCGGGTAGGTCGCTTGAGGAGGCCGGTAACGGTTCTCCCCAGATGGATGACCGCCACCCCGAAAGGGGAACAGAATTCGGCTTACGACCCACTCCCTTTCCTTTCATGCGAGACTAATTCGTCCCAGTGGGATGTAAATGGTTGAATTTCAAGAAATGCCACCCTTTCCCCTTTCTTCTGTCTGTGATATTTTCCAAATAATATCAGTAGGTTACGATATGCAAGGCAAGGACATGATCATGGCACGCATATTGCTAAGATTTAGGTGTTGAGAAGCAAAGGGAGACTATGACACACCAAAAGACGATAAAAACGGATTTCTTCCTCGAAGGGGTAGGACTCCACTCGGGGAAAAATGTCCGTGTTCACTTCGTTCCCCGTGAAGACAATCAAGGCGTCATCTTTCAGAGGGTCGACAAGCGGGCCCTTCCCATCCTGACAAACATCGGGGCCATCTCCGACGCGAACTTCGCCACGATCATCGGCACGAACGGGACCAGCATCTCCACCACGGAGCATCTGCTCGCCGCCATCGTGGGGCTGGGGATCGACAACATCCTCATCGAGGTGGACGGCCCGGAAATCCCCATCATGGACGGGAGTTCCAAGGTCTTCGTGGACGCCCTGCTTAAGGCGGGGATCAAGGAACTCGCCTCGGAAAAGGCCTTCGTGGAGGTGGCGAATCCCGTCACCGTGAAGGAGGAAGACCGTTGGATCGCCCTCTATCCCTATGACGGCCTGAAAGTCACCTTTTCCATCGACTATCCCCATCCGCTCATCGGCAGGCAGCGGCTGAGCCTGGACATCACGCCGGAGACTTTTTCGAAAGAGATCGCCTTCGCCCGCACGTTCGGATTCAAGAAAGACCTCGACACCTTTTACGCCAACGGCTTGGCGCAGGGGGGATCGCTGAAAAACGCCATCGTCCTGGATGAAAAAGAGGTCATCAACCCGGAGGGCCTCCGAGCGGCGGATGAGTTCGTCCGCCACAAGATCCTGGATCTTTTGGGCGACATGGCCCTGCTGGGGCATCCCTTGCGGGGACATATCGTGGCCCACAAGTCGGGACACGCCCTGCATCACAAGCTCGTCTTCTCCCTGATGGAGCAAAAGGATCGCTGGGCCTACAAAAGCGCGGCGGGGCTTTTCGGCCTTTCCGCCAATCTCGTTCCGGCAACCGCCTGACGATTCACTACTTTTAAATCTTTCTCGATAAGGATTTTCTTCACCCCTGCTGGAGCTTTTTGCGCTCCTGAACCCGCATCTCCCGTCTCAGGAGCTTTCCCACCTTCGATTTGGGAAGGGAATCCCTGAATTCGATATACTGGGGGACCTTGTAAGAGGCCAGCCGCTCCCGGCACCATCGCGTCAACTCGTAGCCGGTGATCCCCTTGACGTCTTCCTTCAGCACCACGAAGGCCTTGATGCGCTCCCCCACCTTCTTGTCCGGCACCCCCACCACGCAGGTCCCGATGACCGCCGGGTGTTCCTGGAGGACCGCCTCCACCTCCGAGGCGGAAACCCGGTAGCCCTTGTGCTTGATCACATCCACCGTCCGGTCCACGAAGTAGAGATAGCCGTTCTCATCCTGGGAAATCACGTCCCCCGTGCGATACCAGAGCTTTCCCTCCAGGGTCACGAACGATTCCGCCGTCTCCTCCGGCTTGTTCCAGTAAGCCGTCACCATGGGATCGGAGTGGACGAGGAGCTCGCCAGGCGTGCCCCTCGGCACCGGCTGCAGGGTGTCCGGATCGACGATCTTGATCTCTTTGATGGGCAGCACCTTCCCGATGGTTCGCGGAGGATTCTTCTCATTCACGGGGCTCAGGCTGACCCCACCGCACGTCTCCGTGGCCCCGTAGCCCTGGTAAATGGGGATCCCGAACCGGGCCTCCCATCGTCGGGCCACCTCCTCCGGCATAAGGTCCCCTCCGCTGAAGCAGTAGACGAGAGAACTCAAATCATAAAAGTCGACGCGGTCGTGCTCCAGGATCATCCGGTAGAGGGCGGGCACGCCGAACAGGGTTTTGGCGCGGAACCGCTGGATGGCGTCCATCATGGCATCCAGGTTCACCCGCGGGAGGAGGATGATCGTGTCGCCCGAGACACACAGCGGTCCCAGGCCTACCATCTGCCCGAGGATATGAAACAGCGGGCCGCCCTGAATGACCACGTCCTCCCCCAGGGGAATCAGGGGCTCGCCGGTCTTGCGCTGCTGAACGGCGCTCTTGAGAAAGAGGGCGTGGCTGATGGGCACTCCCTTGGGGTGCTTGGTCGTCCCTCCCGTGTAGAGCATCTCCGCCATATCCTCCGGGGCGATCTCGACCGCCGGGGCCGGGGGAACCTTCTTCTTCAAGAGCTCCTTGAAGGGAAAGACCATGTCGGACCGCTCGATCTTCCCCCGCGGCACCCGGTCCAGGGCCCAGCCCATAAGACGCTTCCAGGCCGGCAGGAGATCCACCAGATTCGTGGGAATGATGCGTTTGATCCCCGTCGCCGCCAGGGCCTGCTTCACGTAACCGAAATTCACGTCGGTGCAGACGATGCTTTCCGCCCCGCTGTCCCCCGCCATGTACCGCAGGTCGTAGGCCGTATAGATGGGCGCGATGGGAATCGGCACGGCCCCCAGGCGCTGGAGGGCCATCCAGGCGATGATCCACTGGGGGGTATTGGGGAGATAGAGCATCATCTTGTGGCCCTTGCGGATCCCCAAGGCGTAAAGCGAGGCGGCGAACCGCTCGACCATGGAAAGGAGAGTCCCGTAACTGAAGGGGGACCCGATATAGATAAAGGCCGTCTTGTCCGGCATCCGCCGGGCGATCCGTTCGAAGGAAGAAAATATGGTTTCGCTCGTTTCCAAGGTCCCTCTCATCCCCTTTACACGCCGAAATAGGCGGATTTCACCTCGGGATTGCCCATGAGTTCCCTTCCGGTTCCCGTCAGAACCAGCATCCCGTTCTCGATGACGTATCCCCGGTCGATCATGGGAAGCACCGGACGGGCGAACTGCTCGCTGATGACGATGGTGATCCCAAGGGTCTTCCGGATATCCTTGATGGCATTCACCAGGCGTGTTTGCATGGCGGGGCTCAAACCCAGGAGGGGTTCATCCAAAAGGAGGAGCTTCGGTCCCGCCACGAGGGCCATCCCGATGGCCAGCATCTGCTGCTCCCCCCCGCTGAGGAACCCGGCCCGCTTCTTCCTGTAGCCCCTCAACTGGGGGAACAGGTCGAAGGTATACTCGGCCATCCTTTTGAAATGCGCCTTGGGGTGAAGGTATGCGGCGATCCTCAGGTTCTCCATCACGTCACTCTCCGGAAAGATGGGGTGCCGCTCCCGGCACAGGACGATTCCCCGCTTGACCCGGTGGACGGCCAGCATCTCCGTGATATTCTCGCCCAGGTAATCGATCTGACCCATCACGGTAATCCGTTCCCCGCCCTTGCGCCGTTCCTTGATCTTCAGATCGAGGGTCAAGCCCCCGATCGTGTTCAGCAAGGTCGATTTTCCCGCGCTGTTGGAGCCGATCACCCCCACGATCTCCCCTTCCTTGACCTCGAGGGAAAGATCGTTGATGGCCAGGGCGTTCTCGTAGAAGACCATGAGGTTCCGGATGTTCAGCACGCGATCTCCTCCTCCCCGACCTCTTCACTCCCCAGGTAGGCCTCCCGCACCTCGGGGGCATTCATGACCTCCTCCGGCGTCCCCTCCGCGATCTTGCGGCCGAAATTCAACACCAGGACATGCTCGGTAATCTGGAAAAGCTCCCTCAGGCGGTGCTCGATCATCACGATGGCGATCCCCTCGTCCCGGAGCTTCTCAATGATGGGAACCGTGCTCGTCACCTCCGCGATGCTCATCCCGGAAAAGAGTTCGTCCAGGATGATGACCTCCGGCCGCAGGGCGATGCAGCGTCCCAGTTCCAGGCGTTTCAGGTAACCATGGGGCAGGTTCCGCGCGCTCTTGTAGGGCACGGAGGAATCCCGCTCGAATCCCACCTCCTCCAGGATATCCATGGCCACGGCGTCGCGATCCCCATACTTGCCCCCGAGGAGCCGGCGGACCCGGGGAGAAAAGAGGGAGGGAATCAAATTCTTATACGCTGGGAGCTGATAGAAGGGCCGGATCATCTGGAAGGTCCGGGCGATCCCCACGTCCGTGATGTGGTAGGGCGGCTTTCCGGTAATATCTTCCCCCTTGAAAACAACCCTTCCCTCGTCCGGCCGGATGAAACCGGTGATGATGTTGACCAGGGTCGTCTTCCCCGATCCGTTCGGACCGATGACCCCGATGATCTCCCCCGCCTTCAGCTCGAAGGAGACGCCGTCCACCGCGACCACGCCGCCGAAATGCTTGGAAACCTCGCTCACCGACAACAAGGGGGCACTCATCCCTTATCCACCTCCACCCAGCGTTCGATCTGCTCGTACTTCCGCCGGATGAAATGGAAGAGCCCCTCCGGAAGCCCTACCACGGCGAAGACGAGAAACAGGCCGTAAAAGACGATGCGCAGCGCCCCCAGCGCCCGAAGGATCTCGGAAAGGGGCACGAGGATGAAGGCCCCGAGCAAGGGCCCCGCGAACGAGCCCATCCCCCCCACGGCCGCCGCCGCGATCGGCAGGATGGAATAGTCCAGGGCGAACCCCGGGATACCGGCGAACATATCGTAATGCGCCCCGTAGGCCCCGGCGAAGGCCCCGACCGCGCCCGCCATGAAAAGGATCTGAGTCTTGTACCAGTAGATGTTGATACCGGAACTCATGATGGCCCGGTCGTTGTCGTTGATCCCCTTGATCACCAGGCCGTAATCGGATCCCTCGAGACGGCGGAACCCGAAGAAGGCGACAAGCAGGGCCACCTGGACGAGGTAAAAGGCTACCCATTGGCTGGAGAAGGAATCGATCCCCGTCAGCCCCTCGGTTCCGCCCAGGATGCGGGTCGCCTCCACGAAGCGGGCGAGCAACAGCGGGAGAACCAGGGTCACCATGGCGAAGTAGATCCCCCTCAGGCGCAGCACGGGAAGCAGCATCAAGGTACAAAAGGCGCCCCCCGCGAGGGTCGCGACGGGGATGGACAGGACAGACGGCACGCCGAAATAGGCGTTGAGCGCCCCCGCGAAATACGCTCCCACCCCGTAAAAGAGGGACTGCCCAAGGGAGATCAATCCCCCCATGTAGAGCAATTCCCAGCTCACCGCCAAAAGGGCGTAAACCGCCGTGGAGACAAAAACCTCTTTCCAGTAGTCGCTGAAAAGGGGACATATCACCAGCAGCCCAAGGATCGGGATCAATCGGGGGAAGGCCAGATAGAGGACCTCCCGGTAGGAATTCAGGGCGTAGATTCCGTCGGAGCGAACCTTGACCCCCCGGTCGATGCGCTCCTTACGCCGTCCCATGCCGTCCTCCAGTCCGCCGCTCACACACGTTCTTCCAGCTCCTTCTGCTTCCCGAAGATCCCGGAAGGTTTCACCACCAGGACCACGGCGATGGCCGCCAGGCTCACCAGGATCATCCAGTGGGGCTCGATATAGTTCGCCGTCAGGGTCTGGGAATATCCCACCAGGATACTCGCCACGATGACGCCGACGGTGCTTCCCAGCCCTCCCACGATGCAGACGGCCAAGGCGTTGATGAGCACCTCGTAGCCGTTCTCCACCGAAATGGTTCCCAGGGGAAGGATGATGACCGCCGCCAGGGCCGCCAGGCTCGATCCCAGCGCCAGGCTGAAGGCCCCGATCCGGTCGGGGTCGATCCCCAGCGTCAGGGCCGTCTCGTCGTCCTGCGCGATGGCGCGAAAGGCCAGGCCCAGCTTGGTGTAGTGGGTAAAGAAGTAAAATACGATGGTCAGCAACACGGCGATCACCGCGATGAGAAGTCGCTGATAATCGATGAAGTGGCCCCCGATGGAAACGCTTCCGTTGATAAAGACGGGGATGGAATACTTCACGCCGACGAAATCGAGATAGCGGAACAGCTCCATGATGGCCAGTCCCAGTCCGAAGGTGGCCATCACCTCCGAGAGGGGCAGTCCCCGCACCCGGAGGATTATAAAACGGTACATCAGATATCCCAACAGGAAGGAACTCAAAAAGGCCAGAATGATGGAAAGAAAATAGTTCACCCCGAGGGTGTTGAGAAAGATCCAGACCAGGAAGCCGGCAAAAATGTAGATGGCCCCGTAGGCGAAATTCGCCACGCCGCTGATCCCGAAGGTGAGGTTGAACCCCATGGCCACCAACGCCAG
>CAZOBB010000146.1:0-3112 GCA_964577975.1 uncultured Thermodesulfobacteriota bacterium | reverse complement strand
CTCCAGGATCGGTTTGGAGAGATGTACCAGGTCGAGGGAATGGTAGTAGATTTCTCCCAGGATGAAGACTTGGGGGCCAAGGGTGATCAGGTTCCCATCCTTGCGGAGGTATCCCCATTTTTCGAGGGTTTTCACGAGCCTATGGACGGTGCTTTTGTAGAAACCCAATCGTTTGCTGAGCTCCGTCAGGGTGTAGGCGCTCTTTTCAAAAGAGAAGGTGTTCAGAAGCTGTAAGGCACGGGCGACGGCGATGATTTCGTTGTCTTTCCGGGTCACGATACCATCCCTGTGGGGCAGGACGGGGTAGAAGTCGGGAGGCCTGCCAGCCTGCTGGGGAGTTTGCGTTTTAGGGTTTCTTCCAGGGAATGGGTGATGGAGCAGATCGAAGGAACATCGATTCCCGTTTCAATTCCCATCTCGTTCAACATAAAAACGGCGTCTTCCGTGGCGATGTTGCCAGCCGCGTTTGGGATGAAGGGACACCCCCCCAGCCCCCCGGTGCAGGTGTCGAATATCGTGGCTCCCGCCACGAGCCCGCTGAGCAGGTTGGCGAGACCCATTCCCCGCGTGTCATGAAGATGGAGGGATATCGGAATATCCCCCGCGATGTCTTTAGCCTCTTTAACGACAGTATAGACCAGCCGGGGGTTTCCCAGCCCGGCCGTATCCGCGAGATTTATTTCGTCCACCCCGAGGGCGATATATCGTTCTACCAAGTGAAGCACCCGTTCCGGGGGAACGGGGCCCTCGTAGGCACATCCGAAGGCGGTCATGACACCGGCCCGGACGGTGATTCCATGCTCCTTGGCGGAGAGGATGAGCGATTCGATGCGGGACCAAGCCTCTTCGGTCGAACAATTCGTGTTTTTGAGGCTGTGGGTTTCACTGGCCGATACGGACATGCTGAGGTGTTTCGCCCCGCAGGCTATGGCCCGTTCCAGCCCTTTCTTGTTTAGGATGAGCGCGGTGTAGGTAATGCCCGGCACAGGCGCGAGTCGCCGGAAGATCTCGTCGGTATCGGCCATTTGCGGAACCCATTTGGGATGAACGAAGGAACCGACCTGAATCCTCTTAACGCCGGCGTCGATCAGGGCATGAATCAGCCGAAGTTTCTCGTTCGTGGAGAAGGGGTGTTTTTCGTTCTGAAGGCCGTCGCGCAGGACTTCTTCTTCGATGATGACATGGCGGGGAAGAGGAAGCGCTGCGTTCATGCTACATCCTTGTGTGTTCTATTCTACGGAACTAAATTTTACTGTATGGAATTATAAGGGAGGCGGCAAGGGATGTCAAGTCCCGTCGCGTGGAAATCGTGAATTCATTGAAAAAGGGATTGGACGTGATATAGTCGGTGCCATGAAAAACGATGAAACGTGTGAACGGTTTCTGGAGTTTCTCGAGATCATTCGGCGCCTTCGGGCGCCGGACGGCTGCCCGTGGGACCGGGAACAGACCCATGAGTCCCTCAAGTCCTACATCATCGAGGAGGCCTATGAACTGGTGGAGGCGATTGATTCGGGAGACGACGAGCGGATCAAGGAAGAGCTGGGAGACGTTTTGCTCCAGATCGCCCTCCACGGCCAGATCGCCTCGGAGCGGGGGGCGTTCGACGTCGGCGACGTGTTGGAGGTGATCTCCAAGAAGATGATCTACCGTCATCCCCACGTCTTCGGAGACACGAGCGTGGCTTCCGCCAAAGAGGTGGAGGCGAACTGGAGCAGGCTGAAACAGGCGGAGAAGAAGACGGAGTCCGTCCTGGATGGCATTCCCAAGGTTCTGCCGGGCCTGCTGGCCGCCCACCGGACCTCGGAGCGGGCCTCGAAGGTGGGCTTCGACTGGCCGGATGTCCCGTCCATCTTCGATAAGCTGGACGAGGAGGTAAGCGAGGTGAAGGAGGCCTACCGGCAGGGTGATCCCCGGCACGTCCGGGAGGAATTGGGAGACCTCCTATTCGTGGTCGTAAACCTGATCCGCCGTCTGGGTGGGAATGCGGAAGAGGTGATGCGGCAGACGACGGAGAAGTTCAGCCGCCGCTTCAGGGAAATGGAAAAGGCCCTCTCGATGGAAGGCCGCTCTTTCGACGACCTTGACATCGAGGAGATGGACGAGGTCTGGGAGACGGTCAAGAAGGGGGAAAAGGTAAAAAGTAAAAGGTAAAAGGGATATTTCCCCCGGTGTTTAACGGTGGGGGGTCAATAGGTGAAGACAATAATGGGGATGGTGTTCGGCCGCTTTTTACCAATTGCCTATGAACCTATTACCTTTAACCTTTTACTATAAGATTACCCCTAAAATCTTTGCCAGATCGAACAGTTTCGGCTCGATGCTCTTCTTTTTTTCCATGACATCATGGAACGGGACCTCGATGAACTTGCTTTTCATGAGGCCGATCATCACGCCCGATTTTCCCTCTTTCAGTGCCTTGACGGCCTCCACACCCATCCGGCTGGCCAGGGTCCGGTCGAAGACGCTGGTGACCCCGCCGCGCTGGATATGGCCCAAGACACTGATGCGCGTTTCGAATCCGATATGGTTCTTGAGCTTTCGCTGGATGGTATAGGCGCTGGAGGCCCCTTCCGCCACGATGATGATGCTGTCCGTTTTTCCTTCCTTGAACCGCTGCGCCAGCTTCTCACCGATCTTTGCCAGGTCGTAAGGAAACTCGGGGATGATGGCCGCCTCCGCCCCGCAAGACAGGGAGGACATGATGGCCAGGTATCCCGATTCCCGCCCCATCACCTCGATGATGAAGGCCCGCTCGTGGGAGGAGGCCGTGTCCTTGATGGTGTCGATGGCCCAGGTGATGGTGTTGAGGCAGGTATCGACCCCGATGGCCATGTCGGTGCCGTAAACGTCGTTGTCGATGGTGGCGGGAATGCCCGTAACCTTCATCCCCAGCTCATGGAGAGCGTTGGCGCCTCGGAGGGAACCGTCGCCGCCGATGACGACCAGCCCTTCGATCCCCAGCTCCTCCAGGGCCTTGAGCCCCTCGGCCTGCCCCCGATCCGTTTTGAATTCCTCGCACCGGGCGCTCTTCAGGATGGTTCCGCCCCGGTTGATGATCCCGCTCACGCTCGAGGAGTTCATGACGCGGTAATTCCGGTCCAATACGCCG
>CAZOBB010000145.1:0-31462 GCA_964577975.1 uncultured Thermodesulfobacteriota bacterium | reverse complement strand
TCCATGGCCACGATGCCGTCGAGGAGGTGAAAATCGACAGGGAGTATGGAGGCAAGCTCAACGAGCATGCGGGCGAAGAGCCCGCGATCTTCCCCGATGGCGAGATGCCACGCGGCCTTTTTCTTTCCCGGGACGCACCCGAAGAGGTTCTTGATACAAAGCGTCAGTCCCATCATGGTGTGGGTCTTGAATTTTGCCAAATTGATGAAGTGATCGAACTCAAAACAGTGCCGGGAGAGGAAGAAGCTTCGGTATATCCCGCTCGTGAGACCCTTGATAGGTATTGGCTCGTCGAGTTCTTTAAGGACGACGTCATAACGCTTCACGAAGGTAAGAAGTTCAGCTTTCTTAGCAACGGAGGATAGCTTGTGGAGGGCGGGGCTGTCACCGATGGTTACGCGGCATCCGTGATCACGCAAAAGCTGGATAACGGCTTCGACGATGATGGGATGGGTGGTGACCGCTTGGGACGGAGGTTTGGCGCTCAGGAGATTGGGTTTGATAAGGATGGACTGACCCGGTCGGAGGGTAGAATACCCTGTCCATGCCTCTATGAAGATTTCTTCGATCTTTTTCTTGACATCGGGTAGGGTATAGGTGGTTTGCCACCTCAGGGAGACCGTGAACATCTTTCAAACTGAGGGGTGGGTTCCCTGCATCAGGTAGGCGTTGATGAAAGTATCGAGCCCTCCATCCAAGACATCTTCCACGTTGCCGGTTTCGACTCCGGTACGATGATCCTTTACCATTCTGTAAGGATGGAGAACGTAGGAGCGGATTTGGCTGCCCCATTCAATCCCCTTTTTCTCCCCTCGGAGCGCTTCTAGTTTTTCTTCCTCTTCTCGCCGTTTAAGCTCGTAAAGGCGGGCCTTGAGGACGCTCAATGCCATTTGTTTGTTTCGGTATTGGGAGCGTTCGTTCTGACATTGGACCACGATACCGGTGGGGAGATGCGTGATTCGGACGGCGGAGTCGGTTTTGTTGACGTGTTGACCTCCGGCACCACTGGCGCGGTACGTATCGATTTTCAGGTCCGCTTCGTCGATCTCGATTTCCACACCTTCCGGCATTTCAGGGATCACGGAGACGGAGGCGAAAGATGTGTGGCGGCGACGGTTGGCGTCGAAGGGGGAGATCCTGACAAGGCGGTGAATACCGTTTTCCGCTTTGAGATAGCCGTAGGCGTAAGGACCTTTGACGGTGAAGGTGACGTTTTTGACACCTGCCTCATCGCCTGCCAAAAAGTCGATTATCTCCGTTTCATACCCCTTCCGCTCGCACCAGCGAAGAAGCATCCTCAAGATCATTTCGGCCCAATCCTGGGCTTCCGTGCCACCGGCTCCGGCGTTGATGCTTACGATCGCATTGTTTCGATCATCGGGATTGCCAAGCTTTTGTTGGAACTCGAGGGACTGGATCTTTTGTTCCAGGCGATGGAGGCGTTGGTGAAGCTCTTCTTCCGACTCATTGTCCGTCTCCTCTTCCAAAAGCTCGATCAAAGCCTCGAGATCTTCCACCTCGTCTTCAAGGGAGGAAACAGCCTCGATGTCCCGTTTGAGGTCGGCCTGATGTTTCAAAATGTCCTTGGCGCGATTGGCGTCCTGCCAAAAATCCGCCTTTTCGGATTCTGCCGAAAGCTTTCTATATTCTTTTTCTTTGTTTTCGATGTCAAAGATAACCCCGCAACGCTAGAATCTTTTGTTTGCATTGGGCGAGCCTGTCTTTTACTTCTGGTGTCATGAATGGAACCCTCTAACTTTTCTGTTTGCGGATGTTGTTTAACATAACCTTGAGGGCATCGCAAGCATGTTTAGAAGGGGAATCGACAGATAAACGAGGGAGAACTTGCCTTTTGCATGGAAAGCTGGTAGAAGTGCTTTGTAAGAGAAGACAAAGAAAACATAAGGTGTCTTTTGATAAGGCCCCGAAAAGGGGCTTCATTGTTTAGGAGGAAAGTATGGTTTGTAAAAGAAACTGCAGGAAAAAGGAGAAGGTTTTCGTGGCCTTTTTTGTCGGCGTCATCCTTTTGGCCGGTGTGGCGCTGGTGGAAGGGGCAAAGAGAGACAAGACGTGTGTCGCGGTTGTGAATGGCGTGGCTATCAACAGGGAAGATGTCGACCGGTCGGTGGAGCAGACCAAACGTCGGTTGGTTCAAATGGGCCAAAAACTCGAGGGAAAGGCTTTGGAGAACGTGCGGGGGAGAATCCTCGATACGTTGATCGATCGGGAGCTTTTGTATCAAGAAAGCCAGAAAGAGGGAATTACGGTTTCTGACGCCAAGGTAAACGAGGAGGTTGGAGCCCTACAGAAAAAGTTTTCGAACCGAGAAGAATTTTTGAAGGCTCTTAAAAAGCTGAAGTTGACGGAGTCGGATCTCAAAAGCCAGATTAAGCGGCAGATGGCAATCAAGGCATTCATTGACGAAAAGATTGCCTCGAAGGTAAAGATCACGGACGAGGAAGCCAAGGCATTCTACGATAAGCATCCGGAGTATTTTAGACGTCCCGAAGAAGTGCGGGCAAGCCATATCTTGGTGAAGGTCGCTTCGGATGCCACCAAAGAGAAGGTGGCGGAGGCAAAGAAGAAGATTGAGGCCATACGGCAGAGACTGGAGAAAGGAGAAGACTTTGCTAAGGTGGCCAAAGAAGTTTCGGAAGGCCCTAGCGCGAAGAAGGGGGGGGATCTTGGTTTTTTCAAACGAGGGGAAATGGTCAAACCTTTCGAAGACGCGGCGTTTGGATTGAAACCGGGACAGACGAGCGATATTGTGCGAACCCGCTATGGCTTTCATATTATCAAGGTGACAGACAGAAAGCCTGCCTCTACGACTGAATTCAAAAAGGTCGAGGGGAGGATCAAGACCTACCTGAAACAGAAGAAGGTTCAAGAGGAAGTGAGAATCCTGATTGCCAGTTTGAGGAAAAAGGCAGAGATCAAGAAGTTTTCTTTCAAGGGAAAATGACGGTAAGAGTTTTTCCTTGACTTTGGCAATAGGGGTGTGATACACACCATCATAGAGTATGGCCCGGCTACAAAAGCGGGTCGGTTTCGCTACTTAGGCTTTGGAAGTGTTTTCCGGGTGTCAGCGTTTCGACCTTAGGCAGGGACCATGAAAAAAATAAGGAAAGGAGGTTGAGAGTGTTGGCAACTGGAAAAGTTAAATGGTTCAGTGAGAAGAAAGGCTATGGCTTCATCGAGCAGGAGAATGGCGAAGATTTGTTTGTTCATTTTTCATCGATCAACATGCCCGGTTTCAAGACGCTATCAGAGGGTGAAGAAGTAACTTTTGATATTGAGGAAAGCGATCGCGGACCCGTGGCGAAGAATGTCCAACGGGCGATGTAGCATCACAAGAAATCTTGATCGTACACGTGGGGACACCGAAAGGTGTCCCCATTTTTTGTCTGGAAGGATTAGGAAGCCTTTTTGGAAGTGCCGGCGGTGGAGAAAAAGTAGACCCCCCCTGCGATGATCATGGATGGAAGGGTGGAGCCGATGGGCCATCCGTGCTGGAAGCTAATTTGATAGAGTCCAACACCCACCAGCCAAGCGAAGATGGCCTTCCAGTGTATTCCGCCATTATACCAATACGGTCCTTCCTTTTTGTCGAGCGCGTCTGTATCGATGTGCCTTTTGCGAATGAGGAAATAATCGGTAAGGGTCACGCCGAACATGGGACAGAAAAAGGACCCGATGAGAAGCAGAAAATTTTCGTATTGGCTGGCATCGAAGATAAGGGCAACGAGAATTCCGAGGATGCCAGTGGTGACGATCCCTCGTTTTTCGCTTAAAGAGGGGAGGAGATTTTGAGCGGAGACGGCTGTAGAATAGATGTCCAGAAAGGTTGTGGTAAAGGTGGAGAAGAGAACAATCAGAAGGGCAGGGAGGATCCACCCGGCTCCGGCCATGAGTTGAAGCACCATGGAGTCGGGTGTGTCACTGTGGGTAGCAATGGCTGCGGCAAGTCCGACAAGGTACATCCAGCTACTCAGGAAGAAATATCCCCACCACGTTCCCCAGAAGGCCGAAACCGTCTTGCGGCTGAATCGGGAGTAGTCGGCCACGAGGGGAAGCCATGAAATAGGCATGGCAACCACTAAATCGATTCCTAAAGGGACGGCTAGTCCTCCTTCTCCTTTCGCACTCAAAAGGGTATGCCAGCCATAGGATGTGAAGACCATCAGGGTCATGGCGGCAGAAAGGATGAGGAGCCCGGCGACGGAAATACGCTGTAGCCATTTCCAGAAGGTTTCTCCGACGAAAGACCAGACGATGGTCACCAATCCAATCCCGATCATCCACGCTTTGGGGTGGGAACCGACATGGGACTTCAGAAGGGCATCCGCGGCATTTCCTCCAATCCAAATCATGACGGCTGTCCAGCCAATAAGTTGAATGATGTTGAGGATGGAAGCAAGGTAAGAACCTCGGATTCCAAAGGAGGGGCGGAGGGCTACCATCGTGGGTATGCCATGTTCGGAGCCTAGAATCCCTCCCAAGGCGAGGGCGGTGTTCCCAATGAAATGACCGATGAGGATAACCGCCACGCCAATCAGAAATCCCATGGGGCGAAGCATTCCACCTGCCCAGATCTCGGCAAGAGAGATACCCGCGCCGGCCCAAAGGATAAAAAAATCCAACCCATTCCATCTTTGTTCCTTCGGATCGACAGGTTTCAAAGCTTCCATGGCTCTCCTCTCTTATTGAAAACGAAGGGAAATTTCAGTTTCCATGAAGGGATTATCCTTCTATTTTCGTTTCAATTCCCCCGATTCTCAAAGCCTTGGTTACAACCTCCTCGGGGGTCTTTCCAAGGAGGCGGATCATGGGTTCTTTTCCCACGTCCCCCGTGTCGAAGATGAGATCGGGTATGGTGTCGGTTTTTCTGAGAACCTCACTTGTTCCCCATTCCAGGGTGGATCCTTCCCGTTCCCTGATGTCGGGGGGTTCATCTTTGCGGTTGAAGGAACGGATGATCCATCCCAAATTTTCCGCCTTTTTCAGCAAGACCGGATCGTATCGAATATTCATGACGCTTCGGTGAGTGGGGGAAATGCGCATCACGGCAAGGACGATGGATGCGATATGGCGGGAGGCGCCGAAAGAGGGACATCCAGATGGGTGAGGCCGACCGTTAAGATTGACGATACGTCCGGGAATGGCGGCGACCTCTTCGTGTTTGGTGGCGAATGGGAGCCCGTAGGCGATGTTGGTCTGAACTTCTGGAATGAGATGCCCAACGGGGTGGCGGGAGAAAGAGGCTACGGCTTCCTGAAGAGCGTGTAAAACCGCGTAACGTTCTTTATCCCTCTCTGCAGCGGCGAAATGGTCCGTTGGGCCGTGTCCTTTCCCGAGGGTAAGAGAGAAACGGATGGCGGTGTCCATGTAGGCCTTGGCGTCGGCGATGGCCGTGGAGATATCTTTTCCGAGGGCGAGGTTGGAAGCAATGGCTGCAGAGGTGGTGCAACCGGTGCCGTGGGTGTTCTTCGTGGAATAGCGGGGACTGGAGAAACGATGAAACGTGGAGCCGTCGAATAGGAGATCCGTGCTCCTTTCTCCCTGTTCATGTCCCCCTTTGAGGAGTATGGTTCGTGCCCCCAAGGCGTGGAGGAACTTGCAAGCGGTTTCCTTGTCCTCCTCGGAGCAGATGGGATTTCCCCACAACACTTCGGCCTCCGGAATATTCGGAGTGAGAACGGCCGCGCGTGGGAGCAACTCGTTTTTCAAAGCTTGGATGGCGTCATCTCTTAGAAGCTTGTCGCCGCTTTTGGCTATCATGACAGGGTCGCAGACGAGGGAGACCTCGGGGCGTGTCTTGAAAAATTCGGCCACGAGATGGATGACCTCCGAAGAGTGAAGCATCCCGGTTTTGGCCGAGACGACGGGGAAATCGTCGAAGATGGATTCGAGTTGTTGTCGGATGAAATCTGTTGGGATGGGATAGATTCCCTGGACGCCAACGCTATTCTGGGCCGTCAAAGCGGTCAGCGCGCTCACGCCAAAACAGCCATGGACGGTGATCGTTTTCAAATCCGCCTGGATTCCGGCGCCTCCGCCTGAATCGGAGCCGGCGATCGTCAATACGACAGGACGGGTATGATGATACATGGCATGCTCCTTCAAGGGTTCATCGAATCGTTTTTTTGTGTCTCGATGATCTGGTTACAAGCATTCATGAGGTGGGTCATGTTTTCACGCTCTCGTTGGGTCAGTTTTCCCTCTGGAAAGGAGTTTCCGATGTATCCATTGAGGATGACGGTTTGGAACCTTCCCATGAGTTGGAGAAGGCGCTTCAGGTTGCCCATCTGTAGATAGAGGGAAACGTCATTTATGATGAGGGCATCGGCAGGAATGCTTTCCGCCCGTGAAAATAGATCGTTCTCGATAGCGGTTGCGTTCTCGGTAGCGATCCGTATGGCCTCTTCCTCGTTTTTTGCGCTGAGCCGAGGCGGACGGATTTGAGTGGTGAAGTAATGGATAGTGGGATCGGAAGGGACTTGCATCTTTCCCCCAACATTTTCCGTCTTTTCGGGGGCCATGTCGAGAACCACCATCGATTTTTGACCTTGACACTCTAACAGGAGAAGTTGCGTGTAGGAGGTTTTTCCCGTGTTTACGTCTCCTACGATAAGGGTCTTCAAACCGAAGAAAGGCCGGCACGTTTTCATAGATATCTCCTCAAGAGGGAAAGCAGGAAGCGAACGGCGAGGAAGAGCGAGATTCCTGTCGTGGCAGCTCCGAGGGTCGAAAGCCACCGATTTTGTAAACCCGTGTGTCGGAGACGACGGTCACGCAGAAGTATCAGGAGGAGGATGAGGATCAAAGGGGTTCCGCACAGGCCGATGGCCAGCATGACAATGAGAAGGGGGAAAAAAGCGCCCTTGAGAAAGGGACCGATCAGACTTAGGAGAATTCCGGCAATGATGGCGAATCTGAATCGCGGATTCGAAGGTTTCATGGGAAAGCTGAAAAAATCGGCGATGAAATAGGCTCCCGCTTGAAAAGTGGGCATGATAGTGGAAACGGTGGCACCCCACAAACCCGCGAAAAAGGCGGTGGAAGCGTAAGGTCCCAGGAGAGGTTTGAGGCTTCGGGCCACGTCCAACGCCCCCTTGGCTTGAATTCCTCGGCTGTGTAAGACTGCCGCTGAAACGAGGAAGATGACGATGCTATAGAGGCCGAAAGCCAGCAGCATGGAGGTGATTACATCCAATCGGACCAGCGGCAAGGTTTCGGCCTTCCAATGCCTTTCTTGAACCGTGTATGTGTGCATGGCGATGATGGTGATGTGGACGGCTCCACCCATGATTCCGGCCATCATGACGGCCCCCTTGCCACTGCCCGTGAGGGAGGGAATCAATCCCTTTACGGCTTCGGCCCAGTCGATAGGAACGAGCAGGAGGGTTGTGGCAAAGCAGAGGATGACGCCAACGACCAAGAGTTTACAGACCGTCTCGAAAAAGGTGTATCCTCCTCGTATCAGTAAAAACGTGAAGAGGAAGGCATAAGGAATTCCCCACCATGGGGTTGAAAAGCCCGTTAGATAGGAGGTGATTCCTACGAGGGCCTTCATGAGGACGACGGCGGCCAACCATGTGGCGGCTAGGGCGTCGAGGGTGAGAATTCCCGCCATGGGTCGACCGAACCGTTCTTTCACGAGGGAAATGATTCCCTTCTCGAAGATAACGGCTGTCTTCGCGGCCAGGTATTGAGCCGTCGCGCCGAATACGGCGCTGAGAATGATGACCCATAAAAAAGTGTAACCGAAACTGCTACCCGACAACGACACGCTTGCCAGTGTGGCCGGTCCGCATGCCACGGCGCTGATGACCCACGAGGGGCCCATTTTGCGGAAAGCCTTGAGGAGGGTCATCAGGAATTGACCCTCCTCAAGGTAGGGACATGCTCGAATCCTTTTGAGCAATAAAACGGGGTGGCTTTTCCCTCAGATATGCTGTGCTTTGCCATCGCTTCCCTCCGCTGGTATTACCCAGATCAGGTTCATGGGGTTGCCACGTATCTGTGGACTCTCAGCCTGCGAAGCACCCCCAGCGACCTGGCCTTTTTCCTACCCAAAAGGGAGGGAATTGTCAAGGATGCCGGAAATGGGAGAGATGATATGCGCTTTATCTATGGATTTAGAGCGGCGAAATGTGTTACATATATTAAAAACGTTTGGGAGGAAGTGGTAACGAGATGGAACTTGCTGCAACGTTGGGAGTCATAGTTAGCGCTATCGTGGGTGTCGCGTGCCTTGCGCTTCTCATCGCGACTTTTTTTATGTGGCTAGGGGCGAAAATCGTGGGTGTGGAGAAAGCGACTTTTTTGCGGTCCTTTCTCGCTGCTTTTGGATCGGCGTTTCTTACCTGGTTCTTATCCCTTGTCCTGGTTTTCCTTCCACCCGGCGGGCCTGTTATTGGTTTTTTCGTGGGATTGGTACTCGTCGTCTTCGTGATTAAAGGGGCTTATGATACCGATTTTGGTAAAGCGCTTCTTGTCTGGATCTTCCACCTTCTCGCGGAGATAGCCGCTATTGTCATCGGCTTCTTGACCTTTGCGGGGGTCCTTATGCGGCTTGTTTAGCGCTTTTTTTCCGTTGTCGTTCGACGCCTTTCTCGCAGATCTTTTCCCTTTCAAATTCGGGGAGCCTTTCGATAATGTTTTTTACCTCCGGTTCATCATCCATCCAGTGGCGCAGATTGCCGAGGAGCGTGGCGGCATAGGGGCTTGACGTCCCCTCCGCGAGGAAGTAATTGACCCATAGGCCATCCTTCACAAATCCTACCAGTCCAGCCTCTTCCAGGATCTTGAGATGTTTGGAAATGGTTGGCTGGGCAAGCCCCAATGCTGCTCGGATTTCACAAACGCACATATCTCGATGCTGTAGCATTTTTAAAATCTTCACCCTGCTGGGATCGGATAAGGCCTTCATGACCTTTATGAAATCTCTCATAATTCCTTTCTCTCCTCTTTATTTCATAGTTATATGCCTATGTAGCATAAAATGCATGGCGTTTCAAGGTTCGAGGTGGGCGGGCGAAGGCGCAAAAGGCCGTGACTCGGAGGGGGTGTCTCATTGTCTCCCCTGCATGTTGATTATTTTGGAGATTTTCTGGTTTTCGTGGTAGTATTTTTTCCATGAACCGGCCAATCCGACCAGGAATTTTTCCGATTCTCGCCGTGGTGGGGCCCACGGCGACGGGGAAGACGGCATTTGCGCTTGATTTGGCAAGGGTTTTGGGGGCGGAGGTGATTAGTGCCGATTCCATGCAGGTTTATCGATATATGGACATCGGTACGGCCAAACCGCCCCGCGAAATACGTCAAGAGATCCCACATCATTTCATTGACATTTTGGATCCAGATGAAGGGTATAGTGCCGGCCTTTACGCGCGGCAGGCCAGGTCTCTCATCTCGGAGAAAGTAAAAAAAGGGATCCCTTTGGTGATTGTTGGTGGGACGGGCCTTTATGTGAAGGCATTGGAAAAAGGACTCGTGGACGTGCCTCCAATTTCCAAAGGGATTGAGAAGGGGCTTTGGGAAGCGTTTGTGACCAATGGACTTGAGTATTTGTATGAGAGATTGAGACGTGTGGATCCTGTGACAGCCTCCCGCGTTCATCCGCACGACCGTTTTCGCATCCTACGGGCGTTGGGCATCTATGAAACGACGAAAAGGCCTCTCTCCTTTTTTCATCGGAGTCATGGTTTTGGTGAAAAGCCCCTTCCCTTGTTTAAGATTGGGCTGACATACTCTCGAGAGGTCTTATATGAGCGAATCGAAAAACGGGTCGATCGTATGATGGAAGAAGGATGGATGGAGGAAGTATCCGCGCTTTTGAAAAAGGGGTACGATGAAACACTGCGGCCGATGCAAGCGATTGGCTACAAACAACTGGTTTCCGTCCTGAAAGGGCGAATGGAGACGGAGGATGCCGTGAGAGAGATAAAAAAAGAGACGCGTCGCCTTGCAAAAAGGCAGCATACGTGGTTCAAAAAGGAGCGGCCTCACCTCTGGCTGAATTTTGGAGGAGGAAGCGGTGAGAAGGAGGCGGAGAGGCTGATAGAGCAAATCCAACGGGGAGAATTAGAATGGATGCCAAAAAAGGGGTAAACACCCAAGACCATTTTTTGAACAAGGTGCGAAGGGAAGAAACGTTGGTACGCATTACGCTCACCTCGGGTGAGGAGCTGGAGGGGGTTATCACAAGCTTTGATGCCTACGCCCTTGTTTTGAAGAATACGACAAGCACCCTCGTCTATAAGCATGCCATTGCAACTGTGGCTCCCTTCACACAGCAGCCCGATTTTGATACCTTCAGCGAAAAGCCGAAACGAGAGGGGACATGAGTGCTGATCCACCTTTGAAAAAGGTTCTTGAAGCCTTGCTTTTTACCATGGCGGAGCCTTTGAGCGTGAGAACACTCGCGAAGGCTTTTGAGGATCCCCCTCCCTCTGAAGAGATGATAGAAGCCCTCCTGGAGCTCAAACGAGATTATGTCGTGGAGGATCGCGCCTTTGAATTGGTGGAGGTGGCGGAGGGGTTTCAGCTTCGGAGTAAACCCGTGTACGCTCGGTGGATCAAGCGACTGGTCTCCGTGAAGGCTCCTAAGTTGAGCCGCTCGGCCTTGGAGACGCTTTCCGTGATTGCCTATCAACAACCTATCACGCGGGTAGAGATCGAGCAGATAAGAGGGGTGGATAGTTCGAGTGTCTTGAAGACATTGCTGGAGCGGAGAATGATTCGGATCCTTGGCCGAAAGGATGCACCGGGCCATCCTCTCGTTTATGGAACGACCAAACAGTTTCTCGAGGTTTTTGGCTTGAAGAGCCTTTCAAGCCTTCCTCCCCTTGGAGAGGATATGGAAAATGGCTTTGACCAAAAGGATTCCTCTTCTGAAATGGGTGACGCTAGCGACGCGTCTGTCGAGGCGTAAGGCGTTCGATGCCATCGTGACGGGGCGGGTGGCGATCAATGGAACGGTCACGTTCGATACCCAGGCCCTGCTTGATCCCGAGAGGGATGTGGTAACGGTTGGGAAAAAACGCCTGCGCCGTGGTCTGCCACCCCCGATTTATCTTGCGCTTCACAAACCGAAGGGAGTCGTAACGAGTTTGGAGGATCCCCACGGCCGTCCAACGGTTTTGGATTTGGTAAAGAGGATCAAGACGCCGATTTTCCCCGTGGGAAGGTTGGATATCATGACGCAAGGGCTTCTTCTTATGACCAATGATGGGCCTTTAGCGAACGCCCTCCTTCATCCGAGATACGGAATTCCAAGAATCTATCATGTCAAGGTAAAAGGGAGGATACCATCCGAGGCCTTTACCGTTTTGAGAAAGGGAAAGATGAAGTTGAATGGAAAACCCATTCAGCCCGTTGGCGTGGAGGTTTTGCGATCCCTTGAAAAAAATACCTGGCTTAAGGTAACATTAAGAGAAGGGAGGAACCGAGAGGTCCGGCGGATCTTTGAAAGACTGAATCTTCCGGTCCTTAATCTCATACGGGTAGGATTTGGCCCTATTGAATTGAAGGGCCTTCCCCCCGGTCACTGGAGGGCGTTAACGGAAAAAGAGGTAGAAGCATTGAAGCGGGTAGCGAAAGATCAGGGGAAAGAAGGCTCCTATGGCGTCTGAGGAATCGAAGAAGAAGGCGATAGCGGAGGAAAATAAAAAGATTCGCAAACTTCGGTTTTGTGCCGATCTGACCTATGCCATGATTGCGCAGGGGGATTATAGCATCGAGGATGCCTACCTTTTGATCGAATCATTCCAGAGGGTTGCCATGACGCTGTTTCCGGGAAAGGAAGATGTCTTTGATCTCGTCTACCGTTCACGTTTCAGGCGTCTCCTCATGGAAAAGTATCAGATGCATTGAGCCAAGGGACCTAACTATTGTGCTGACGTCATGATGGCGCGATTGGGAACAAGAAGATGACGTTGTTCGACAAAACGTGGCTGAAACGTCCGTTTGCCGTGTTCTTGAAGGCCCTGTCCGCGTTTTGGCACGATCGGTGTTTGGATGTGGCGGCGATTCTTGCCTTCATGACCCTCTTCGCCATAGTCCCGCTTCTTGCCATTTCTATCTCCGTTTTGAGTCATTTGAACATCAAACAGATGGAATTCGCGGGAATCATTCTGCGGTATTTCTTTCCTCTCCAAAACTATCAACAGATGATTACGCGAAATATCGCGGATTTTACCCAGAATGCGACATCACTTGGAATTTTTGGAACATTTATCCTTATTCTTCTTTCTTTTGAGTTGATGTATACGATCGAAGATTCCCTCGATAATATTTGGAAGGTGCATCGGAGCCGTTCGGCGGGAAAAAGGCTGGTGATCTACTGGGCCAACTTGACCGTTTCTCCTATTCTGTTGGCCCTTTCCGTTCTTCTTTCCTCCAAGATTCGCCAGAAGGGATTTTTCGAGTCCATTTTCAATCTCGGCTTCGTGCAGAATCTCCAGCATATTTTCCTTCCCTTCCTGATGATTTTTTTCGTCTTTTTCCTTTTGTATAAGCTTATTCCCAATGCGCGGGTTGGGAATAAACCCGCCATCATAGGATCTTTTTTCGGGGCGGTTCTTTTTCAGATCTCAAAAGGGATATTTGCCTATTATGTGTATCACTACTCCATGTTCTTCAAAGTTTACGGGATACTCGGGATAGGTTTTATCTTTCTCATCTGGGTCTATATCTCGTGGTGTTTGGTGCTGGGAGGGGCGGAAATCGCCGTGGCCATCCAGTATTTTGATATTCCGAGGGATGCGGTGGCCAATCATGCTTCACCTTTGACACAGCCAAGCCGGGCCCTCTATCTGGCGTTGGCGGTTTTGTTAACCATCTATTGGCATTATCGCGAAGGGACTTATCCCATCACCCGGGACGTGTTGGCCCGTCGGATCGGGGCTCCCCTCATGGCCATTCAGGATGTCCTGAACAAACTGTGTCAGCACCATATCTTGGGGACGAGTGAGGCGCGCGGTGGAAGCTACGTGTTTCATAAGGCCCCTGAAAATATCCGCCTTGACCAAATCTATAGACTCTTCAACCCCTTTGGAGATAAACCCCATTTCCTTAAAGAGATTCCTGGCGAAAAGGTTCTTAGCGCGTGGCTCAAGAAGGTTAGCGCCCTTCCTGAAGAAGTCTTAAAAAAGGAAACGCTTGTTTCCTTGGCGGCAATGGAAGAGGCGGAAAGGGGCGAAAATTCACCTATTCCTTAAAAGGTTGTTGCATCCATCTCCGACGGATTCTTCCCATACGGTAACGACAACCCATTCCTTTAGAACCTCATAAATCCCATTGAAAACGGGGGAGGAAGGGGCGGGGTGGAGCTGAACAAGGCGTTTTTTATCGGGGTGCAGACGGAAAGAAAATTCGTGAAAACGGGCGGGACGTCCGGTGAGGGAAAAGTAGAACTTGAAATAGGCTTCTTTGGCGGAAAAAAGAATCGTGGCATGCTGTAAGAAAAGGGGAGGGGGGAGGTTGGAGAGAGATTCCTTTTCGGAAGATGTCAAAACGCGGTGGGCTATCTCTTTCTTCATACGGCGGATATTTTCGATATCGATCCCAATGGAACGAAAGCGCTGAGTTTCTCCCATCACGCAAAGGCAGAGATCTTTCGTATGAGAGATACTCCCTACCAATCCGTGAGGCCACAGGGGTTCCCCCGACTCTTTTTTGGGAATGCCTCTCGGAGGATGCCCCAGTTTTTTCATGGCCATTCGCGCGGCCGTTCTACCTGCCACGAACTCCGCCTTTTTTGGGGGGGTGAGGAGGGCGGCGGCAAGCCTTTCTTCTGGGAGAAGAGGGGCTTGAAGGTGCGTGATGGGACGAAGAATGCAGCGTGCTCCCGGCACGCGTTCTTCAAGGAGTTTTTCAACTCGAGGAAGGTCCAAGGTTTTCACGGGTGAGGGGAAAGAAGGAGGTTCCGACACGCCTCGAATACTTCGCTCGGAGTGATAAGGCGCATACAGGCATGATCCCGGGGACAAACCTTCAACATACAGGGGCTGCACGCGATTTCTTTTCGGAGGATATGGGTTTTTTCCAGCGCCATGGCGGTGTAACGTGGATCCGTGGGACCCATCAGGACGACGACGGGGCGGTTTAAGGCAACCGCGATATGGCGTGGACCTGTGTCGTTGGTCAAAAGGAGATCCGCCTTTTCGAGGATGGCCTTGAGGCGGTTGAGGGGGGTTTCGGTGGGAGCGAGGACGAAAGGGCGGTGCTTGCATTGAGAGAGGATCGTGTCCATCAATCTTTCTTCTCCAGGGCCGGGGAGAAAAAGGGGGTGGGCCTTCAGCTTCTCTTGGAGTATGTCGGCCACCCGGGAAAAGTATTCAGGAAGCCATTGTTTGGAAGGGCCATAGGAGGCGCCTGGCGTGATGGCGACGAGGGGATGTCCATCGTTCAAGCCAAGCGCTTTCAAACGCTTCGTGGCCCATCGGGAGTCGTTTTCTGAAACGGTGAGTGTGGGGTGATCCGTGCAAGGTGAAACACCGACCGATTCCACGATTCCCAGGTAGTATCGTATCATGGGGACGGGAATGAATCGTCCTCCCCTCCGCTTGACGGGGAGGGGGTGGGTGAGGAGGGCTCCCCTGCCGTGGCGGTTATAACCGACTCTGTTCCGGACGCCCCCTAAGGCAAAAAGGAGGGCCGCGCTAGGCGAATTGGGAAAGATGATGCCGAGATCATAACGGGCTTTTCGGATTTCACCGGCCACCTTCAGGAAAGTGAGGGTTCCCGCTTCCTTTCCGTGCCGGTTGAAAGGGAGGTAGGCGTTCCATACATTCAATCCTTCCAGAAGGAGGCGGGCGTTTTCTTTTCCCATTACCGTGATGTTGCTGTCGGGAAAACCCTTTCGAAGTGAGAGCAGTGCGGGGGTCGCCATGACCACATCCCCAACCCAATTGGGGAGCCGAACGATAATCTTTTGGAGGGTGGTTTTCAATCTTCCCCTCGTTCGAGCCAGTCGTTTCGAACCCCCATAAAGGGGTTAAATCGGATGGAATAGTGGGGTGTGTTGGAAATTAGGAGGGATTCGGAGATGTTGGCGTCCAAATCCCGGATTTCTTCCTTTACCTTCTTCCAGCCGGTTTCATCCATGGCAAGGACCATGCGAGATAGCTTGTCGTAAAGGGGGGCGGAGGGGAAGTCGGTTGCCGCATTGACGAACCAGGGATAGGCTTTGGCCAGTTTGTCGATGAGGAGATTCTGTTCTCTTCCAAAATCGAGACATGACTCATCAGTAAAGTTCGTGAGGTTTTCCATCTTTTCCCAGTTGATGAATCCCCCCTCCTTGGCGATGTCGTAGGCTTTTGTTCCGATGAAGGGAAAAAAGATAGACCATCGGAATCGGCCGGGTTTAATAGTACCCAACAGCTCAATAGTCATCATGAGGTCTTCCGTGGTTTCATGGGGGAGTCCAATCATGACGAAAGCAGACGTATGGATGCCATATTTGTCCGCCATCTTGAAGGCGTGGATGATGTCTTCGTTCCGCATGGGTCGGTTCAGGACCTTTCTGCGGATTCGGTCGCTTCCGCTTTCCAGCCCGAATTTGACGATGGCGCAGCCCGCCTCGCTCAGGCTTTTGGCGATCTCTTCATCGAAAACGCGGACGTGGGCGTTACAGACAAAGGGGACGCTGATGGCCTTTCTGTACTGACGGCAGAATTCAAAGACGTAGGCGCGGTTCATGGTGAAAAGATCGTCGTCGAAGATGAACATCTTGATGTTTTCATACGTCTTCACGAGCCGTTGGAGGTCTTCGATAACCATTTCGATGGGATACTGGCGCAGATAGTGGAGATCCCGAATGTTGATCCCCGTGTCGCGACGATAGATATCCACGATTTTGTGATTGAAACAGTAGTTGCAACGGAAGGGACATCCCCGTGAGGCCATGACCCCTACCCAACCCCCTTTCGCGTCGATCATCTTTTGAAAATCGAAGATGGAATAGTCGATGGGAGGAATCTTCTCTAGCGACAAAAAGGGACGCACCGGGTTGGGGTGGATCTCATTCCCGTCGAAATGCCAGATGTTCGGGATTCGACTGACATCTCCACCGTTTTCGAGGGTATCCGCGAGGTCGACCATGGCCAATTCTCCCTCACCCACGCAGAGAAAGTCGAAAAGCCCTGTCTTTAACGTCTCTTCCGGCGCCATGGTTGCATGTACGCCCCCAATGGCCAGAGGAATGTTGGTGTGATTTCTCAGGTGTTGCGCGATCTTTTTGGTATAGGAGTATTGATTCGTAACCACGGAAAATCCGATAAGATCAGGGGCAAAAGCGGTTACGTCGGAGAGGATCCGGTCCAAATCGAAATCGTAACCCAGCCGGTCGTTGATGTTCAAGAGAGCCGTTTCATGACCGTGTTGTTTCAAAAAGGACGAGAGGTATCCGACTCCATAGTTGAAACCGATTTGGGCGTAGAGATTGGGGTAGATAAAGAGGATTTTCATAAGAGACCTGCCGCCTCTCTTTGTGTTTTTGTGCCACCCAATTCTTCTCGGAATCCTTTGGCGTTCTGAATTTCCTCCCACAAAGAGGCTGCTTCACGGAAGACCATATCGGGGGTAATCATTTTCATGCAATCGAGGCGTTTGCACTGTTTGTCTCGACAGGGGCTGCAAGGGATGTCCACGCGGACGACTCGATGTAAGCTATGGGGATAGGGAGCGTTGACCTGGGCGTCGGTGGGGCCGTAAATGACAACAGCGGGAAGCCCGGAGAAACAGGCTAGGTGCATCGGTCCGGTGTCTCCTCCGATATACATGTCGCATTTCTGAAAAAGGGCGGAAAGTTCCATTAAATTTGTGGAACATGCGATGTGGGCTGGGTGTGTCATGAGCTTTTGGATTTCCTCAACCGCTTTTCTACCGCCGGGGCCCCATGTCAAGATGATGGTCGCCCCAAGGTTTTCAACCAGGGTGTCACAAAGACGTGCGTATCTGTCGGGAAACCATCGTTTGAAATCCGTATTTTTGCTGCTGCTGGGTTGAATGGCAATGACGGGGGAGGTGATGGGTTGAATACTTTCCCAAAACGCGTTGATCCGTTTTTTGTCTTCCTCTGACGGCGTGAGCCACACCATGGGTAGAGACGAGGGGCAGCCTACCGCTTGGACCATCGTGAGGTTCTTGTAGACCCTGTTTAGGGTGGGGTTTCTCGGATCGACGTGGATGCGATTGAAAAGGTAGTTGAATTCTTTGCAATAGCCTTTTTTGAAGCCAATACGGCGTTTCGCACCACTTAACACACCAATGATCCCGCTCTTGAGGATGCCGTGGAAATCGAGGATCGTGTCATACCGTCGTCTTCTGAGATTGCGGATCCATGCGACGATTTCGCGAAGGAGACGGGGATAGAAGGTGGGGTGCTGGGCTAAGCGAACCCAGCGCCTCCTTGGCAACACTATCACGTTATCGATCCTTTCCATGGAACGGACGACATCTGCCGACAACTCTTGAACGACCCAATCGATGGTGGCGAGGGGATAACATTCCCTGAGGGCCGCCACTGCAGGAAGGGTTCGAACCACGTCTCCCACGGAGCCTAGACGAATGACGAGGATTTTTCCCTTTTCGGGTAGTTTCATGGAATTCATCATATAGGACTGGGATTTTTCTGGCAAGTATTGCCTTACGAATTGGCGCCGGAATGGAGGGGAATACCCTTTAGGGGAAAGCGATGGCATAGTTGGGATACGGCATGGGCGACTTCTTGCAGGGCCTCGGCATCGTTACGGTGAGTGAGGGTGGTATCAATCAGGTCCGCGACGTTCTTGGCTTCTTCTCTTCCCATCCCTCGCGACGCCATGGCAGTGGTTCCTAGCCGGATGCCACTGGGATGAAGGGGATCTTCTCCCTCCCGGGGGATGACGTTACGATTGACCACGATACCCACCGACTCCAAAAGCTTTTCCGCCTCATCACCTGTTAGCCCTTTTTGCGTTACATCGAAAAGGACGAGGTGGTTGTCGGTTCCTCCCGTGACAAGGCGGTAGCCGTGGGTACTCAGGCGTTTCGCCATGACATCCGCGTTTTCGAGGATACGTGTTTGGATCGCAGAAAACTCGGGCTTCAAGGCCCGTCCAAAACAGACGGCCTTTGCTGCAATCATGTTCACGGCGGGCGTTCCTTGGGTGCCGGGGAATATATTCTGATCTATCTTTTTGGCAAACGTCTTTCGACACAGAATGACGCCTCCTCGCCCTCCTAGGAGGGTTTTGTAGGTGGTGAAGGTCACAACATCGCTATGGGGAATGGGGCTTGGAATGGCACCTCCGGCAACGAGGCCGGCGATATGGGCCATGTCCACGAGGAAATAGGCGCCTATTTCCTCAGCGATTTTTGCGATGCGCCCGTAATCAATAAGACGAGGGTACGAGCTGGCACCCGCCACGATCATGGCGGGTCGATACTCGAGAGCGAGGGCATGGAGGGCGTCGTAATCGATCCGTTCCGTTTCTGGGTGAACGCCGTAGTGTTTGAATTGGAAGCATCGGCTGGTTATAGAGGCGGGATCTCCATGGGAGAGATGGCCTCCATGAGAGAGCTTCATGGCTAGGATCTTATCGCCCGGCTTTAGGAGGGCGAAGTAAACGGCAAGGTTGGCTGAGACGCCGCTATGGGGTTGAACATTGGCGTGCTCCGCGCCAAAGAGCTGTTTGGCTCGTTCGATCGCCAAGGCCTCGAGGGCATCCGTGAAGACGCATCCGGCATGGAATCGTCGGTGGGGATAACCTTCCGCTGCCTTGATGGCAAAGGAAGATCCCTGGGCTTCCAAGATGGAAGGGGGGGGCACGCTTTCCGCCGCGATGAGATCCAAGGTGTTTTGAAGGCGTTGTGTCTCTTTTTCGATCAGCTCATAGACGGTTGGGTCTTCTTTGTGTAGATGGGTCATGGTCGTTCCCATAAAAGTGAAGGCAAGTTATTTGAAGAGCTTTTTTAAGATCTTTTTTAGCTTTTTGTCGTGGATATTTTTGTCGATGATCTTGTCGACAGCTTCTTTTTGGAATTTGATAGCTACCTTGGGATGTTCGAAGGTTCCTTTTATTTTCAGGGGGATGATCGACCATTTCTTCCCGGCACTGTCGGTCGTGTCTTTGAAAAGGTCACTTCGTTTTCCTAAACCTTTCCGTACGACTTTGTATGGAAGACGCATCGTTGCATGGAGGTTCATCTTTTTATCGAATCCGACGGTGCCGTGCGTGGTGATGGCAATATCCTTTCCTTTGGCTCGAGTGGAAAGAATGTCGATTTTTTTGTTGGCAATCCTGGCCTTTCCATCGAGGACGTCGAATTTGAGGTGTGCGAGGGAGGGTAGTTTCATAATACCGGCTGCCATTTCAAGAAAGGTTACGTTTTGAATCTCTCCTCGCTCGATGTGAAACGAAATGTCTCCCATGTAGGTGGAAGTCGCTCCTATGATTCCTTCACCCTTGGCGTTTCCGAAAAACTGTCCTGAAAATTTTTCTTTGCCGTGGGGGTTCATATCGGCTAAGAGAGGGGCGATGCCGATATCCTTCAGGGAAACTTCTTTTCTTATCGAAAGGAGGCCACCTTGGAGGTCGATATGGGCCTTTCCCTTGATCGTGCCGCCATAGAGGTTTGCCGTAAAGGGATCGATAATCACGACCGTATTTTTGGTGAGGGCTTTCGCATTGACTTCTTCGATTTTCATTCCGTGGAAGGTCAAAAGGTGAATCGAGGCCCGGATCGTCAAACGAGGGAGGGAAGGGATGGAAACGTTGGGAAGCTTTTTTCCCTTTTTTTGGGGGGACTTTTTGCGGGGAATAGGAGAAGGAGTGGGACGAGGTGTATTATCGTTTTTTTGTTTGGAAAGTGCGAGGATTCCTCCCAGCCCCAATAACGTATCCACGTCCATTTTGTTCGAGGTGAACGAAAAGGATCCGACAGGACTCGCGGTTCCCTTCCAACCTTTAAGGGTCCCTGTGAGCGTGAAATCGCTGTTCAAGATTTTTCCTTCAAGCTCTTTTAGGTGGAAAAGGCCTTTATCGCGATCCAATGTGGCGATTGCCGTCAGGTCGGCGTTGATGGGGGGTGATTTTTGTCTCTGTTTGGACAGGATCAAGGAGGTGAGGGTGAGTTTTTCTTCCACATGCCAAATTGTCCATCCTTTAGTGGAGAGCTGGAGAGTGAGGTTTCCCGTGCCAGATACAATAGCCGGTGCATCTTGCCGGTATTGGTAGAGATAAGGGGCAATATCCTGTAGATCAAGGGATGTGATGGTAGCTGTGCCCTGAATCTCTTTTTCTTTCAGATTCATCGTTCCTTTAGTGGCTACGGTGGCCTCTTTTTTTCGTTTGAAACGGGCCTGCGCCTTGAAGGCGAAGGGCGCCTTGAGAGAGAAATTGGTTACATCAACCTGGAGGGAAGTCAACGATGCTTTGTAGACGGGAAGTAAGGTTCGATCTTCCCAGTTTAGGGTTCCGTTTCGGATACCGATCTTGTCCACCCGTATCGTGAACGCTTTATGGGGCCGTGTGGCCTCTGCGGCGTAGGCGGCGGGGACGAGGGAGAGGGTAGCGCGTGGTTCTGAGTTTTCTTTCATTTTTTCAAGGTGCCAGGAAATCTTTGTGAATTCTTTTTGCCAATTTAGGCGCCCATCTTTTTCCCGAACGACGTGAATCGTGGGGGCCTCCACCACGATGTCTCCTATCACCAATTTTTTTTGAAGAAGAGGAATCAAAGAGAAAGAAAGGGATACGGTGTTGACGTGAATGAGCGGTACCGTCTCGTTGGGGGTGTTGGGTAAAATGGTGACTCCTTGAATCGTCGCGGAAGAGAAACCCGTTTCGATGGGGCCGAGTTTTACTTTGTGGTGGATGGCCGTTTCCAATTTTTTTGAGATGAGCTTGGAAACCTTTTCCGGTGTAAGATAGGATTTGATGCCAAGGAAAAGGGCGGTAATCGTACCGATAATGAGGAAGAGAAGTATGGCCAGGATGACGAGAAATTTTTTCATGGAGATACTCCTTGTGGATTTTTTGAAACCTTGTGACTTTACACATTAACAGATCGGGATAGGAAAACACAATCTTCCAGTTTTCAGTCTAAGACGGCCTTTCCTCCTTTTTCCATTCCTTTGCCAGGATAGGGTATCTGGAGGAAATATTTTCCTTCTTCCGTTTTTCCCACGTACCCTTCTTGGACGAGAGAAGCCAAGACCTTAGGACGGTAGTCTCGAAGGCCAACATGGAGGTAATTGACTCTTTCATAGGGCAGGGAAACGGCGAGATCTCGACGCGTGGCTCCCCTTTTCTGAAGATCTTCGAGGATTCCCTTGGCCACGTTTTGCATTCTGAGGGCTATTCCGTACCGTGTCGCAAGGAAGACAAGGGCCAGTACGATGAGCCCTAATGCGATTTCTATTCCTTCTCCCATGGGATCTCCTTCCTTTTAGGGATCAAGCATTTTTCCTGGGTTCAGGATGCCATTGGGGTCCATCATCCGTTTGAGGGCCTGCATCACGGCGAGACTGGCACCATGTTCCAAAGCCATGAATTTCTTTTTCCCGATACCTATTCCATGTTCTCCCGTGGCGGTTCCCCCGAGAGATATGGCGTGAGACACGATGTCATGGTTTGCCTTGTCTCTCTTCTTACAGAAATTCGCGTCGGAAAAGTCCCCCGTGATGACCAGGTGAAGGTTTCCGTCTCCGGCGTGTCCAAAAACGTATCCCTTGATGGAAAGAGATTCAATGGTTTTGATGGCGAAATCCACCATCTCTTGGTAATTGGAAAGAGAGACTGCCGTGTCCAGGATCATGAAATCGGCGCCAGGGTTGTTTCGTTTGATATATTCAAAAGCCTGGTGCCTATTCTCCCATAGACGATTACGTTCCTCTCTTCCTATACCGGAGGAGAAGTCCAAACATCCGTTTTCTTCGCATATCGCCTTGGCTACGGTGACGATCTCCGCAAGGGCTTTCCGGCTCGTGCCCGTGAATTCGAGAAAGAGAGTGGGGGCTTCTTTTAAAGAACTTTTCCCTTCTTTGTTGATGACTTTGATGGTTGAGGTGTCGAGGAATTCCAAAGCGGCGGGTTCCAGCCCGGCTCCCATGATTTCATAGACGGTTTGGGTGGCCTGTTTGACGGTTGGAAACGTGGCGACGCCCGCGCTGTACTGTTCTGGGATGCCTGCCAGACGGAGGGTGGCTTCCGTGACGATGCCTAATGTCCCTTCAGAGCCGATAAAGAGGTGTAAAAGGTCGTAACCGGATGAACTCTTTTCCGCGAAATTGCCGGGATGAATGACCCGACCGTCGGCCAAGACCACCGTCATCTTTGCCACATTGTCCCGTGTGCCTCCATACTTCACCGTTCGCACCCCACTCGCGTTGTTGCCGATCATTCCTCCAATGGTGGCGTTGGCACCAGGGTCTGGGGCAAAAAAAAGGCCGTATCGACTGAGGATTTTATTCATGTCTTGATACCTAACACCCGCTTCCACGTCCACTTGAAAATCTTCCGCCCGAACGGACAAAATCTTATCCATCTGTGTGAAATCGAGGACAATTCCTTTGTGTAAAGGGAGAGGATTCCCCTCAAGACTCGTGCCGGCGCCCCAGGGGGTCACGGGAATTTTTTTGGTGTTCGCATAGGCCACGATGCGGCTGACCTCTTCGGTGGTGTGGGGCCAAACCACGACGTCTGGAACAAGCCCTTTGTAGAACGATTCGTCACGGGAGTGGATTTCCAGGTTGGATTGACCTGTGGAGACCCGCTCTTTTCCTACGAGATTTTCCAGAAACGAGAGATCCTCATGGGTGAAAGGATGGTATGTCATGTTTATCTCCTTTATTGTTCGAAAATGGGAAAAGTGACAGAACCATGGGGCATTAGAATCACGGTAGGGTCGTCTTTCGCCAACTCGTATCCTTTTGCGATGGCTTCCTGTGGGGTTTTCGCTGGAATCATGCCCGCCTTTTCGACCGTGGTGGGGGGAAGAGAGGAGTAAAGAATGATTCTATGCCGGGCCGCCCAACGGGCGATTCCAAACCCCATCAACCCTCCGATCGTGCAATGGGAACAGAGGTGGGCATACCGAGAATCGTTGTCTCTGAAGCCTATGAGAATGTCCTCAAAATCCTTGTTTCCCATTCCCTCGCGGCACTCGGCGAAAAGGACGATGGTTCCGCCTGGCCTTGCGACGCGGGTGACGTTGTCGAGGGTTTTATAAACCTGATAGAGATTGATATCCTCGGGATAACCCATGGCGCTGGCGATGACGAGATCTGCTTTGGAAGTCGTTTTTACACCATAAAATTTTTGAACCAGACGGATCCCTTCTTCGTGCGCTTCGATGGGATCACCGACTACCACGGCGGCTATTTCCTTCTTTCGATTGATGATCGTGTTGATGAGGAAATCGGCCTTGGCCATTTTCATAATTTCCACGAGATCTTCGTAGAGAGGATTCCCCGTGGTTTTCCCTGAGGATACGTTGGGGTTAAGGCCTTGGGTCTGGTTCCCTAGAGCGATTTTATGATTGCTTTGAATCGTTTCATACCCGGCCGCTCCAATGGAGAGGGCCTTGGGTCCTCCTCCGAATCCGGCGAGGAAGTGGTAGACGATCCCTCCCGTCAAAATGACTTTGTCCGCTTCCATCACATGTCGATTTATCCATACGGGTGTTCCGTGGTTCGTCTCACCGAGATGAATAAGATTTCCTTCATCGCGCGCGCCGTGATCGATGATTTTGAACGTATCGGCAATAGTGTTTCCCACGATTTGCCCTTTTTCCTTGTTCGTGTGAGGCCTATGGTCTCCCGTTCCAATCACGATAGTGATCTGGCGATAATCGAGGCCATAGCTGAGCAGTTCTTCCAGCAGGACGGGGAGAAAATTTGCCGTTCCCACCCACAGGCGCGTCATATCCCCCACGAGAATGGTTACCGTATCCGATTTCTTCACGATTTTGCGGAGGGGATTTGAGGAAATAGGATGATTAAAAGAATTTCGAAGAGAGCCCGCGAGATTATCAAGGGGGGGAATCTCTTGCGCTTCGATGCTTCCAATAAGTGTTTTTTCTTCTATATCTACGCGTAGGGTTGTGTTCCCATATTCAAATTGGAAAGGTCTCGTGGTCATCTCCTACATTCCCGCAGCAACTTTGTTTGTTAGAGCGTTCTAAAATTAGAAGGGAATATCTTTTACATGAGGTAACACTCGGGAGAGGGCGTGTCAAGCGCCTGGCTAGAGAGGATGCACATTCCATTGTTTGAGTGAGGTCTGGAGGGCGATCCGGGAATCGAACCCGGGGCCTTTGGTTCCGGAGACCAACGCTCTATCCGCTGAGCTAATCGCCCTGACCAGCGAATATTAGCATGGGGGTGGGAAAGGGTCAAGGTTCTTTTGGGAGGACCGCTCGGCGTCGAGAGAAAAAAGCGGAGGAAAGGTGTTTTCTCAGACATTCCCGAATGACCCATTTTCGCCATCGATTGACAAGACGTGAGAAAAGACATTAGATAGGTGTGTTCAAGGACAACCGGGGTTGTGCCGTGAAAAGGGAAAAGGAGGCAACGGGGATGAGGAGATGGAAGAAAGTGGTCTTCTTAGTCTTGGGGCTGGCCCTGTGGATGGGGCCCTTGGCTTCCCCGGCGTCGGCCCGCATGACGGGAAGCGATGCCTTGAGGCGCGGGCTTTCCTACTACAAACAGGGCGACTACGACAAGGCCATCGCCATCTACACGAAACTGATCGAGAAGAGGCCGGATCTCGCCGGGCTCTACTTCTTGCGCGGACTTGCTTACGCCAAGAAGGGAAAGGCCGATCAAGCCATCGCCGACTATACCCGGGCCCTCGAGCTGAAACCGGATGACGCCAAGGCCTACTACAACCGGGGGCTCGCCTATCACAAAAAAGGCGATCTCGACAGGGCCATCGCGGACTATACCAAGGCGATCGAGTTGAAGCCGGACGGCGCCAGCGCCTACTACAACCGGGCCATCGCGCATGAAAAGAAAGGCGAGATCGATGCGGCCATCGCCGATTTTACCAAAGCCATTGACCTGAGACCGGATGACGCGAAGGCCTATTACCACCGGGGGCGTGCCTACGACAAGAAGGGCGATGCCGACCGGGCCGCCGCCGATTTCGAGAAGGTGAAAACACTCCGTCCCGACCTCGCGGATCTCGTGGAGACCTTCCTCAAGGCCCGAAAGGCGGGGCAGGAGAAGTAGGCGGCGGTCACGCCGGGAATCTGTCCTTGAAAACGAGAATGCCTGACTTCCGTCTTCCCGCGGTCTTCCTTGTGCCTTCATCCTCTTTTCGCCTTGCGTGGAGGCGTGCGGGGTGATAGGATTCAAGGAAAATCTTATCACTTTATGGAGGGATGAACGATGCCGAACGACAAACGCCAGGATCTGGTGGATACGGTGCTGAAGGCCGGAATCGGACTGTTTGCCATGACCGAGGAGAAGGTCAAGAAGTTCGTGGACGAATTGGTGGAGAAGGGTGAGATCTCCGGGACGCGCTCCAAGACGCTGGCGGAGGAGATCGCCAAGCGTTTCGAGAAGGGGCGTGAGGAGTGGACCAGCCGGTTCGGCCAGGAGATGCGGAAGATCCTGACCGGTTTGGACATTCCCACCCGTTCCGAGGTGGAGATGATCAAGGAAGACCTGCGTGAGATCAAGCGCGAGCTGAAACGTCTCAGGAAACAGGATGCTCCCAAGGATTGACAAGACCTACAAGAACATCCGCCGCTTCCAGCAGATCCTCGGGGTCATCATCAAATACGGTTTCGGGGACATCCTCGATCGTCTGAGGATCGAGGCCTCCATCGAGCGGGGAAAACAGCTCCTCCACCTCTCGTCCAAGGAGGACGGGCAGGAGGCCCTGACGACGCCCAAGCGGATCCGTCTGGCCATGGAGGAACTGGGCCCGACTTTCATCAAGCTGGGGCAGATCTTGAGTACCCGTCCCGATTTGGTCCCCGCGGAGTATGTCCAGGAATTCCAGCGGCTGCAGGATCGGGTCCCCGGGTTTTCCTTCGAGACGGTGCAGGAGATCCTCACGGATACCTGGGGAAAAGACCCCCTCGAGGTCCTCGCCTCCCTCGACCCCGAACCCTTGGCGGCGGCCTCCATCTCACAGGTGCACCGGGCGGTTCTGAAGGACGGCGAGGAGGTCATCGTCAAGATCCGGCGGCCCGGCGTCGAAAAGACCGTCGAGGCGGACATCGACATCCTCTACTACCTCGCCCACCAGTTGGAACGCCACTTCCCCGACTTCGGCATCGCGAACCCCGTGGGCGTGGTGCGGGAATTCGAGAAGGTCCTTACCCGGGAGATGGATTTCACCTACGAGCGGAACCACCTCACCCGCTTCTACGAGGCCTTTGCCGAAGATCCCCACATCGTGGTTCCCAAGGCCTACTGGGAACTCTGTTCAAAGCGGGTTTTGGTGGAGCAGTACCTGGTGGGGGAGAAGGTCACGAACTTGGACGTGTCCTCCGACCTGCTCCGCTCGGACCGGCTCTTCCTCGCCCGGAAGGGCTGCGAGGCCGTCCTCCGGCAGATCCTCGACCTGGGGCTCTTCCACGGGGATCCCCATCCCGGCAACGTCCTCATCATGGGCCACGACAAGATCGGCTTCCTCGATTTCGGGATCGTGGGACGGCTTGATCCCCAGACGCGGGAGGCCCTCGTCCTGCTGCTGTCCGCCATTATCAAGCGGGACCTGGACCGCTTTGTCCGCTACCTGCTCGTCATCGGCACCCCCCTCGGCCCCTTTGACCGCCGCAGCTTTCGCAACGACGCCCTCCTCTTCATCGATACCTATTCGGGGCTGGGGAAGCAGCGCCTCGAGGTGGGCACGATGCTGGCCCAGTTCCTGGAGCTTCTCCGGCTCTACAAGATCCAGATTCCCCCCGACCTGGTGCTGCTCATCAAGGCCATCATCACCATCGAGGGGGTCGGTCTGATGCTCTATCCCTCCTACAACATCATGGAGACGCTGGAACCCTACGTGATGAACCTCATCAACCGCCAGTTGCAGCCGACGGAACTCGTGGAGAGGCTGGGGCGTTACGCGGAAGAGACCCTCTTTTTCGCCAAGCGCATCCCGGAGGATTTCGGGGAGGCCCTCCGTCAGATCCGGGAGAACAAGCTGGAGATCGGGTTTCGCCACCGTGGCCTCGATTCCCTCGCCTCCACGCTGGAGCGGGCGGTCAACCGGCTGGCCCTGGCCATCTTCGCCGGGGCGCTGATCCTCGGCTCCTCCCTTATCATCAAATACGGGATCGGCCCCACCTTCCGGGGAATCAGCCTTCCGGGGGTTGCCGGTTTCGTTCTCGCCTTCTTCATCGGGATATGGGTAGCCATCGGGATTCTCCGCTCAAAGAGGCTCTGACATGGTGCGCATGAGACGACACGCGGCGGATTTCCTCGTGGTGGGTGGCGGCATCTCCGGGATGCAGGCCGCCCTGGACATGGCGGAGATGGGGCTCAAGGTTGTGCTGGCGGAGGCGACCCCCTCGATCGGGGGACACATGGCCCAGCTGGACAAGACCTTCCCCACCAACGACTGCAGCCTATGCATCCTCTCCCCCAAGATGGTGGCGTGCGGCCGGGATCCGATGATCGATATCCGGACCCTGACGGAGGTCCTGGAGGTGAAGGGGAGGCCGGGCCGCTACGAGGTGTTGTTGCGGGAGGCCCCCCGGAAGGTGGATCCGAAAAAGTGCCTCGGGTGTGGCGCCTGCGCCAAGGCCTGTCCCACGGAACGTCCTGGCGTCTTCAACGAAGGGCTCGCCCCGGCCAAGGCCATCGACCGTCCCTTTCCCCAGGCCTATCCCAACGCCTACGCCATCGACGAGGCGAGCTGCACCCGATGCGGCAAGTGCGTGGAGGCCTGCCCCGCCGGGGCCATCGACCTGGACGCGGAAGAGGCCTTCCTCCACCTGAAGGTGAGCGGGATCGTCTGGGCGGGCGGCTACCGCCTGGGCGGTATCGACGCCTTGAGCCAGTACGGCTATCGACGATTCGAGGACGTGATCACCTCCCTGGAGATGGAGCGGCTTCTCTCCAGTTCCGGTCCGACGGGAGGCAGGCTCCTCGTGCCCTCCACGGGGAAAGAGCCGGAGAGGATCGCCTTTCTCCAGTGCGTGGGTTCCCGGGACGTACGCTTCGGGCGTCCCTATTGCTCCTCGGTCTGCTGCACCTACGCCATCAAGGAGGCCCTGCTGGCCAAGGAGCACTGCCAGGGTCCCGTCGCGACCCGCGTCTTCTACATGGACATCCGGACCCAGGGGAAGGGATTCGAGCGTTACTATATGCGGGCGGAACGAGAGGGGGTCGAGTTCATCCGGAGCCGGGTGGTCCGCGTGGAGCGGGAGGGCGCCCGCCTCGTCCTCACCTACAGCCCCGAGACGGGGGGCGTCCGGGAGGAGGCCTTCGACCTCGTGGTCCTCTCGGTGGGGATGGTGCCGGAGGCGAACCCGCCTGTCGAGACCGTCTTTTCCCATCACGGCCCCTACGGCTATTTCCGCCGTTCTCCCGACCACATCCTCGAGGCGTCGGGGTGCCACGCCGTCGGTGCCGCGGCCTGCCCACGGGATATTCCCGAGTCGGTGGTCTCGGCCAGCGGGGCGGCCCTGCAGGTAGCCCCCCTCGCCCGGCCGAAGAAGTCTCCGAAGGTTCCCCCGCCGGTTCAATGGGGCGAACGGGACACCGCTGGTGCCCCGCCGCGCGTCGGGGTCTTCGTCTGCCACTGCGGCACCAACATCGCCTCGGTGGTGGCCGTGAAGGAGGTCAAGGATTTCGCGAAGACCCTCCCCAACGTGGTCTACGCCGGGGAGCTCCTCTACGCCTGTTCCGAGGACAGCCAGGCCACCATCCAGAAGATGATCGACAAACACGCCTTAAACCGGGTCATCGTCGCCTCGTGTAGCCCCCGGACCCACGCCCCTCTCTTCCAGGACACGATCCACCAGAAGGGGCTCAACCCCGCCCTCTTCGAGATGGCGAACATCCGGGACCAGTGCTCCTGGGTGCATGGCGACGCCCCCGACAAGGCGACCGAGAAGGCGAAGGAATTGGTGGCCATGGCGGTGGCGAAGGTCCGCACCCATCGTCCCCTGACCCCTCAGACCCTGGAGGTGAACCATCGGGCCCTCGTCATCGGCGGCGGCTTGGCCGGTATGAGCGCCGCCCTGGGGATCGCCCGGAAGGGATTCGGTGTCACCCTGGTGGAGCGGAGCGACCGGCTGGGCGGCCTGGCGACCCGTCACCGGGAGTTCTGGGACGGCCGTCCCGTGGCGCCCTTCCTCCGGGCCCTGGAGGCCGCCGTCCGGGGAAACGATCGCGTCACGGTCAAGACGGGCACCCGCCTGGCCGATCTTACGGGATACAAGGGCAACTTCGAGGCCGCCTTCCAGGGAAGTGACGGGGAAGAAAGAGAGACCTTCGGTGCCGTGATCCTCGCCACGGGGGCCGAGGAGTGGGAACCGAAGGGGATGTATGGATTCGGACAGGATGAACGGGTCCTCACCCAGACGGCCCTGACGGAGCTGCTTGAACGGGCGCCGGAGCGGCTCCAACGCCTTCGGCGGATCGTGATGATCCAG
The DNA here is from genome assembly GCA_964577975.1 of uncultured Thermodesulfobacteriota bacterium. Lineage (GTDB taxonomy): Bacteria > Desulfobacterota > S145-22 > S145-22 > S145-22 > JAOZMY01. The sequence continues at coordinate 1,858 of CAZOBB010000145.1, read as the reverse complement.
TGCGTGGGGTCAAGGACGGAGGAGCGTCCCTACTGCAGCCGGGTCTGTTGCACCCACGCCATTCAGAACGCCCTCGCCCTACGGCGGATCGCCCCCGAGGCCCAGATCGTCATCGCCTACCGGGACATCCGCACCTACGGCCTTCGGGAAGATCTCTACCGTGCCGCCCGTGAGCAGGGTGTCCTCTTCGTCCGCTACGACCCGGAGCGTCCCCCCGAGGTGACGGTCCCGGAGGACAAGGCCGTGACCCGTCCCATTCCCGTGCGGCTGTACGACCCCATTCTGGAGACCACCTTCGAGATCCCCGCCCAGATGGTCGTCCTGGCGGCCGCCATGGTTCCGCCGGAGACGAACAAGGCCCTGGCGCGGATGGCCAAGGTTACCCTCGACCCGGACGGCTTCTTTCTGGAGGCCCACGCGAAGCTCCGGCCGGTGGACTGCGCCATGGAGGGGATCTTCCTGGCGGGGACGGCCCAGGGCCCCAAGGACATGGAAGAGACGATCGAGCAGGCCTTCGCCGCCGCGGCGCGGGCCTGCGGTATCCTCTCCAAGCAGGCCCTGGAGGGGGAGGCGGCCGTGGCCGAGGTGGACGAGGCCCGGTGCGCCGGGTGCGGATTGTGCGAATGGGTATGCCCCTTCCATGCCATCTCGATCGATGATAAGAAACGGGTCTCGACGGTCAATGCCGCCCTCTGCAAGGGGTGCGGGGCGTGCGTGGCCAGTTGCCGGAACGGGGCGCTGCACCTGCCCAACACGGACGACGCCCAGATGGTGGATATGCTCAAGGCCTTGAACGGATAGGAAAGCGATGACGGAACCGACACGCGTGACCGAATCCTCTCCCTGGGAACCCCGGATCGTGGCGTTCCTCTGCCGGTGGTGCAGCTATGCGGGGGCGGACCTGGCGGGGGTTTCCAGGATCTCCTATCCCCCCACCACGCGGGTGATCCTCGTCCCCTGTTCCAGCCGCATCAGTCCCTACCACATCTGCAAGGCCCTGATGGAGGGGGCGGACGGGGTGCTCGTCTCCGGGTGCCATCCGGGCGATTGCCATTACCTGACGGGAAACCTCCTGGCGCGGCGCCGGTTCGTCCTCCTCAAGCGTCTCCTCGCCTACATGGGAGTCGAAGAGGCCCGCGTGAAATTCGCGTGGATCTCCGCCAGCGAAGGGGAAGAATTCGCCGAACTCATCCGCGAGATCACCGAGGAGGTCCGGGCTGTCGGACCGTTTCACGGGTTCTTGCGGGAGGCTCCCGGGGGAGGGGCCCATGACGGATAGGGTGTCTCTCGCCGGGGTTCTGAGGAAGGTCTTCCAAGACGAGAAGCTGGACGGCGTGATCGGATACGCCGCGGGGACGGTTCCGCTGCGGCCCCGCCCCGCCGTCTTTAGGGAGGTCGACGCCTTCGAGTCGGCGATCTTCGACGGCTTCTGTGTCCAGAACCTGGCAACCTACCTCCACCGGCACCGGGGGAGGCGGATAGGAATCCTCGTCAAGGGGTGCGACCGTCGTGCCGTCCGCGTGCTTATCCAGGAGAAACAGATCGCGCGGGAGGACCTCTATCTCATCGGAATCCCCTGCCCGGGGATGCTCAACCGGGCGCAGTTACTGGGGGAATATCCGGGGCTTCAGAGCGAGCAGGTGACGGAAGAAGGGGAGTCCCTCTCCCTCGACCTGCCGGGGGGGGCGGTGACCCTTTCCCGCAACGACTATCTCTTGCCCACCTGCCGGGCCTGCCGGCACCGTGTCCCCGACGACGTGGACCGGCTCCTCGATCCACCGCCTTTTTCGGCCCCGGAGGCGGACGCGCCCCTTCCCGAGATAACCGCCTCCATCGACGCCATGGATCGTTCGGAGCG
>CAZOBB010000144.1:0-10577 GCA_964577975.1 uncultured Thermodesulfobacteriota bacterium | reverse complement strand
CTGCATGTTGAGCTGGATGAACCGTAAAATCTGGCTGGGGAGATGCTCCATCTCATAGGCGATAGGACACCCGGACGAGCATTTTCCACATTGAATACATCGGCTCACATCCTGCCCGATCAGGGAAAGGACCTCTTCTTTGAACGCATGGATATTTCCACGATTTAGTATCTCAGGCAACCTCTACCTCCTCTTCGAAAAAGGGTGCTTCGATCTGGGCGTAGATCTCCTCGTCGGTAAATCCCTTGATGTTGACGGCCTTGGTGCGGCAGGTAGCCGCGCAGTTTCCACACCCGTGGCACACGGATTCCCTGACCCTTGCCACCATCCTGCCCTTGTATTCCTCGCTGATGATGGCGTCGAACGGGCAGGCCTCCATGCAGTTGAAACAGCCGCTGCAAGCTTCCGGATCGACCCACGCGATCTTCGGTTCGATCGTCAGCTCGTCCTGGGAAAAGATGGCGCACGCCCGCACCGCCGCCGCTCCCGTCATGGCAACCGAATCGGGAATGTCTTTGGGAAACTGGCATGATCCCGTAAGAAATACCCCCGCCGTGACGCTCTCGACGGGCTGGAGCTTGGGGTGCGCCTCCGTGTAGAAACCGAACTGGTCGTAGGGCATGTTCAACATCTGAGCCAGTTTTATGGCGTCCGGATTGGGTATCACGGCGGTGGCCAGAACGACCAGGTCCGCCTCGATCTCCACCCGTTCTCCGGCCAATGTATCCGATCCCTGCACGATGAGTTTGTCGCCCCGATCGTAGATCTTGGAGACGCGGCCCCGTATATAAACGGTCCCACTGTCGCGCTGGGCCTTCTTGACGAATTCCTCGTAGTTCTTTCCCGCCGCCCGAATGTCGATGTAGAAGACATACGACTGGCTGTCGGGAATGTGATCCTTCAACAAAATGGCCTGTTTGGCCGTGTACATGCAGCAGATTCTCGAACAGTAGGGAACCCCCTTGGCCTCGTCGCGGCTTCCCACGCACTGGACGAAGACGATCTGTTTCGCCTCCCGGCCGTCCGAAGGCCGAATGACATGCCCCTCCGTGGGGCCGGAGGTGTCGAGCATCCGCTCCAGGTGAAGCCCCGTGATCACGTCTTTGTAGCGCCCTCCCCCGTATTCCTCGTAGACCGTCCAGTCGAAGAGGGAAAAGCCCGTGGCCACGATGATGGCCCCCACCTTCCGCTGAATCAGTTCATCCTGCTGCTCGTAATCGATGGCGTCCGCCGGACAGACTTTCTGGCAGACCCCGCACTTGTCCTTGAGAAACTTGAGACAGTGATCCCGGTCGATGACGGGAACGTTGGGCACCGCCTGGGCGAACGGGGTATAAATCGCCTTCCGCTTTCCCAGGCCCATGTCGAACTCGCTGGGCACCTTGGTGGGGCATTTCTGCACGCACTCGCCGCATCCCGTGCACTTGCTCATGTCCACGGAACGGGCTTTTTTGCGGATCGTGACATCGAAGTTTCCGATGAACCCTTCGATGTTCTCTATTTCCGAGTAGGTGAAGACCTCGATGTTTTCGTCCTGGGATGACTCCGTCATCCGCGGGGTGAGTATTCAGGCGGAGCAGTCGAGGGTGGGAAAGGTCTTCTCCAACTGGGCCATCCGCCCCCCGATGGTGGGAGATTTCTCCACCATGGTGACCTTGTAGCCGGCGCGGCTGATGTCCAGGGCCGCCTGCATCCCCGAGATACCCGCGCCGATGACCAGGGCCCGTTTCTCCACCGGCGACTTGAGGGGCTGCAGCGGCTCCAGCCGGTTGGTCTTGGCCACGGTCATCTTGACGACTTCCCACGACTTCTCCGTCGCCATGGCCTTGTCATCGTGGACCCAGGAGCACTGCTCCCGAATGTTGGCCATCTCGAACATGTAACGGTTCAGCCCCGCCGCCTCGATGCACTTTTGAAAGGTCTTTTCATGCATTCTCGGAGAGCAGGAGGCTACCACCACTCGGTCGAGGTTATGCTCCTTGATGGCGTCCCGAATGGCCTTCTGTCCCAGATCCGAGCAACTGTACTTCAGGTCCGTGGCAAACGCCACGCCCGGAAGGGACTTCGCCTTTTCGGCAACCGACTTCACATCGACCACGGACGCGATATTCGTTCCGCAGTGGCATACAAACACTCCAGTTCTGGCCATTTCTACGCTTCTCTCCCGTCTATTTTTTCAATTTTGATGGCACATACCTTGTATTCCGGAATCTTGGCAATGGGATCCAAGGCCGCCGCGTTTGTCAAACGATTCGCCGCCGCCTCGACGAAATGGAAGGGAATGAAGGCCACACCCTTCTTGATACCGCTCGTCACCAAGACCCTCACCTCGATGGATCCCCGCCGCGATGAAACCCGAACTTTTTCTCCCTTTTTCACCTTCAGCGCCTTGGCATCCTCCGGATGGAGCTCGATAAAGGCCTCGTTGACCTCGTGGGTCAGTGAAGGCGACACCCGGGTCATGGTCCCCGTGTGATAATGGAACGGCAGCCGCCCCGTCGTCAACTGGTAGGGGTACTCGTCATCGGGAAGCTCTGCCGGCGGTTTGTACTCAATGGGGGTAAACAATCCCTTCCCCCTCGCGAACCCGTCCTTGTGCAGGTAGGGACTGCCGGGATCATCCTTATCCTTGCAAGGCCAGTGGATGATCTCGTGCTCGATACGGTCGTAGTTGATGCCGTGATAAATCGGCGTCAATTCCGCCAGCTCGTCGAAGACCTCGCTGGGAGAGGAAAATTCGAATCCCTTCGACCCCATGGCCTTGCCCACCAGGCAAAGGATCTCCCAGTCGGGTTTCGCCTCTCCGAGGGGCTCGATCGCCTTGCGGATCTTCTGCAGCCGTCGATCCGTTCCCGTGTAGGTTCCGTCCTTCTCGGCGAAGCTCGCACCGGGCAGGACCACGTCGGCCTTTTTCGCCGTCTCGGTCAGGAAGATATCCTGCACCACCAGGAATTCGATATCGTCGAGGGCCTTTTCCACGTGCCCGGAATCGGGATCACTGATCATGGGGTTTTCCCCCAGGATATAGAGACCTTTGAGTTTCCCCTCCTCAATGGCGTTGATCATCTCCACCACCGTCAGGCCCACGTTGGGAGACAGCGGTCCGCCCCATGCCTTTTCGAACTTCTTGCGGATCTCCTCGTTGGTTACGTCCTGGTATCCCGGATACTTGTTCGGGATGGCCGCCATATCGGTGGATCCCTGGACATTGTTCTGTCCGCGCAGGGGATTCACGCCCGTGGAGGGCCGCCCGATCTGCCCCGTCACCATGGCCAGGTTGGCCAGGGACTTCACGTTGTCCGTTCCCGTGATATGCTGCGTGATACCCATGCAGTAAACGATGGAGGATTTTTCCGACTTGGCATAGAGCTCGGCGATCTCACGCAGGGTTTCCTTGGGAATCCCCGTGATCTCCTCCACCTTCTCGGGGGTGTATTCCTCCACCACCTTTTTGAGTTCCTCGAATCCTTCGGTCCGTTCGTCGATGAAGGATTGGTTCTGCCACCCTTCCTTGAGGATGATGTGCATCAACCCGTTGATCCACGCCACGTCGGATCCCAGGTTCTGCTTGACGTGGATATCGGCCAGCGCCGCCATGTGGGTCCGCCGGGGATCGATAACGATGATCTTCGCCCCCTTTGCCTTCGCCGTCATGATACGGGAGGCAACCAGGGGATGGGAAGAAGTGGTATTGGATCCGGTGATGAGGATGCAATCCGCGTCTTCAAATTCCGGGACGCTGTTGGTCATCGCCCCGCTTCCGAATGCGGCGGCCAGACCGGCCACCGTGGAGGAGTGTCAGAGGCGGGCGCAGTGATCGACGTTGTTTGTCCCGATCACCGCGCGAAAAATTTTTTGCAGAAGATAGTTTTCCTCGTTGGTGCACTTGGCGGAACTGAAACACCCCAGGCTGTCGGGCCCGTGTTTCTCTTTCAACTCAAGAAGCCGTTTTGCGACATACTCGATGGCTTCGTCCCACGAGGCTTCCTCCAGCTTGTCTCCCTTGCGAATCAGCGGTTTCGTCAACCGCCCGTCGGCGTAAATAAACTCGTGGGCGCTCCAGCCCTTGATACAGAGTTTTCCTTCGTTGATGGGATGGTCCTTTTGGGGAAGTGTTCCAATAATCTCTCCATCCATCACTTCCAGGAGCACCCCACATCCTGTCCCGCAGTATGTGCATGTGGTCCTTACGGTTTGATATTCCATTCAAACTCTCCGCTATGTCTCGTCAATCTTTGTAGGAACTTCGTAGCCCTCGCTTCCCAGGAATTCGAGGGGATCCCTTTCTGTTTCATCCATGCCGGTCACATACCCAAGGTAATCCGCCATGTCCTCCCGGACCTTACGATAAAGGGTCCTTAGAGGAATATGGGCCGGGCAGGCCTCTTCACACAATCCGCAGTCGATGCACCGCCCCGCCATGTGAAAGGCCCTGATCAGATGGAAAATGGGAATCTCCGGGGGTGTCTGCCCCGTCATGACCAGGGTCTCGTCTTCCAGGGTGCACTGATCGCAGAAACACATGGAACAGATATTCCGGCACCCGTAACACTTGATGCACTTGGAAAACTGCCCCATCCAGTAATCGAGACGGGCGGAAAGGTCCATCGACTCGACCTTTTCCAGGTCGGAACGGTCCTCCACGCCCTCTACCTTTTCCCCGTAGTGAATTTCCCGGGGATACGGCCGGCTGCACCGGCAATATTCCGCCATCTCTTTCGTGCACGCGACTCCGATAGGCCGGATAAGCTCCGGCAGGATCTTCTGGTTCTTCGTCAATTCGATGAGGGCCCGATCATCACACCCCCGCACCATCACGCCGATCGTCTCTTCGGGATATTTCCGGACGATTTTAAGCAGGATGTCCGTCATCGGGTACCGGATATCGGGGACGGTCAAGGCCTCCAGTTTGTCCAGGGAATCCTTGGTAAAGAGATACGGAATGGGATGCCCTTCCTCTTCTATTAAGCCTAAAAATCCTGCGATTTCACCGGATTCCAGCATGTCTTTAATGTTTTTCTTAAGATTTTCCATCACCTATCCTCTTAATGGTGAGGGGCCCAACGCCCGTATTTCTTCGGTAAATTCCGTCGCAACTTTCGCGAACTTGTCCCCCTCGGAGGCGGCGATCCAGTCCGCCCTGAGCCTTCGAGGATCGATCCCCACGAATTTCAGCAGGTCTTTCATGATCGTCACGCGCCGCTTGGTAATGTAGTTCCCCTTGATGTAGTGACAGTCACCGTAATGGCAGCCGGTAACAAGAACGCCATCCGCCCCTCTTTGAAAGGCCTTCAGGATGAAGTGGGGAGAAATCCTGCCGCTACACATGACCCGAATCGGCAAGACATTGGGGGGATACTTCAAACGCATGCTTCCCGCCAGGTCCGCCCCGGCGTAGGAACACCAGTTGCAACAAAACGCGATGATCTTCGGTTCAAAACCCTTTTCCGTTTCTGCCATTGCTTGCCTCTTTATCCGTCAAAGTTCAGTAAATTACGGTTCTACCTAAACCACCTTCCAGGGAATTTGTCAAGAAAATCCATCCATAAGGGGCTTTTTCTATCCCAATTTTCTTCCTTCTCGGAAGGCTTTTTCATTCAGCTCATGCAGCTTTTTCGGCAACTTACCTAGAATCTTTTCGAGCCAGAGGGACTCTTCCACATCAAAGAAGTTGGAAAAAATCCCTATCATCACAACGTTTGCCGCTCGGATGTTGCCCATGTCAAGGGCTGTTTTGCTAGCAGGTACCAGCTTCAGGTTCTTGAATTTCTTGATCGTCTCCTCGAAAAGCCCCCTCGGATACTCGGCCTCACCAAGGTTGACCATGGGGGGGTTGAGCTCCAGATCGTTGACGATGACCCGCGTCTCTTCGTTACAGTAATCGAGCCAGCGGAGCAGTTCCAATTTTTCAAAGCAGATCAAGAAATCCGCGCTTCCCTTCGGAATGGTCGGGGAATAGACTTTCTTGCCGAACCGGATGTGGCTGGAAACACTCCCACCACGCTGGGCCATCCCGTGAATCTCGCTCTTCTTGACGTCGTAACCCGCATCCAGCATCACTTCCGAGAGAATATCACTGGCGAGGATGATCCCCTGTCCCCCAACGCCTGCCATCAATACGCTTGTCGTCTTTTCCATCGCTTTATATTCCTCTCCGTTTACAGGTTTTCAACCAGGCCATAAAAGACCTTATCTTCCGTTTTGATCGCGTCTACGTTGCAGAGTTGATAGCAAAGGGCGCAGCCGTTGCAAAGCGTCGGCTCTATCACGGCATACCCTTTCCGTTTCTTGCCGTCGGCGTTTGTTCCCTCCTCCGCATGCCACGTGATAGCGGGGCACCCCAAGCCGATACAACGCTTGCACCCGATACACTTGTCCACGTCCACGTAAAACGGCTTCTTCGCCTTCGGAAGGGCACGGCGCAGCAGGGCACAGGGCCCCTGATTGATGATCAATGACGGCTCATCCCGCTCCGTCTCTTCCTTGAGGATTTTTTCATAGGTTTCGAGGTCATAAGGATTGGCCTTGACGATGTGCTTGAAGCCCAGGGCCTTGCCCAGTTCCTCGAAATCGACGGCATAGGTCTCTTCCCCGCGGATCGTGTAGCCCGTCGCGGGATGATCCTGCGCCCCCGTCATGGCGGTGATCCTATTGTCCGCGATGATGACGGTGGCGTAGGACTTGTTATAGACGACATCCGCCAGTCCCGTCATGCCGCTGTGCATGAAGGTGGAATCGCCGATGACCGCCACAAACTTCCCGCGGCCCTCGTCTCCCAGGGCCTTGGACATCCCCATAGAATGGCCGATGCTGGCCCCCATACACACGCAGGTATCGAGGGAGGTCAAAGGCGGTAAAGCCCCCAGAGTATAACACCCGATATCACCCGTGGCGTAGAGTTTCAGCTTCTTGATGGTATAGAACATCCCGCGGTGCGGGCAGCCCGGGCACATGTTGGGCGGACGCGGAGGGATATTCTCCGGGTTCGTGAGGAAAGGCTTTTCCGGGATACCGGCCACCTTTTCCTTGATGATGGTCGGTGTCAGTTCCCCGCAGATGGGCAGGATGTCTTTTCCGAGGTCCACCTGCACGCCCATGATCTTCAAATTTTCTTCAATAAATGGGTCCAACTCTTCGATAACATAGAGTTTTTTAACCTTAGAACGGAAATCCCTGATCATCTTTTCCGGGAAGGGCCAGATCATGCCCAGCTTGAGGTACGAGGCGTTCGGAAAAACCTCCTTCGCGTATTGGTAGGAGATACCCGAGGTGATGATGCCGATCTCCGTGTCGTTGATCTCCATCCTGTTGAGATCATAGGTCTCGGCAAATTCCTTCAGCTTCTTGAAACGCTCTTCCACCACCACGTGCCGCTTACGTCCATAGACGGGAAGCATCACGTATTTGGGCGGATCCTTGCGAATCTTGATCTCCAGGGGAGATTTCATCCGCTCTTTCAGTTCCACGGGCGTCCGCGCGTGGGAGATACGCGTCACACTCCGGACCATGACCGGCGTGTCGAACTGCTCGCTCAATTCGAAGGCGCGAATCACGAAATCCTTCGCTTCCTGGCTGTCACTCGGCTCCAGCATGGGAATCTTCGCGAATTTGGCGTAATTCCGGTTGTCCTGCTCGTTCTGGGAACTGTAGAGCTGCGGGTCATCCGCCGTCACGACCACCAGTCCCCCACAAATTCCCGTGTAGCTCAGGGTCATCAGGGGATCGGCCGCCACGTTGACCCCCACGTGCTTCATCGCGACCAGAGCGCGCGCCCCGGTAAAGGCGGCACCCATGGCCACTTCCATGGCCACCTTCTCGTTCGGCGACCATTCCGCGTAGATCTCAGGGTATTCCTTTGCCACAGTTTCCAGAATTTCCGTGCTCGGTGTTCCCGGATAGGCGGAAGCAAACGTGGCCCCTGCTTCATACGCTCCCCGGGCGATGGCCTCGTTACCAGATAACAATTTTTTCATTCCATCCTCCCTCATAACGGTATCCCACGCTCATTCATGGGATACCCAACCTTTTGAAAATTTTATTCCTTAATACCTAATTGCGCCTTCTCAATCTTAAGCATGATCACGGGAAGGGCAAAATCTGAACCACTCTCAACCTTCAATTCCGAAAGGGTCTTTTTCGCGGCCTCTTTCTTACCCTGCCGGAGCTGGCAGACATAGAGATGATACCGCGTCGTGTCTTTCAGGAAATTCGCCGGATCTTTCAACAGGCTGTCGAAGACGGCTTCCGCCTCTTTATACGCCTTTTTCTCTTCCAGGGCGTAGCCCCGCAAAAGGAGAGACAGCACCTTCACCACGGCGGGTGTATCGGTCTTTGCCAAGAGTTCCTTGACGGCCGCTTCACTCTTTCCGTAATCCTTGTGATTCAAGAAGCAGGAAGCCATCTGCAAACGGCCGTAAACCGCCGCCGGCGTATCCCCATACTTTTTCACAAGGGTGGTCCAGTCGTCACAGACCTTCGCCTCTTTGACGCCCGCCTTTTCCACCTTTACCTGGATGGTATGATACAAACCGAAGGCGGTTTTTTCCCTTTTCGCTTTATGCGAACGCCAGAACAATACACCGCCCGTAATCAGGGCCAAGACCACCACCCCGGAAAGAAAGTACTTCCAGTTTCCAAGAACCCACTGGAAAATCTCCGTGGTGGTGCTGACAAATTCATCCGGTTCCTTGAGTTTTTTACGCGTGATTTTCTTTTTGGTCGCCATATTTTTCCCTTAAAAAGATTTTATACTTTATATAAAGCACGATGGCTTTTGTCAATGAAAAATGTTAAAAGATTCACAAAATCACCCACATAAAGGAGAGAAAATAATGCACCTCATCGACCTTCGAAGCGATACGGTCACCAAGCCCACGGACGGCATGCGAAAGGCCATGGCGACCGCCGAAGTCGGCGACGATGTCTTCGGGGAAGACCCCTCGGTCAATCTCCTTCAGGAAAAAATGGCGGATCTTTTGGGCAAGGAGGCCGCCCTGTTTGTCGCCTCCGGCACGATGGGAAACCTCGTCTCCATCCTGACCCACACCCACCCGGCGGATGAGGTTATCCTGGAGGCCAACTCCCATCCCTTCCACTACGAGGCCGCCAGTGCCGCGGCCTATGCCGGGGTTCAGTTCTTTCCCATCCTTGGGGAACGGGGAATCCTGACAGACACGGCCATCGCCAAGGCCATCCGTCCCGACGACCCCCACTTCCCCAAGACACGGCTCATCTGCCTGGAAAACACCCACAACCGCGGAGGCGGGAAGATCTATCCCCTGGGCGAAATCCATAAGATCCGCGCCCTGGCCGACGCCCACGGGATCGCCATGCACATGGACGGGGCAAGGCTCTTCAACGCCACGGTCGCCACGGGGATCGCCCCCGCTGACTACTGCAAGCCCTTCGACTCCATCTCCGTCTGCCTCTCCAAGGGGCTGGGGTGCCCCGTGGGATCGGTCATCGCGGGATCGAAAGAGTGGATTGAGGCCGCCCACCGGAACCGGAAGCGCCTGGGCGGCGGCATGCGCCAGGCGGGAATTCTGGCCGCGGCGGGGCTCTACGCCCTGGACAACCACATGGATCGCCTCGCGGAAGATCACCGGCGGGCCAGGGAACTGGCCGACGCCATCAGCCAGATCCCCCTCTTCGAGTTCACGCCCTCGGCGGTGGAAACCAATATCATCGTCTTGCCCATCCACGACCCGGAAACCACCCCGGAAATGGTCGTGGAACGCCTCAAATCGGAAGGGGTGCTCGCCGTCCCCTTCGGCCCTGGGGAAATACGCCTCGTGACCCATTTGGGGATCGACGACAAGGATATCGCGAGGACGATCGAGGTCTTCGAAAAACTGTTCGGGGAATAGAAAAACCCCGGGTTCAAGGTTCGTTGAATCCCCGCAGGCCGCGGACCCCTTAACCAGACAGCCGCATGAAACAACGCTACATTCCCTACGCCTTCGCCAGCATCGTCCTGTGGAGTTTCTTGGCCTATCTGGGGGCCTCTTTGAGGCATTTTCCCCCGCTTTTCGTGACCGGCGCCGCGCTGACACTCAGCGGAGTTCTGAGCCTGTTCAAGATAAAAGAATGGAAGATCCCCGTAAAAACGCTCCTCGTCGGCGTGGGGGGAATCTTCGGATACCACGCCTTTTACTTTGCCGCCCTGCACCACGCCCCCGCCGTGGAGGCCAACCTCATCAACTATCTCTGGCCGCTCCTCATCGTCCTTCTCACGCCTATCTTCTTCAGGAGACGAAGACTTCACCGTCACCATTTCATCGGCACCCTCCTGGGATTCGCCGGAGCCGCCCTCGTCATCACGCAGGGGCATCTTCGCCTCTCCCCCGCCTTTCTTCACGGGTACTTCCTGGCCTTCCTGGCGGCCCTCACCTGGGCGTGTTACTCGCTGATGACCAAGCGTCTCGCCCCCTTCCCTTCGGAAGCGGTGGGACTTTTCTGCCTGGTCTCCGGGGTACTCTCCCTCGCACTTCGTTTCACGGACGGAGTCCTGCTTCCCAGCCTTTTCCGCCTCCACGGACCGGGCACCCTCCACCTGGTCTTGCTGGGACTGGGACCCC
>CAZOBB010000143.1:0-2926 GCA_964577975.1 uncultured Thermodesulfobacteriota bacterium | reverse complement strand
TCCCGGAACATCTTCAGGCAGGTCATGATCATGCCCAGGTCGAAGACCTCCAGCTCGGGCTTGACGCCCGTCTCCCGCATCCGGCGCGCCGCTTCGTCCAGAAATTCCGGGGGATTGGCGAAGAGGGCGTTGCCCAGGTTGATGGATCCGGCGTCCAGGGAGGCCAGCTCCGGTTTCAGTTCGAGGGGAACGAGGCGCTGATCCGTGGGGAGGTTCTTTCCCGGGATGCCGCTGGTGGTGAGGCAGAGAATGAGATCGGTTTGCTCCCGCAGGGGAGTGACGACCCGCTCGAAGAGGGATAGGTTCTGGCATCCCAGCCCCGTCTTTGGATCCCGGACGTGGATGTGAACGATGGAGGCCCCGGCCCGCCAGCTTTCTATGGCGGACTGGACGATCTCCTCCGGGGTGATGGGGATGTAAGGCGACTGCTCACGGGTGATGCGGCTTCCCGTAATGGCCGCGGTGATGATCAGTTTTTCCACAGTGGTTCCCCCTGCGTAGTTTTTTGGATGGATGAACCGGTTTACGTGATTCCCAAAGACGTCAGGGTCTCCTCCGTCGGGACACCGTCACGGGTCCAGCCGCGCAGCTCGTAGTAGGGCGGCAGCATCTTGTCCAGCTCACAGACGTGGCCCTTGCCGGGACCGTCCGGCAGGGGCTCCGCCACGATGCGCTTCGGGAGGGTGTCGTCGTCCTTGGTGAAGCCCGCCCGGATGAGGAAAAGCCGTTCGGCGTTGAAGATGCGTTCCCCCGCCCTCAGGAGGCCTTCGGCGTCGTAGTTGGTGCCCGTGGCGGCGTTGAGCAGCTCAGCGATGCCGAAGGGGAGCAGCTTAAGCGATTTCGTCACGTAATTCCGGATGGAGAAGAAGACGCACAGTCCCGCCGCGTCGATGACGGCGAAAAGGTCCTGCAAGGTCTTGACCAGGGAGGGTTTGTCTTCCCAGGTGAGGGGATCGAGGGAAAGCGGAACCCCTAAGATCTCCAGATAGGCGGGATCTCCCCGCATGTGGCTGGCGCCGATGTTGGACGTGGCGTAGGCCAGGCCCATTCCCTTTTCGGCCCGCGGGTCATACCCGGCGAACTCCTGTTTCTTGGCGGTGATGGCCAGCTCCGGGTGCCCGTAGGCCGCCGCGAGGCGGGCGCTTCCCTCCGCCAACTGGTTCCCGAATCCCTCTCGGCGTGCCGTCAGGCGGCACATCTCGACCAGGGCCTCGCCGTCCCCGAAGGGAAGGGGACGACCGATGATCTCCTCCGTCAGGATGCCCCGTTCATAGAGCTCCATGGCACAGGCGATGGTGCTTCCCATGGAGATGGTATCCATGCCCATCTCGTTACAGATATAGTTTGCCTTGGTGAGGGCGGCGAGGTCGCTGATGCCGCAGTTGCTCCCCAGGGCGTAGATGGTTTCGTATTCCGGTCCTTCCCCCTCCCCGGCGAAGGGGCCGCTGGCGATCCGCGTGACGCGGCCGCAGGCGATGGGACAGCTGAAACAGGCCTTGGGCTTGACGAGGAACCGCTCCGTGAGGGCCTCCCCGCCGATCTTGTCCCAGTGCTCGAAGGTCCCCTGCTGGAAGTTTCGGGTGGGAAGGGCCCCGACGGTCTGGGTGCCCGTGATGGTGATGGCGGTGCCGTAGACGCGCAACGTGGGCTGGATGCCTTGGTTGGATGCCTTGAAGCCGTCCAGGAATTTCTTGACCAGCGCGGAGAAGGCCTTTGGATCGTGCAAGGCGGGTTTCTGGTCTCCGTGGACGGCGATGGCCTTCAGGTTCTTGGCCCCCATAACGGCGCCCACGCCGGAGCGCCCGGCGGTCCGGTCCTTGTCGTTCATGATACCGGCGAAGAGGACCCTGTTCTCCCCGGCGGGACCGATGCAGGCGACCCGCGCCTTCGGGTGGGTTTCTTTCCGGACGAGTTCATCCGTTTCATGGGCGTCTTTCCCCCACAGATGGGTGGCGGGGCGGATCTCCGCCTTTCCATTCTCGATCCGGAGATAGACCGGTTCCTCCGCGGCGTCCTCGATGATAAGACCGTCGAACCCGGTCCGTTTCAGCATGGCGGGGAAGTACCCGCCGGAATTGGAGCAGGTGATGGCTCCCGTCAGCGGCGACTTGGTCATGACCATGTAACGGGCGCCCGTGGGGGCCGTGGTACCCGTGAGGGGACCCGTCATCATGATGAGCTTGTTTCCGGGATCGAAGGGATCGCAGGTGGGATCCACTTCCTCCAGGAGGTAGCTGATGCCCAGCCCCCGTCCCCCGATGTATTTCTCGAGACGTTCCTTGTCGATGGGTTCCACGTCGATCTTTTTCGTCTTCAGATTGACCCGCAACAGTTTTTGGTTCCATGCCATCGTGATCACTCCTTTGATAGCGGTTACATGCCCAGGTACGCCCTGCGGATATCCTGGTGGTTAAAAGCCGTGGCCGACGTTGACGCAGATGGGGCCCCCGCTGAGATCGAGGTAACGCGTTCCTTCCGCGTCGATGATCCATGCCCCCTCCCCGCGTGTGGCGCGGGAGAGCGGCTTCTCCCAGTTTCTAAGGAACACGGCCGATTCGAGAAAGGGTTTTTCCGCCATGTCCGTTACCCCCGAAACCCCATGGCCGCGGAGATGGTTTGCGTGGTCTCGCGCAACACGGGCAGCAGGACCCGTTCCATCTTCGCAACGTCATACTGGCTGGCGTGGACGGCGATGTTTACCGCCGCGACGACCCGCCCCGAGCCGTTTCTCACGGGTGCCGCGATCGACTTCAGCTCCGGCGCCGGCTCACCGTCGTTGAGGGCGTACCCCTCCCGGCGCGTTCTTTCCAGAACTTTTAGGATGGTTTCGATATCCGTCAGGGTCTTCTCGGTGAATTTCTCCAGCTTCGATTGATCCAGGATGCGCCGCGCCTCGTCCTCGGGCAGCCCGGAAAGGAGGACACGG
>CAZOBB010000142.1:0-7186 GCA_964577975.1 uncultured Thermodesulfobacteriota bacterium | reverse complement strand
TTGCGTTTGTTTTTTCTCGTCTGCCATTCCGCGTCCATCTCTTGGATGTGGGCCGAATCGAGAAGCATGATTTCGCAGAGCTCCGCCGTCGGGCGTGATGTGAGAATGTTTCCCTTGAATCCATCTTTCACGAGCTTGGGGATGCGACCCGAATGGTCGATATGGGCATGGGTCAAAAAAAGGGTTTTGATTTTTGAAGGATTGAATTCCCAGTCCATCCAGTTTCGCATTTCCATGAGGCGGCCCCCTTGGAATAGGCCGCAATCGACCAGTATTTGTTTCCCTTGCGCGTTTTCCACGAGGTAGTTGGACCCCGTCACGGTTCCGGCCGCCCCTAAACAGGTAACTTTTATCATCGGATTCTCCTGGGTGAAAATTGAAAGTAACGATGGGACCATGCGTCCATAACACGTTGCACATACACCATTTTCTTCCCTTAGGTCAAGAGAACTTTTTTTTGAAGGGAAGGGAAAAGCTGTTGATGAAGAGCGACAGGGAACGAAACGATAGAGATGGGGTGTCGGTGGACTTTGTGAAAAACTTGACAAGGGGGTCGAGCTATGGTAGCAAAGGCAAAAATTTGACGGGAGGGTGTGTCTGCTCTATGATCAATCTCGACTACACGCTGTTGGTTCAAGCGGCGGTATTCATTGTTTTCGTTTTCCTGATCAATCAATTCCTCTTCCGCCCGATTGTCGATTTGCTGGAACGTCGGAAGGAGGCAACCACGGGCGCCCAGGAAAAGGCGTTGGCTTTGCAAGAAAAGGCAGAAAAAGAAGCGGCCCTTTTGGAGGAGAAGTTGGCACAGGCAAGGCACGAAGCGGCGCTTGAGCGTGACCGGCTCCGGAAAAAGGCTTTGGAGGAACAGAAGTCGGTGATTGAGCGGGCGCGGCGGGCGATAGACAAAGACATCCCGGCGTTGCGGGAAAAGGTGTTGGGGGAGGCGAAGGAAGTGGAAGAGGTGTTGAAGAAGGAGTTGGAACCTTTCGCGAAGCAGATAGCGGAGAAGATTTTAGGGAGGGCTGCGTGATGAAGCACGCCGCGTGGAGGTTAACAAAACGTGCACTGCTAAGTGCCGTGATCCTGATGGGGATGGTCCTGCCGGTTTTTGCCTCGGAAGGGGGGCATGGAAGTTATTGGAAGGATTATCTTTTTCAGATAATCAACTTTGTTATTCTTCTGGCCGTCCTCATAAAATTTATTCGACCCCCATTGTCCGGATATCTCAAGAAGCGGCACAATCAGGTAAAAGAAGAGCTTGAAAAGGCGAAAGAGCTGTCGGAAGCGGCGGAGAGGATGTATCGAGAGGCACAGAAACGTTTGGAGAATCTCGATGCCGAGATCGCCGCGATTCGGGAGCAGATGCTGAAGGAGGTAGAGGAAGAGAAGAAAAAGTTATTGGAAGAGGCGGAAAGAAAGGCGGAATTGATGCGGATGCAAGCTGAACAGGGCTTGAAAGAGGAGATAAACAAGATCAAGAAGCGTTTACGGGAAGAGGTTTCTTTGGAGGCCTTGAGCCTTGCGGAGAAGTTGATCCAAAAAAGCATCAATAAAGAAGATCAGAAACGGTTGGTTGCGTTATACGTTCGTCAACTGGGGAGTAAAAATTGAGAGAACGTGTTGTTGCACGGCGGTATGCCAAGGCCCTTTTAGAGATCGGTCACAAGGAAGGAAGGATCGAGGAGATATATGCCGAGTTGGTTAAGATTCAGGATATGTTTAAGCAATATCCCAATTTCTGGAAGGCGGTATCACTTCCGATCTATCCCATGGAAGGTCGTAAAAAGGTGTTGGGTGAAGTAATGGCCAAGGCGGGATTTAGCCCTTCGGTCACCCGGTTCTTCGAGATTCTCGTGGAAAAGGACAGGATAGGATTGCTGTCGACGATTTTTTCGATTTTCCAGGAGTTGGCGGATCGCGCCCAGAATAGGGTGAGGGGGGTCCTTTTCTCGGCTGAACCGTTGGAAGAGGATGATTTCAAAAAGATAAAGGATGCTTTGAGGGAATTTTTGGGGAAAGAGTTGATTCTTGAAAAAGATGTCGATCCCTCACTGATTGGGGGGGTGAAAGCCCAAATTGGGGGGATTGTCATAGATGGGAGTGTAAGGGGGCAATTGAATCGTTATCGAGAAAAACTGTTAACGGCATAGAGGAAGGATATGGAGATTAGAGCAGAAGAAATCAGTAAGATTATTGAAAGTCAGATTGAAGGATTCGAACAGGAAATCGATGTATCGGAAACAGGGATTGTCCTCTCCGTGGGAGACGGAATCGCCCGTATCTATGGCTTGGAAAATGCCATGGCGGGGGAATTGCTCTCGTTTCCCCACGACGTGTATGGAATGGTGTTGAATTTGGAAGAGGACAACGTGGGAGCGGCCCTCCTTGGTGAAGACTACCTGATCAAGGAAGGGGATATCGTCAAGAGGACGGGCCGTATCGTGGAGGTTCCCGTAGGGGATGCCTTGATAGGACGGGTCGTCAATCCGTTGGGGCAACCCATTGATGGCGGTCCTCCCATTGAAGCCACGGAAACCCGGCGGGTAGAGGTAAAGGCCCCGGGAATCGTGGCGCGGCAACCCGTCAAGGAACCGCTGCAGACCGGCCTGAAGGCGATCGACTCCATGGTCCCCATTGGGCGGGGGCAGCGGGAATTGATCATCGGAGACCGCCAGACGGGAAAGACGGCCGTAGCGGTGGATACCATCATCAATCAGAAAGGGCAGGATGTCATCTGTATCTATGTGGCCATTGGACAAAAGCGTTCTACCGTGGCGCAGGTGGTGGACAAGCTGAAAAGCTATGGGGCGATGGATTATACAATCGTTGTTTCCGCTACGGCTTCGGAAGCCGCTCCTATCCAGTTTCTCGCTCCCTACGCGGGGGTAACGATGGGGGAGTATTTCCGTGACAATGGGCGACATGCGCTATGTGTCTATGATGATCTCTCCAAACATGCCGTTGCGTATCGTCAGTTGTCACTGCTCTTGAGACGACCGCCGGGACGGGAGGCTTACCCAGGCGACATTTTTTACCTCCATTCCCGTTTGCTGGAAAGGGCGGCGAAGCTCAGTGACGAACTGGGCGGGGGGTCGCTGACGGCCTTGCCGATCATCGAAACCCAGGCCGGAGACGTGTCCGCTTACATCCCGACGAACGTCATTTCCATCACGGACGGGCAGATCTATCTGGAGACGGACCTCTTCTATTCCGGGGTACGTCCTGCCATCAACGTGGGGTTGTCCGTGTCCCGAGTCGGTGGAAACGCCCAGATCAAGGCCATGAAGCAGGTCGCCGGTACCTTACGGCTCGATCTGGCCCAGTATCGGGAAATGGCGGCGTTTGCCCAGTTCGGAAGCGATCTGGATAAGGCGACACAAGCTCAGTTGGCAAGAGGGGAGAGACTGGTTGAGGTTCTGAAACAGGGGCAGTATGTGCCTTTGCCGGTGGAAAAACAGATTATGATCATCTTTGCGGCGGTCAATGGCTATCTGGATGAGCTGCCTGTTTCGGAGATCAAGCGGTATGAAGAAGAGCTGTATCAGTTCATGGAAAGTACCCATCCTGAAATAGGGAAGGAAATCTTGGAGAAAAAGGCGTTGGATGAGGCCTTGACCGAGAAATTGGATGGAGCGTTGAAGGAATTCAAGGAACGTTTTGTAATCCAGTAGAGGGAAAGAATATAAGCCATGCCCAGTCTGAAAGACATACGAAAGCGGATTGCCAGCGTTAAGAGCACCCAGCAGATAACGAAGGCCATGAAGATGGTGGCGGCGGCTAAGTTGCGACGGGCGCAAGAGAATATTACTCACGCTCGCCCCTATGCGGATAAGATGAAAGAGGTGATAGGGAGCCTTTCTCTACGTGTCGATCCCACCCGGCATCCTCTGCTCGTGAGACGCGAGATTCGGAAACGGGAGATTCTCATGATCACCTCGGATCGGGGACTCTGTGGGGGATATAACCAAAATGTTATCCGCGAGGTGGTGCATCTGCTGAAGGAAAAAGAGGAAAACGTTGAAGTTCAGTTGAACATCATTGGGCGGAAGGGCCTCGATTATTTCAAACGAAGGGACTATCCAATCCGAAAGGAATATCGCAACATCCTGGCGGATATCGATTACAGGGTGGCGGCGGAAGTGGGAAAGGATATAGTCGCGGCGTATGAAGCGGAGGAGTTTGATGAGCTTCTGATAGTTTATAATCGGTTTCGTTCCGCGATTTCCCAGGTGGTGACGGTCCAACGGCTGCTGCCTATCGAGCCGATTGAGGTTCCAGAGGACGCGGTAGTGACCGAATACATCTACGAGCCGTCCGAGGAGGCCATCTTGAGTCAGTTGCTTCCTCGCTATGTGGAGGTTCAGATTTTCCGCTCGATGTTGGAAGCCCTCGCGAGCGAGTATGGGGCCAGAATGACGGCGATGGAATCGGCGACCAACAACGCATCCGAAATGATCGATCGACTGACATTGGATATGAACCGTGCCCGACAGGCGGCGATTACGAAAGAGTTGATGGAGATTGTCGGGGGCGCTGAAGCCTTAAAATAGTCTAAAAGGGAGGAAGGAAATACCGATGGAGAAGAAAAATGAAGGCCGTATCGTTCAGGTAATCGGTCCGGTCGTTGACGTAGAGTTTGAACCAGGAAACCTGCCCGCTATTTTCAATGCCATCAAGATCACCAATCCCACGATCAGCGACAAGGAATGGAATCTGGTGGTAGAGGTGGCACAGCATCTTGGAGACAATACGGTGCGGTGCATCGCCATGGACACCACCGATGGGTTGGTGCGTGGGATGAAGGCGCTGGACACGGGGGAACCCATCAAGGTTCCGGTCGGACGTGCAACGTTGGGAAGGATCATGAATGTGGTGGGTGAACCTGTGGACGAGCAGGGGCCCATTGAGAGTGATACCTACTATCCCATCCATCGGCCGGCCCCTTCCTTTCTGGATCAGAATACGAAGGTCGAGGCCTTCGAAACGGGGATCAAGGTGGTTGACCTCCTGGCGCCGTATTCCAAGGGCGGAAAGATCGGGTTGTTTGGCGGTGCCGGCGTGGGGAAAACCGTTATCATCATGGAGCTGATTCACAATATCGCGATCGAGCATGGTGGTTTTTCGGTCTTTGGTGGGGTTGGTGAGCGCACGAGAGAAGGAAATGACCTGTGGCTCGAGATGAAGGAGTCGAAGGTTATCGACAAGGCGGCCTTGATCTATGGACAGATGAACGAGCCTCCGGGAGCGAGGGCGCGCGTGGGATTAACAGCCTTAACGGCAGCGGAGTATTTCAGGGATGAAGAGCACCAGGACGTGCTGCTGTTCATCGACAACATCTTCCGTTTCACCCAGGCCAACTCCGAGGTCTCCGCCCTTTTGGGGCGCATGCCTTCCGCGGTGGGATACCAGCCCACCTTGGCGACCGACCTGGGAGAGCTGGAGGAGCGAATCACCTCTACGTTGAAAGGATCTATTACTTCCGTGCAGGCGATCTACGTTCCCGCGGACGACCTGACGGACCCCGCGCCGGCGACGACGTTTGCCCATTTGGATGCGACCACGGTTCTCTCCCGCCAGATCGCCGAGCTGGGGATCTACCCCGCTGTGGATCCGCTCGATTCGACGTCGCGAATCCTGGACCCCCAGGTCATCGGGGAAGAGCACTATCAAGTGGCGCGGGAGGTTCAGCAGATCCTACAAAAATATAAAGATCTTCAGGATATCATCGCCATTCTCGGAATGGATGAGCTGTCTGAAGATGATAAACTGATCGTGGCACGGGCCCGTAAGATCCAGCGTTTCCTGTCCCAGCCCTTCTTCGTCGCGGAACAGTTCACCGGGACACCGGGGCGTTACGTAAAACTGGAGGACACCATCAAGGGATTCAAGGAGATCGTGGAAGGAAAGCACGACGATCTTCCTGAACAGGCCTTTTATATGGTGGGAACCATCGAAGAAGCGGTAGAGAAGGGAAAGAAGCTTTTAGCCGCGTAGTAGGATAGAAAAAAGGAGCTGAAATGGCGGAAAAGTCGTTTCTTTTGGAAGTGGTGACGCCCAACCGTTTGCTCTTGAGCGAGAGGGTCGATGAAATTACGGCGCCGGGGGAGTTTGGGGAGTTTGGGGTTTTGCATGGCCATATCCCATTTCTCGCCACCTTGGGCATCGGAGAGGTGATGTATCGGAAGGGGGAACAGAAACGGTACATTGCCGTGAGCTGGGGATTTGCGGAGGTTCTTGGAGACAAAGTCACGATCTTGGCGGAGATTGCGGAACTTGACACGGAAATCGATGTGGAACGTGCCCGTCGTAAGAAGGAAAAGGCGGAGGAAGAACTTAAAAAATTGAGTGCCGACCACAAGGATTATCTCAAGGTCAAGGCTTCTCTGGACAAGGCGATGACGCGAATGATCGTTGCAGGGAGGCGAATGTAGCGCGCGGAAGATAGACTTTGAGTTTCGGATGATAAGAAAGCCCTTTCAGCCTGGCGCGAGACCATTGACGCTGAAAGGGCAAATTTTTATAATGATTTACCAAAAACGATTCGAGGAGGGGGCATGCGATATTCCCAGTTGTTTTTACCCACGATGAAGGAGATACCGGCGGAGGCGGAGGTGGTAAGTCACCAGTTGATGTTTCGGGCCGGGATGATCCGGAAGGTGGCGACCGGCATCTATACCTATCTTCCGATAGGGCTCAAGACCATCCGTAAGGTGGAAACCATCATCCGGGAGGAGATGAATGCCGCGGGGGCCCAGGAGCTTCTCATGCCGATGGTCCAGCCGGCGGATCTGTGGAAGGAGTCCGGACGGTGGGACTATTACGGCAAGGAATTGTTGCGGTTTAAGGACAGAAACGAACGGGATTATTGTTTAGGGCCGACGCATGAAGAAATCATAACGGATCTGGTGCGTAGGGAGATTCGTTCCTATCGTGATCTCCCGCTTAATCTCTATCAAATTCAGACGAAATTTCGGGACGAAATCCGACCCCGTTTCGGCGTCATGAGGGCGCGTGAATTTATCATGAAGGACGCCTACAGCTTTGATCGGGACGAATCGGGGGCGGAAGAGAGCTATCAGAAGATGTATGAGGCGTATGCGCGAATCTTCGAGCGCTGTGGCCTCTCTTTCAAGGCGGTGGAGGCGGATACCGGGAGTATCGGCGGAAGCGCGTCGCATGAATTCAT
>CAZOBB010000141.1:0-34094 GCA_964577975.1 uncultured Thermodesulfobacteriota bacterium | reverse complement strand
TGAGCGAAAAAGCTCGAAAAACCCTCCGTTTTCCGAGGCAACCATCATGATACGGGTCAAGGACAGCATCGAGCACACCGCCGCCATCGGCAACGGCCCCGTCAACGCCCTGGACAACGCCCTCCGTAAGGCCCTGGAGCGTTTCTACCCCGAGCTGAAGGAGCTCAAACTCAAGGACTACAAGGTCCGCGTCCTCGCCGGTGAAGCGGGCACCGCGGCCGTCACCCGCGTCCTGATCGAGTCGGGCGACAAGGAGGGCCGGTGGGGCACCGTCGGGGTCTCGGAAAACATCATCCAGGCAAGCTGGGACGCCCTTATCGACAGCATCGAATACAAGCTCCAGAAGGAAAGGACCAAGAAAGAATCGTGAGCGTAAGTAAACGAAATCTATCTTATACCCTCTTCTTTTTGTTCCTCTTCCTCCACGGAGGGGAATTCTTTTTGGGGCAAAAAGGAAACGTCCATCCCTCTCGTTCAACCCATGAAAGATGGTACCCCGTTTCTCTTCATATCCACCCTACCATCACACCTCCTCGGCGAATCATCGTTTGTCAAACCTCTCCTACCCCCGATTCCGCCAGGATGCTGGAACGTTTCCCTACGGCGGCATGGGTGCTGGGCCATAAAATGAATTGGCTCTATGTTAATGAAACACATTTGCGGTGGATCCCAGGACTCTCCATTCAGACGGCGCGCCGTCTCTTGCGCATTCGCGATCTCTATCCCTTGCGCGATTTCGGAGAGCTTTCAGCCTTTCCCCATATCGGAAAAAAAACGGTCCGGAAACTACAAACCTATTGTTTCCTTCCCGCTCATGCAAACTGAATTCCCCTTCCTGACATCCCGAAAGGTCTTTTCCGTTTCGGAACTCACCTCGGCGCTTTCCGAACTGATGGAGGCCCATTTTGGTGCCATTTTCATCGAAGGGGAAATCACGAATCTCCGGGAACCCTCCTCTGGACATCTTTACTTCACCCTCAAAGACTCCCAAGCCCAGTTGAGGGGGGTGGTCTTCCGGCGCCAGCGTATTCTTTTCGATTTTGCTCCCGAAGAAGGAATGCAGGTGACATGCCGAGGGCGGCTCACCATCTATCAACCCCGGGGAGACCTTCAGCTCATCATCGATTGGATGGAGCCTTCCGGCCGCGGCGCCAACCGCATCGCATTGGAAAAACTCAAGAGAAAACTCGCCAGCGAAGGGCTTTTCGATGAAGAAAGAAAAAAACCCCTCCCCGCCCTCCCCCAAACCATCGGAATCGTCACCTCTCCCACGGGTGCCGCCATCCGCGACATCCTCAATATCATCACGAAGAAAAAGACGAAGGTTTCCATTTTACTCTATCCCGCTCGCGTTCAAGGGGAACAGGCTCCCCATGAGATTGCCGAAGGCATCGCCTTCTTCAACCGCCACAAACTGGTAGATGTGCTCATCGTGGGTCGTGGCGGCGGTTCCTTCGAAGATCTGAACGCGTTCAACACGGAAGAGGTCGTTCGCGCCATCGCCGCGTCCGAGATTCCCGTAATCTCCGCCGTAGGGCATGAAATCGACGTGACCCTCTCCGACCTTGCCGCCGATCGGAGGGCTCCTACCCCAACAGCGGCGGCCGAGATCGTCATTCTCGAACGGGAACAGTGGAACACGCGACTGCTGGATCTGGAAAGGAGGCTTATCAACACCTTTCGCCTTATCCTTCAAGACCGCCGGATCCTCCTCAAACAGTTGGAAAAACGCCTAACAGACCCTCGACATCGCTTATCACTTCTACGCTTGCGGCTCGACGACTCCACCACGCGGCTCTCTTCGGCCATGCACCGCTTTCTCGAAAACAAGCGTCATCTCGTGCAACGCGCCTACCACCATCTTTACCCTTTCAACCCTGCCAGAACCCTTCCTTCGCTACGGGAGCAGCTCTCCCTCTGCCGAGAAAACCTTACGAGGGAAATGGAAAATCTACTTCGCACACATCGGCACCAGCTCTCCCGCCATATCGCCCTACTTCATTCCTACAATCCCAAAAACGTCTTGAAAAGGGGATACAGCATCACCCTACGAGAAGGCAGTGGTGAGATCGTGAAAGAATCCTCGACGGTTTCAAAAGGAGAGATCGTTCACGTTCATCTCGCCAAGGGGAAATTAGGATGCGAGGTTCAGCAAGTTGGATGACCGCGGATTGAAAAGGTATCGTTGCTTCGTCGTCTTCCTCTTGATCGGGATTTTCCTCCCCCTCTGCCCGATCCTTCCCCCCGCTCCTCTTTTCGCGAGCAGGCTTTCATCGCCGTGGCTCTCCTTCAGCCCCCAACGGCGTTATCGTGGCTCCGCCATCCTCGCCACCTTCCGAGGCCCCATCCACGTCGTTCCCAAAAGTATTCAATGGAAAGACGTCACCTTTCCCTTTTTCAAAACCCCAAAGGGAACCTATCAGAGCCTATTGGCCGTTCCCCTTTCCGTTCGCCACAAACGCCTGTTCTTTCATCTCAACGCCGTGGAAGGAAAGAAATCCATACGGACGGGTTTCGCCCTCATGCTTTACAAAAAGAGGTTTCCAACCCGTGCGATTTACATCAAAAAACGCATCCGCCTCGATGAAGAGACTCTCGCCCGAATCGAGCGCGAAAAAGTGGAGCTAAAAACAATTTTCCACCATACCCGTCCTTTACGGCTATGGGAGGGAACATTCATCAAACCCGTACCGGGAGGAGTCACCTCACGTTTCGGGGTCCGCAGGAAGATCAACGGAAATTATCTCAGCATTCATCGGGGAGTCGATTTCCGAGCTTCCATGGGAACCCCCGTCCATGCCATCAATTCGGGAAAGGTGGTCCTCGAAAAGGAATTGGTTCTAAGCGGGAAAACCATCGTGATCGACCACGGAATGGGATTGTATAGCCTGTATGGGCATCTCTCCAAATTTCGCGTAAATGGAGGCGACAAGATACGCAAAAACCAAGTTATAGGGTTGTCTGGAAAATCGGGACGGGCCACGGGACCCCACCTCCATTTGGGTGTGATCCTTCAAGGTATCGCCATCGACCCCCTCTCCCTTTTCCGACTCCCACTGTGAGGTTGAGCATGAAAGTGAAAAGCTTTGAAGCATCGATCCAGGCCCTCGAAAAGCTCATCAAGGAATTGGAAGACGGTGATTTGCCCCTCGAAGAAGCCTTGAAAAAGTTCGAGGAAGGCATCAAGCTCGTAAACTACTGCAACAAGAAGCTGGATGAAGCCGAACGGAAAATCGAGATCATCCTAAAGGACGAGGAAAACGTCAAAACGGCCCCTTTCGAGCCTTCCGATCCCACTCACTCTCAAAATCGGTAGGTAATTCCCACCGAGATGACGGGGTAAAATTTAAAGTTTTCCAGGTCGTCCTTCAACTTCGCCTCTTCTTTCGCCAAATCGTTCAGGAAGATCCGATCGTTCGATAAAGGACCATCCGACGTCAAGGAAACATTCGGAGAGCCCTGATACAGAACACCGAGTTCCAGCGATAGCCCGAAATCCCTCTCTTTTCCAAAGGTGGTATCGATACCCAAGCCGCAATAGGGGGCGAAGTCGTTAAAATCTATATCTCCTTTCAGGTTACCCACGAGGGCAGCAGGGTATTTATGATCCCCAATGGTAAAGGTCCCCGAAGAGGGTTTACCCTTCGCATCCAAACTGTTGCCGTTGTAAAAGAGCCCCCCACTGAGGCGCAAGGCATTCTTGAAAGGATGCACATCCAAGATGGCAAAGACATTCTGCAAATTCAAATCAAGATCGTATTCCACGTCTCCTTTCTCTCCGCTATAGCTAAAAGGAAGATAATTAAAACCAATCCTCGCCCCCACATACTTCGAAAAGGCAAAACCGATCTCCGGGCCGATTCCAAGCGTTCCGGCCTTCAAACCCGCAGCGACATTGCCCTCCGCCCATCCTGAAAGAGGCATGATCACCAAACCCAATACCACCACTACACACAATCCAATCCATCTCTTTTTCACGCTATCTCTCCTTCTCTCTACAAAATTTCCACATTCAGCCATTTAATTCAATCTCTCCGCCAAAAACTATCCCTCGCTGTCTGCCCTCTATAGCAAAATATGACCCCAATCTCAAGTAAATTATTAAAAAGAGCCATAAACATATTATAATTCCTATGAATTCACCAATGGGATACTTTACAAACCTCCGGCTTTAACAACACACTTTGGGAGAAATTATATGTAGATGGGGTTATGATTCCTCTCATTCCAATCGCAGGTGCCATCACCCTTGCCAGGAAAAGAGGAATAAAAAATTCCAAACACCACGGCAAGCTTCGAATCCTTACAAGAAGTCGAAAAAACCTCCTCCCATTCTCATTTTTTATCTCCCAGCACCCAAACTGTTGGAAATGGTGTTGATATAGTTGAAATATCCCACGATCGCCACCGCTTCGAGAATCTGCGCATCGGTGTATCCCGCCTGCCGCACCTTGTCCACGTCTTCCTGCAAGATTTTATAGTTTTCCTTACTCGCGCAACGGAGGCAAAATTGATACAAGATCCTCTCTTTCTCGGGGACCCGCATCTTTTCCAGCCCCTCAATCACCGCGTTGATATGCTCTTCCGACATACCCAACATCCGCGCGATTCGTTCGTGTTCCCCCACACATACCTTACAGCCATTCTCTTTGGAAATAAGGATAGCAATCGTTTCTTTCACATACTTGTCCAACTCGGTCTTGTTCACCATAAGGGTCCTGAAGATCACCGTCGTGGCGTGAAATATGTCCGGCCGCAACGCCAACATCCTCGAAATCTCTCCGACCTCTCCCGTCTTTTCCTTGAGGGCCTCCAGCGACTGACGGACCTTCTCCTCCATTTCCTCAAATTCAGGTAACCTGATAAACGCCATCGCTTCAACCTCCTCGCTTTTCCTTTCTTGCAGGAAGGATACTAAATGCGAACCCAAATCACAAGAATCGACAAAATCCGGCAAAGAAGGCTGGACATTCAATTCCTCCTTTTGTAATATCTGAAAAATATTTTTATCCAAAGTCAAAATCTGGAGGATCGGATGAAAATCATCGTTTGCGTCAAACAGGTTCCCGATGTGGAATCCGAATTCTACTTCACGCCGGAATATCCCGGCATCGAAGTCGAAAAGATGCCCATGTTCATCAATCCAGGCGATGAGGTAGCGCTGGAAGGGGCTCTTCGGCTCAAAGCCGTCTATCCCGAAACGGAGGTCCTCCTCCTCACCCTCGGACCCCCTTCCGCGCGGGAAACCCTCGAATATGGGTTGAGTCTGGGGGCAGACCGCGCCTTCCATATCCTAGACACCTCGTATTCTTTCGGATATCCATTCCGGACCGCCCATATCTTGGCAGACGCAATCCGGCAAATCGGTTTCGACCTCATTCTGTTCGGATACCGGGCAGTAGACGATCGCCTTCATTTCGTGGGGCCCGCGGTGGCAGAATTTCTAGATCTTCCCCACATAACGGGGGTCACCTTCATCAAGGTCTTCAAGGGAATCAACAAGTGCGAAGCTCATCAAGAAGTCCCGAAGGGAATCAACATCCTCGAATGCCCGTTTCCAGCCGTTTTCACTGTCAAACGAGGTCTTTTCACCCCTCGGTATCCCTCCATGGCGGACAGGCTTGCCGCCAAGGAAAAGGAGATTACCCCCCTTTCTCTTGCCGATTTCTGGAAGGAGGAAGACAAAACCCGGTATCCCCGTCCTTCTTCCATGCGTTTCTCACTGGCAGAAACCATGAACGCGAACCGAAAGGTCTCGTGGGTCGATGTCAAAGAGGTTTCAAAAATTCTCAAAAAATATAAAGCGAGAACCCCCGATATCGAAAGCATGATAGACAAAGGAAGCGGAGAAGAGCTATGAAAAAAAACATTTGGGTCGTCGCTCACCATCAAGTCACGGAAATCAAACCGGTGACGTTTGAACTCCTGAATATGGCAGAGGCGTTGGCCCGTCAAATCGACGGGGTAGTCAACACCCTCTTACTCGGAACATCGGTGGCCACCCTAAGCTCCCAACTTATCGGGCTTTGCGACAATGTTTACATCTTTGAACACCCCCTTCTGAGCGAATACCACTACGAAACCTATCAACAGATCTTCATCAAGATGGCTGAAAAGTATCGGCCCGATATCCTCCTCGTTTCGAGTATTCTCCGGGGAACAGACTGTTTCCCCCGACTGGCCGCCCACTTCAACGCCCATTACGCCGCGGGTTGCCTCAAACTCTCCTATCAACCCGAAAACGGACTGCTTACGTATTACCAAGGGGTCTATGAAGGACGTGCCATCTTGGAAGGGGCCTTTCCTCTCGATCGAATGGCCGTCATCATGACCCGCCCCCACGTCTTTACCCCCTCAATGGAAAGAAAAAGAAAAGAGACCAGTGTTTCCCTCCTCGACATCTCCCTTTCTCCCGTGGAGTTTCTCACCCGTCGCGTCTCCTCCGTCAAGAATGTTCCAATCTCCCTCGGAGAGGCGTTGGTCGTCGTGGCAGGAGGCCGGGGCATGCAAGGCGCCGGCGGTTTCAAGCTCCTATGGGAGTTAGCACGGAGACTCCATGGGGCGGTCGGCGCCACCAAGGCGGCGGTCGACGCCGGATGGTGTGAACACCGGTTTCAGATTGGACAAACGGGAAGCCTCATCTCCCCCGAGGTTTACATCGCCTGCGGCATCTCGGGCTCCATTCACCATCTCGCCGGCATTCAAGGGGCAAAAACGGTCATCGCCATCAATGAAGACCCGGAGGCCCCCATCTTCCGCCGCGCCGACTATGGTATCGTGGGAAACGTATTTGAGATAGTCCCCCAGCTTATCAATGAAATAGATTCGCTGTAAGGAGGCTGCATTGGAAGCAACGCGTGAATTTTTCTGGAACGTGGGTCAGGTTCGTGTCGCCGTCTATCTCCTCTCGCTCATCCCCCTCGCCTTCATCGTGCGCGGGCTCTACAGGCGACTCCAACTTTGGAAAGAAGGTGAAAAGGAAAACCGAACGGCTCATATCGGAACACGCCTTCTTTCCCTTCTTCAAAATGGCCTTCTCCAAAAACGTCTCTTCAAAGAGCCCTTCCCAGGGGTGATGCACGGGCTCATCTTCTTCGGCTTCCTGGTCCTCTTCATCGGAACCGCCCTGATCGCTCTGCAAGAAGACGTAACCCTCCCCCTTTTCCAGTGGGAATACCTCAAAGGCCACTTCTACCTTTACTATTCCCTAATCCTCGATCTGTTCGGGATGCTAGCCATTGTGGGAACCTTTATGGCCCTCTTTCGCCGACTCGTTCTCAAACCCGACCGGCTCGATCACCAAAAAGATGATTTCCTCGTCCTCTATCTCTTGCTGTTTATCCTCTTGACGGGTTTTTTGGTGGAAGGATTCCGGATACACGCCCATGAGCTTCCCCTCCATCCCGCGTGGAGCCGATGGTCTCCCGTGGGTCTCTTTCTCGCCCATCTTTTCAACAATGTCGATCTTACTCCCCAAACCTCTCTGCATCTCCATCGCCTCTTTTGGTGGCTTCATCTCCTTGCCGCTTTCACCTTCCTTTCTCTCATTCCCTTCACTAAACTCCTTCATATCATAACGGGTCCCGCCAATACCTTTCTGCGTCCAGATCCTCCTACCGGAAGGCTCGTTCCCATCGACATCGAAGAGGCCGAAACGTTTGGCGTGGAAAGATACAGCGAATTCACGTGGAAACAACTCTTCGACCTCGACGTCTGCGTTCGTTGCGGACGATGCCAAGATCTCTGCCCCGCCTATCTCTCGGGGAAACCCCTTTCTCCCAAGAAATTCATTCAAGATCTGCGGAGTGGCATGAAGGAAGGGCTTTCCAGGGACGAGGCACCCTCCCTCATCGGGGAGATCATCGACGAGGAAACACTGTGGGCCTGTACGACGTGTCGCGCGTGCGAAGAGGCCTGCCCCCTCTTTATTGAACACGTCCCGAAGCATATTGAATTCCGCCGTCACCTCGTTCTGGTTCAAACGAAATTCCCCTCTGAGCTGCGAACCACGTTCCGAAATCTCGAACGCCACAAAAATCCCTGGGGAGTGCCTAAATCCCAACGGGACGAATGGGCCAAAGGCATCGATGTCCCCCTCTTCTCCAAAGACATGGCGGAGAAAGGTTACCTCCTATGGGTGGGATGCGCCTGCTCCGTCGATGAGAAGAACATCAAGACAGCCGAGGCAATGGTCAAACTCTTGAAAGCGGCTGAAATTCCCTTTGGTATTCTCGGAAAAGACGAGATATGTTGTGGCGAGCCGGCCAGACGATTAGGGAACGAATACGTGTTCCAACTGGAAGCGGAACAGAATATCGAATACTTCAAAGAACTGGGGGTGCGACGCATCATCACGCTCTGTCCCCACGGCTATCACGTGTTCAAAAACGAATACCCCGATTTCGGAGGACAATACGAGGTCTTCCATTACACGGAGATCATCAGCCGCATTGTCTCTAAGCTCCCAAAGGTCTCCACCGTTGCTTCACAGTCCGTTACCTTCCACGATCCATGCTATCTCGGTCGCTACAACAACATCTACGACGCGCCCCGGAATATCATCCAATCGGGTGGTGGCACGCTGGCCGAAATGGCCCATCATAGAGACCGAAGCCTCTGCTGTGGAGGTGGAGGAGGTCATATCTGGATGGAAGAACAGGTAGGGCAGCGCATCAGTCATCTGAGAATCGAAGAAGCCACACGCACAAACTGCGATGTTCTCCTCACAGGGTGTCCTCATTGTCTGACCATGTTGACGGATGGGGCAAAGGAAAAGGGGCTCACCGACAAAATTCAGGTATACGACATCGCCACTTGGCTCGAACGGCGTCTCTCCTCGTCGGAGGAAGAAGGTCCCTCTGGCACTCCCTAGGAACCAACGCGCCGTTACAATATGACTTCGTTCAACAAATAGTCTTCGTGTATGGCGAAAAGCCCCGAACCGGCCGTGTTCTGCGGGCAGACATACGTACAGGTTCCACACCCGATACAAATAGCGGGGTTGATCTCGACTTGTTGTTTCCGTTCGTTCCACACGAGGGCGGGACACCCAAAGGTATTGAGACAAACCTTACATCCGACACAATGCTCCGTCACCCGGAAACGCGGAAAGAGGGTTTCCAATTTTCCCTGTGACTTGGCGTAGATAATACACGGACGCTTCACCCATAAAACGGCAATCCCCCCTTCCGGGCTCTTCACATACGCCTGGGCCTCCCGTAAAAGCGCCTCCATTTCCGGAATTCTATAGGGATCCACCTCCTTGACCCACTCGACGCCACAAGCCTCCAGGAGTTCCGGAATCGTCACGGCAGTTCCTTCCCCGGTCAGGCTTTTTCCAAACTCCGGTGTCGGCTGCATACCCGTCATGGCCGTGATGCTGTTATCGAGGAGAACGAGGATAAAACGGCGATCTTGGAGGACCGCATCCATGAGTGAATGGATACCGGAATGGTAAAAGGTCGAATCCCCTATCGTGGCAAGAACGGGAATGTCCGCGCCATCCTGGTCATACGTCGAGGCAAATCCCGACCCGATATTGACACTCGCCCCCATATCCAACACGGTATCGACCGCCCCCAGAGTAACCCCCAGCGTATAGCATCCGATGTCGCTCGTATAGACGCCGTTGGGAAAGGTGTGGCGTATGGAATAGAAAGAGGCTCGATGAGGACATCCCGGACACAGGTTGGGTGGACGCGGGGGAAGGTGCATCTCTGCGATGATATTCATGAGATCGGTTGGCGGCTCCGGAATCTCCTCAATGAATCCCGCCTCCTTCAAAAGAGGAGCGAGAAGCTGAAACACCCGATCCGTGTTGAGTTCCCCTTCCGAAGGGACATGGCCACTCCTCCGTCCCAAAAGGGCATCGGAAGCATCCAGCACCCACTCAATGCCCATGTCAGGCTCTTCGAGGACGAGAATCGCCTCATACCCAGCAATGAAGTCTCTCACCATCTTTTCGGGAAAGGGGTTCGTCATCCCTATTTTCAAGATGGGAATCTCCTTTGCAAGCCCCAGCCTTTCGAGGATATCGTACGCCACACGAAAGACCATTCCCGAAGCAAGAATCGCAAATCTCCTTTGAGAAATCTTCTCTGCGCTCATCTCCGTAAAGGGTGGATGCTCCGCCACTTCCTCCGCCAACAGGGCCATTCTCTCCTCGAAAGGAAGGTTGATGACATCCACCGGAGGCTCCTCGATTCGTTTTTCGATCGGCCCCAACGGAACGTTCTGTCTGGCATGGGAGACACGATTCACCGGTCTCAATACGACGGGCACTCCAAATTTATGGGAAAGGGTCAAGGCATAGGAAGCCATTTCCTTCGCTTCTTGAGGGGAAGAGGGATCCAAAACAGCAAACCCTTCAATCATCGCTATCTGTCGGGTGTCCTGTTCCGTCTGGGACGAATGGGGACCAGGATCATCGGCCGAAATGAGAACCAGCGCCCCTTTGATGGGAATGTCCCTCGCGTGGATCGCCGCATCCAGCGCCACATTGAATCCAACCTGTTTCATGGCAGCCGTGGCCCATTTCCCCGCAAATGCCGCCCCTAAAGCGACGTCCAACGCCACCTTTTCATTTACCGACCACTCAATATAGATGGGGAGTCGCTCTCTCTCTCGGAAGGTGACAACTCCCGGTAGGATCTCAGAACTCGGTGTCCCGGGATAGGCGGTCATCACATCGATCCCCCCCTCCACGAGGCCCCGGGCGATAGCCACGTTTCCCAGCATAATCTCTTGTTGCTCGTAACTCATGAAAAAAGAACCTCCATCGACGGCGTTTGCTGACTCAAAGAAGGAACCCCCTCCACAAGCCAGTCTGGGATTTTTCGTATGCGCACTCCTGTTCTCACCGCTTCGAAAAGAAGCCCTGCATGGGTAATATCTCCGATCAACACGGCTCCAACCACTTTTCCTCCTTCTTGGAACACCTTTCGGACGATGGTCCGACTGGGATCCTCGAACGACGTCACTTTCAGGCCCTCTCCCTGAATCGTCCCAATACTGACCATGGGCACGGAAAAGAAAGGAATGGCGTTTCTGGACACGGGGGCGGAAAACCTTCGCGCCGAAATGAGTTTGCCCACCACGGCCTCTCCCGCGACCCGCCCGCTTTCAGTCGCCACAGGCCAAATGGCACGATTCTCGTAACGGCCTGACTCATGGTTGAAAATGCTGGCGCAATCCCCAGCGGCATAATGCCCCTCCGAAGATGTCTCCATAGCGTCACTGACCGCAATTCCTCCCCCTTCGATCAAAAGTCCCGCTTCCTCGGCCAGCGTCACGCGGGGAACAATACCTTTCCCCACTAGCACAAGGTCAAACGGAATCTTTCCTCCCCCTTCCAACAAGAGAACACCTTCTTCCCGCCGTGCGTTCCAATCCCCCGATTTCACCATGGCGCCAAAAATAAATTCGACGCCATGTTCTTCAAACAACTTCTGAATCACACGTGCCGTTTTCGCATCCACATTCCTTGATAAAATTTGCTGGGAAGAAACCAACACCTTGGGAGACAATCCCATGTGCGACAGCGTGTGGGCTATTTTCAACCCGACAAGTCCACCGCCCAATACAATCGGTCGTGTGGCACAACACAGAAAATCTGCTATTCGTTTCGCATCTCCAGCGGTTCGGAGCGTCATGATTCTATCGTTGGGAACACCTACCACTTTTACGCGCTTTGGCGCCGCTCCCGTCGCCAGAATAAGCCGGTCATAGAAAAGGGTTGATCGATTTCGCAAAGTCAACATCCGCCGGCCAGGGTCGATACTCTCTACCGTATCCTGAAGGAAGGATACCCTTTCCGAAAAATCCGACGGAAATGGCAACGCGATATGAGACAATCCGTACGGATCCCCTATCAACTGGGTAATCTCCGGACGGGAGTAGAAGATCGGTTCATCGTCACTGATCAGTGTGATTTCAGCTTTTGGCTCATTCTCCAAAATAGCCTTGACGGCGTGAACACCCGCCGTCCCATTCCCTATGATTACGATACGCATATCACACCCTCGCCGGTGTTAGCCTTGGAGGCTGAATGGAACGTTTGCGGAACCGTTTCTGAGCTTCTAGCTTTTCTTCCAACACCTCTTTTCCCGAAAAGATCAGGGCTCCCGAGGGACACGCTCGCACGCACGCCGGCGCCTTACTCCACAGGCATCCGTCGCACTTCACGGAAACACGCTCCGTCGCCACGGGGATCACCGCTCCATACGGGCAATGCGCCACACACATGAAACAACCGATACACCGGTCGAGATTATTTCCAACCCGTCCGTTTTCCCCATTTTTGATCAGCGATCCCGAAAGGCAAGCCTCCACACACCGGGGAGGATCGCAATGAAGACAGCGCAGCGGGTGAGGAAAGGAACGCCTCAATGTGTTGGTGTAGAGAGTCGTCTGCCGTTTCTTGGGAAACGGCAGTCCCGACAACGGACTCAACAGTCCTCTATTATCCATGTGTTCCACCACGCACGCCATCTGACATGCGTGGCATCCCGCCAGGCATCTACCAGGAAGAAAGAAAATCTCTCTCACAAGACGATTCCTGTCTCTGGTGCTTTGAAAATTCCTGACGTATAGATTCCCGCCACGGCTGATTTAACGTACTTAACTGCCTCGGGGGGAGGTAATTCCAGATTCGTGGGACATATTCCCACCATCTCCACGAACGAAAACGCCCGCTGAAACTTTTGAACGTGTAAACTCCGAACGAAATAATCCCTCCCTTTACGAATCTCTCCTGCCGTAAATCCCTTGAAGCGGGCTGCAAAAGAAACACCCGGAATCTGAGAAAGCAAGCGGACGAAATCGAGCGAAATGCCATATCTTCCCGCCGATTTTCCCCTAGGCGTGGTTGCAGTCTTCTGTCCGAGAAAAGAGGTTGGTGAAAGATGCCCCCCGCTCATTCCCATGTTGAGATTATTGGCACAGAAAACCGATATCGCTTCCCCTCGTAGGGCCGCGTGCATGAGTGCACTAAATCCCCTTCCATAGAGGTCCCCGTCGCCGTCATAGACGAAGACGAGCCCTTTCTCTCCAATTTCATGAGACAATCCCACCGCCACCGAAACCGCTTGACCAGGCGGAGCTGCCACCATGTCGATGTCAAGATAGTTCGGCAAGAGCGCGGAACATCCCATCCCGCATACCCCCACCACATCGCCTTGAACCTGAAGGGCATCGATGGCTTCGGCAATGAGCCGCACATTGACACCATGGGTACATCCAGGGCAAAAGTGCTGGGGTACCTCGGAAAGTGATTTTGGAAATCCGGCGATCTGTTCAAACTTTAATTCCATTGTTATACCGTCCCTACCCGTTATATTGTTTTCACTTCGCTCTGGATCCAATGAACGATCTCTTCAACCCTTGGTACGAATCCCCCCGTCTTAGAAAGAAGCCGCCCACTCCCAGAATCCGGAAGGTACGACATCAAAATTTCCCGCAATTGTCCCTCACTCAATTCCAGGATGAAAAGATTTTTTGCCTTTTCCGCCGCCATCCGAAACGCCTCCGCGGGAAACGGATTGAGGGAAGAAAGCTCAAACACCGTCAGGGGAATACCTCCCGCTTTCAACTCGTTTAGGGCGCGCTGGGCTTGAACCGCCCCGATACCATAAGCGACGACGAGATTTTCGTTCTCTTCTCCCACTACTTTGTATTTGCCTTTTTCCCTCTCAAAGAAAGCCTCCCGCTTTTCCCGATACACCGCCTTTTTCTCTTCCATCTCCTCGATTTTCAAGGCTAAGGTAGTAAATCTCCTGAATCCCTTTTCCTTTTTATCCAAAACGATCGGACGATCGCTCGGAATCTCCCGCCACCGCATTGCCCCAAAATCGACGGTTTCCGTCAATTGAGCACACGCTGCATCCACCAAGAGAAATACAGGCATCCGATACCTCTCTGCCACCTCAAAAGCCGTGTGTGTCAATGCAGCACAGTCAGTTGATAACGAAGGGGTATAGACCGGGACAAAGGCATCCCCCCTTCTATTCCCATACAAAACAGCCAAGACATCCGACTGCTCGGGATAGATATTTCCGGATCCGGGCCCACTCTGGGTAAACACCACACAAACTACTGGAATTTCCATGGCGTAAAAATAGGAAGCCGCGTAGAGCGCGTCCGCCACATCGATGGAATTGACAGCCGTTAGAACCCTTGCTCCTCCAATCGCGGCGCCATACGCCATGAAAAAAGCCGCCCGAGGATCCTCCGCCTGAAACACCGAAACGAGTTCTCCCTCCCCTTCTTTCCGTACGAGATACTCCATCAAGTCCGATTGGTTGGGAACGGGATACCCATAAAAACGGGTGCAACCACTCCGAATCGCCGCCTCTCCTATCGCCTCGGCCCCTTTGAGCAACAATTTCCTTTCCATCCTATCTCTTCCTTTCAAGACGCCACGACAATGGGCACCGGTTTATAGATTTCGAAAGCCGTTACGGGGCAAACTGTCGCACAATTGGCGCATCCCATGCACAGCTCCTCATCGGTACATTGCACGGGATGATAACCATTGGCGTTCACCTTGTTCGAAAGAACCAGGATCTTCCTAGGACAAATCTGCGTGCACAATCCGCATCCCTTACACCGAGTTTGATCGATTATCACACGTTTCATGACATCCCTTTTCGTGTTAGATTTTTCGCCTCCTGACTTCCAAGTCTCAACGCCTTTCGGTTGAACTCAAGGTACCGCTTCGGTGAAGAGTTCTCGACATAGTCCCTCACCTTCCCAAACGAAAAAACCGGCTTCCCGAAGAACGAGAAGAACCCAAGAAGAACCATATTCGCCGACAGCGGCGAGCCGATTTCCGCCGCTATCCGGTCCGCATCCAACGTATAGAGGCTGATTCCCCGCTCTTGCAAATAGGCATCCAAAGCCGCATTTCCCGTCGTTCCGCGGGTGGGCGTGTTGAGGATACAAAGCCCCCCCTCCCGAAGCATGGGCAGGTTTTTTATCCCCTCGGAGGCTTCAAAGCCGAGAAGGACGTCTGCTTCGCCCGTCCCGATGATGGGGGATTGATAGGGACCTACTTTGAGATGGGACACCACCGATCCCCCGCGCTGGCTCATTCCGTACTCGTCGGCACTAAAGACGGGAAGATTTTGCTGAAAAGCGACATTCAGCAGAATCGTGCTTCCAACGAGGACACCACGCCCTCCAACGCCGGCAATGATTAGGGCTTGTTTTCTCAAACTTTTTCCTCCACTGATGTCCAATAGAAGGTTACCGGCTGGGAAAAAGGCTCCAGAAATCGCCTCTCCGCATCCCTCGCCGATGGGTTCAAAGGAACAACCGCCACATTTTTCATCGCGTTCAAAAACCTTTTGACGGCCTCCTCGTCCTCAGGCTTGACAAGGAGAAGGCATCGCACTGGAATAGTATTATAGACGGCATTGGTGACAGCTTGCATCCCGTAATGGAGAAGCGCTGCCGAATCGGTAATACCCACGATTTTCTTCGACGCCTCCCCTCCCAATGCGTGGGCATATCCGGCCGCGAAGCTGATTGCGCCTCCCCTCGACACAAAATGATCCGCCGGCAGATCCATCGTAAGGGGTGTTTTGTCCGCCACTACAAGGAGAGAACGATTCTTTCTCTTCATGCTTTCGAGAAAAAGTCGCAGTGGAGTTTTCCGTTGTCCTTCTTCCCGAAGGGCTGAATCATTCACTTCACTCCCTTCTTTTCCCAAAATCACCTCGTTCAGCAAAGAGAGCAACGCGTCCTCCGTCCACGAATACACACGGCAAAAACGCTCGTCCGTCAGACGTCCTTCAATCTTCCTCTTTTCGGGCAACTGAAATTGCATGGTGGGAAAACGATCTTCCACCATGATTGCGTGTTTCACCGATTTCACAAAATCCCGCACGGGAGCAACGGGTAGAGGAAAAGGCACGGAAACCGCCAATACCGGTATATTATGGCGCTCAGCCCAGCGTTCAATCAGCAGGCGGTTTGCCTGGTTACAGACTATCCCCCAGTCCTTTCCTTCCCCCCCCGAATATGTCACGTTTTCCTCCGTGCCGGATTCCGCGATCTCTTTCAATCGCTGATTGAGCTTTTTGTGTAAGATAAAGCGGAATCGAGGGGTTGCCGCCCATCGCGCCGGATTTTTCTCAAAATCGGCCTTTCGTTTTCTCCCCGGTCTTCCACCACCGCTCACCTTTCCCCCCGCTATTTTCGTATCCAGATGAAGCATTATCGGGGTTTCGTATTTCTCGGACAAAGAAAACGCTCGCTCGAGCCCTTTCCCCAGTTCTTCGAAACTGGAAAGCTCTACCACCGGCATCTTCGCAAACATCGCCAAGGAAACAGGATCACTCTTACTGCCATACGGCAGCGAGGGTGTTGCATCAAGGGCCACCACCACAAATCCCCCTGCAACCCCGGTGTAAATGGAACTCATGAGAGGATCCATCGCTACCGGCAGGGAAAACCCGTGGGTGAGAAAGGCAGACCTTTTCTTCCCGTAACTGTACGTCAGGGCAATCTCGTAACCAATTTTTTCACTAATGGCTTCTTCTGCGTGCAGAGGAAAATTGAACTTGGCCGCCGCTCGGTTGACTACCTCCCGTATCTCGTTACCCTTCTCCTCCAGGGCAATCGACAAATACTGACATCCATTCCCGACAAGCCCTTCCGCAAGACCTTGAGCCCAATCCGTATCCATAGATTCCTTTCCATTCTTTGTTCCCCGCACCCTTTGAAGGGAAGCTATTCGGGAGTTCTTTTCTTCTCGACGTTTCTTTTTGCCTGCTCGATGATATCGAGAAGCGTACTCATTTTATCCTTTGGCGTCGGATTCAAAAACCGCTGAATCTCGGCAGGCGAATAATTCTCCTGCAGAAACGCCCCAATATCGAAAACGAGTTCCCAACATACCACGATTCGCTCACAGGGCATCCCACCCTGGAGGGTTCGGC
The DNA here is from genome assembly GCA_964577975.1 of uncultured Thermodesulfobacteriota bacterium. GTDB lineage: Bacteria > Desulfobacterota > S145-22 > S145-22 > S145-22 > JAOZMY01. Next base: position 17,154 of record CAZOBB010000141.1, on the reverse strand, counting down.
AATACCGGAACGGCACCTCCCCCCCCAGTTTGGGACACCGTAAGACCTCTTGATCATGTTCTTCGATACGTGCCATCGACGTATATCGACACCTCCGTTGGAAAGCTTACTTCTGCGCCACCTTTGGTTTTGGCAGAGATTCGATCGCCTTCAAGGCTCGTTCGATCTCTTCCTCCGGCAACTCATAATCATGCAACTTTCCTGAGAAATAGGCATCATACGCCGCCAGATCGACCAGGCCGTGACCGCTCATGTTGAAGAGGATAACCTTCTCTTTCCCTTCTTCCTTCGCCTTCTTCGCCTCTTGAATCACGGCGGCAATCGCGTGGTTTGTTTCAGGCGCCGGTATGATTCCCTCGGTCCTTGCAAAAAGCACACCCGCCTCAAAAGTTTCCAGTTGGTGCACGGCGCGTGGTTCGATGATTCCATCCAAAATCAACTGACTGACCTGGGGCGACATTCCATGATACCGAAGCCCCCCCGCGTGAATGGGAGCGGGAACGAAATCGTGTCCCAAGGTATGCATGGGGAGAAGTGGTGTCATCTGAACGGTATCACCAAAGTCGTAGGCAAACGGTCCCCGCGTCATGGTCGGACACGACATGGGTTCCACCGCGATGATCTTCAAATCCTTCCCAAAGATCTTGTCTCGAGCAAACGGAAAGCTCAGTCCCGCAAAGTTGCTTCCTCCGCCGGCACATCCGATGACGATATCCGGATAGTCTCCCACCTTCTCTAGCTGTTTTTGCGCCTCAAGGCCAATGATGGTCTGATGGGTCATGACATGATTCAAAACGCTTCCCAAGGCGTACTTCGTGTTTTCATCCGCTACGGCCGCCTCGACAGCTTCACTGATGGCGATTCCCAAACTGCCGGGGGTATCCGGATCCTTCTCCAGAATTTTTCGTCCCGCTTCCGTCTGGGTACTGGGACTGGCGTAGCAGGTCGCCCCCCATGTATTCATCATTAGGCGCCGATACGGCTTTTGCTGATAGCTGATCTTTACCATGAAAACCACGATCTCAATCCCGAACATCGCCCCCGCGAAACTCAGGGCGCTTCCCCATTGACCTGCCCCCGTCTCCGTGGTAATCCGCTTAGTCCCAAAAACCTTGTTGTAATAGGCCTGAGCCACTGCCGTGTTGGGCTTATGACTTCCCGGAGGGCTGTAACTTTCGTTCTTGTAATAGATACGGGCCGGCGTATCCAACGCCTTTTCTAGCCCATAAGCCCTTACTAAAGGAGCAGGACGCCAAATCCGCAACACCTCAAGAACCGGTTCCGGGATGTCAATCCAGCGCTCGGTACTCACTTCCTGTTCGATGAGATTCATCGGGAATATAGGTGCGAGATCTTCAGGACCGATGGGTTCACCTGTCGCCGGATGAAGGGGGGGCTGCATAGGCGTAGGCATATCCGCCGCGATATTGTACCATTGCCGTGGCATCTCGTCTTCGGTTAACATAACTTTCTTGACCTCCATAAAAACCTCCTTTAGCTAAGGGTTGAAACAAAAACAGGGTCTTGCCCCAAGACCCCTTCATAACACCTTTTTATGGAACCCCGCCATTGCCAACTCGCATAGAATCCTTCTATCTCATCTTTTCCGCCTTCCATCGGCAATGGACGCTACCATAGTAAAAACACGTTTGTCAAGAGAAATTCACCTACATTCCCCCCTTTCCATTCTTTCAGGGTTCCAACCCACCATTTTTCCAATCCCCTTGCACTATCGAGAAAATATATTATAATAAAAAAAGGTTTTAGGACCACTGACAACCTCTCAGAAAAACACCCCTCAAAGGAGGGTCAACCCCTTTTAATTGAGGCCTTCATGCCCCGGCCAAATTCAAACAAAAAGATCTTCTATGTTCTCTTCCCAATCATCTTCTTTCTCATGGCCTCTCCTGTTTCCGCAATACAGACAGCGAAGATCGGAATCCTTGCCAAGAGGGGAAAATCCCAATGCCTTAAACTTTGGAATCCCATCGCCGTCTATCTCGACGTCACGGTGCCGGAAGCTCATTTCTCTATCGTCCCCCTCGGATTTGACGAGGTCATTCCAGCAGCGAAAAAACGCAGTGTCGACTTCATGCTGGTGAATCCCTATTACTATGTTGTACTCGAAGACCTCTACGGGGCTCAAGCAATCGCGACCCTTCGAGAGCGTCTTCCCGACGGTAACGTCACAACCACCTTCGGTGGCGTCGTCTTCCGCAGGGCCGACCGCACGGATATTCCCCCTTTTTACCGATTGAAAAACATCCGTTTCTGCGCGGCAAGTCCCAACGCCTTGGGGGGGTGGTTAGCCGTCCGTGAGGAACTGAAACATTGCGGAATCGAGCCGAAACGAGATTTCAAGAGCATCCAATTCGTGGGCACCCATGACGCCGTCGTCTTTGCCATACGAGACGGAAAAGCGGATGTCGGTTCGGTCCGAACCACTACGCTGCAGCGAATGGCGAAGGAGGGTAAGATACGGAGCAAAGACTTCAGAATTATTCACCTCACAAAACGGTTCCCCAACTGGCCTTTCATCCGTCTGAAACACACGCCCGAAAAACTGGCCCAAAAGGTAACCATCGCCCTTTTGGAAATGTCACCTGATAATCGTTTTGCACGCGCTTCCCAGTGCGCCGGATGGGACATCCACTTCGATTATCGTTCGGTACGGGAGTGTCTGAAAACCTTGAAAATCCCTCCCTTCAATCACCCCATTTCCATCTATCGCCTCATCATAACCTATTGGCATTTTCTCCTCATCATCACAATTCTCTTTGGATTCGTGCTAATAGGTCTCTTCATTGCCATCCATCATAATCATGTCATCAAGCGGCAAAGGGATGAAATCCTAAGGGAGATCGAGGCCCGAACCGAAGCTATAGTCAAATATCAGGAAAGCGAAAAACGCTTTAAAGATCTGGTGTTTACAATGGGAGATTGGGTCTGGGAAACCGACACCGAAGGGCATTACACCTATTGTTCCGAAGCGGTTTCCTCTATCGTCGGATATTCTCCCGAAGAGCTCATCGGGAAAACCCCCTTCGATCTCTTGGTCCCTGGGGAAAAAGAAAGGGTTAAAAACATCTTTGAAAAAGCCGCCGCCACGAAAGGAGCTCTTCAAGATATTGAATGTTTGTGTCTCACGAAATCAGGCCAACGGGTCTATCTTTTGACCAATGGTGTTCCCATTCTCGACAAAGAGGGAAACCTGAAAGGATTCCGTGGAGTTGAAAAAGACGTCACTCCGCAAAAACAGGCACAAGAACGTCTATTAAAGGTACATGACTGTTTGAGTGGCCTTGGCACGAATTTTGAGGAAAACATCAAGAAACTGGTGAAAACTGCCTCCGACATTCTCGGCGCGTGTTGCGCCTTTTTCCATGAGTGGAAAGAGGGAAAACTCCGAACCCTCTACGCCTACCAAGCACCCCCTGGTTTTGGCACAGATCCCCCAAAGGGAAGTGTCTGCTATCATGCCCTTCAACAAACGAGAGGAAGTGTGTTCATCACAGATCTTCAAAATTCCGAGTTCGTGGAATCCGATCCCCTCATCGCTGCTTTGGGGCTTCAAACCTATGTGGGACAACCAATCTATATGGAGGGGAAACAACGGGGAGTTCTGTGTGCCTTCCTAAAGAAACAGGAAATCCCACCTCAAGACGCGGTAAATCTCTTAAATGTTTTGGGAGAAGCCATCTCAAAAGAAATCGAGCGCCATCTTTTTTCACATGAACTCTATCAACGCGAGACATTCTTACGCACCTTGATTGAGAGCGCCATCGATGCTATCATTGTGATGGATCTTGATCGTCAAATCGTCGACGTCAACCAGGCCTTCCAAAAGATCTTTGGGTACCATCGGAATGAGATTTTAGGGCAAAGCATCGCGCTACTCCATCTTTCGAAGGAAAAATCCGAAGCCTTCCGAAAGATAGCCTACCCTATTATCCAAAAGAATGGATACTGGCAGGGAGAATGGGAGCTGAAAAAGAAAGATGGAACCGTCATTCCCATCGAAACCGTCACGGCCGCCTTGAAAGAGAAGGGAAAAGGAGAAATCAAGGGGTTCGTCGCCTTCGTCCGGGATATTTCGGAAAGAAAAAGGGCAGAGGAGGCCCTCATAAAGACCCATTCTCGCCTCAGCCAGATCATCAACGCCATCCACTCCATTCTTATTGGCGTCTCTTCGAAAGGCACCATCACGCTATGGAACAAGGTCGCTGAAGCCACCCTCGGGTGTGAGGAAAGGAAGGTCATTGGAACATCCATCACCACCTGCGGCATTACATGGGAATGGCAAAAGATTGAACGCGGGCTTATGAAGTGCAAAACAACTGAAAAGGTTGTCTCCGTGGGAGATGTTTACTATACCTCACCCGAAGGAAAGAAAAAGATACTCGGAATGACCATCAATCCAGTGCTCAACCCCGAGGGTAATTTAGTAGGCATGCTCATTCTTGCCGCGGATATCACGGAGAAGCGGCTGATGGAAGCCCAACTCCTGCAGGCACAAAAAATGGAATCCATCGGCCAGCTTGCTGCGGGAATCGCCCATGAAGTCAACACCCCTACTCAATTCATCGGCGACAATTTGACCTTTCTCAAGGATGCCTTCACGGACATAGCCCAGCTCCTGGAAAAATACCAAGCCCTCCTCGCGCAAGTCAAAAAGAGCGACACCGCTTTGGATCTCACGGAAGACTTGGAGGCGTTCCTCGAAGAAATCGAAATCGACTATCTCCTGGAAGAAATTCCCAAAACCCTCGATCAGTCCCTCGAGGGGGTTCGGCGCGTCTCGAAAATTGTCCTCGCAATGAAAGAATTCTCTCATCCCGGTATCAAGGAAAAGGTGATGGTGGATCTGAATAAAGCCATTGAAACCACCCTCACCGTCACAAGAAACGTCTGGAAATACGTGGCAGATGTGAAAACCGACCTGGATCCACACCTGCCGGAAATCCTCTGTATGCCCGACGAAATCAATCAAGTAATCCTCAATCTTATTGTCAACGCCGCTCAAGCGATCGAAGAAGCGGTGGACAAAGCCTCGGGGGAAAAAGGGAAAATCACGATCAGCACGCGCGAGGGCGCGGAATGGATCGAAATCCGCATCCAAGATACGGGAGTGGGAATCCCTCCAGAAATCCAAAATCGCATATTCGATCCCTTCTTCACCACCAAAGAGGTAGGAAAAGGGACTGGCCAAGGCCTCGCCATCGTACATGATACCGTGGTCAACAAACACGCAGGGCAAATCTTTTTTGAAACGGAAGTGGGCAAAGGAACGACGTTCATCGTTAGACTGCCCAAAATCAAAAGCGAAGAGGGTTAGCGCCATGAGAAAACGCATCCTTTTTGTGGACGACGAGCCGGAAATCCTCGCCGGGCTCCGCCGTATGCTCCGCAAGTATCGCCACGACTGGGACATGGATTTCGTGGAAAGCGGACAAGAGGCCCTCCGTCTTTTTGATCAAGCCCCCTACGATGTCATCATCACAGACATGCGTATGCCTGGAATGGATGGGGCGGACCTTCTCGAAAAAATCGCTCGCCGTTTCCCGAGCACCGTTCGCATCATACTTTCGGGATATTCGGATCAGGAAATGGTCATGAGAACGGTATCGGTCGCTCATCAATATCTCTCGAAGCCCTGTGATGCCGAAACCTTGAGAAGGGTCATCGAACAGGCCGCCCTCCTTCGAGCCACTATTTATAACAGCCGGGTCAAGGAGGTGGTTTCCGGATTAGCCACCATTCCAAGCTGCCCCTCCCTTTACCTCCAAATCATCTCGGCGCTGAAATCTCCGGATACATCCCTTCAAACCATCGGAGACATCATCTCCCGCGACGTGGGAATGACAGCCAAGATTCTCCAGCTCGTCAACTCCGCCTTTTTCGGACTATCAAGAAAGATCACCAACGTCTCCCAAGCGGTGGGAATCCTCGGTCTCGAGACGATTCGAATCCTCGTGTTGATAGCGGGTGTCTTCAAGGCATTCGAATATGTCCGTATACCCGGATTCGATATGGAACAACTATGGACTCACGCCATGGCCGTGGGCACCTGTGCGAAGAAGCTAGCGACCACAATGGAAAAGGACAACCCAGCCATCGTTGACGCTTCCTATTTGGCGGGAATGCTTCACGACGTGGGCAAGTTCGTACTTGCTGCTGCCTTCCCCGAAAGCGTTGAAAAGGCAATCAAAAAGGCCGTAGCGTCCAACAAACCCCTTTACGAAAGCGAAGAAGATCTCTTCCAAACCACCCATGCCGAAGTAGGCGCCTACTTGATGGGGATATGGGGATTGCCAGACGACATCGTCACCGCCATCGCCTTCCACCACGTTCCTTCGAAGGTGGGAGATTCTCCGCCTCTACCGCTACTGTTCGTGCACGCGGCTAATGGGCTCAGTCATCTAGCGACCACCAAAGACACCCCTGAATCACGAGAAGGAGAAAAATACTTCGATGATACCTTTTTGAAAAAGATGGAAGCGACAGAGAAGTTGGAGGAATGGAAAACAATCTGTGAAGACGTATGGCCCCAAGGAGAAGACAATGGAGAAAAACAAGATCCTCTTTGTGGATGATGAACCTAATGTTTTAAACGCCTACAGGCGGCAGTTTCGAAAAGTGTTTACTATCGCCACCGCCCCGGGCGGGCCGGAGGGGCTCGCACTCCTAAAAGAGGAAGGCCCTTTTGCCGTTGTAGTTTCCGACCTAAAGATGCCGGGCATGAGCGGGATCCAGTTTCTCACAAAGGTAAAAGAACAGTCGCCGGACACGGTACGGATGATGTTGACGGGATACGCGGATCTTCAAACGGCCATCGAGGCGGTCAATGAAGGAAACATCTTCCGATTCCTCACGAAGCCTTGCCCTCCAGACAAGCTAGCTGCCGCCATCAAAGAGGGTCTCAGACAGTATAATCTCGTCATCGCAGAGAAGGAGCTTTTGGAAGAAACGCTGAGAGGAAGCATTCGTGTCCTCACGGAACTCCTTTCCCTCCTCAATCCAGATGCCTTTGGCCGCTCCTCACGCGTAAAGAAACTCGTCATGGAAATCGCTGAAAAATTTGGCCTCAAGGATCGATGGAAGCTGGAAACGGCAGCCATGCTCTCTCAAATCGGCTGTGTCATCCTCCCGGAAGACGTCCTAAAAAAGGTGTACCTCGGAAAGGAACTCACGGAAGAAGAACGCCAGCTCTACGATATGTATCCCTCTCTCGGCCACAGCCTTATCAAACACATTCCGCGCATGGAAGAGATCGCGGAGATTATCGCCTATCAAGAAAAGAATTATGACGGCACGGGAATCCCTCTGGATCAAAAAAAAGGAGAAGAAATCCCTTTAGGAGCCCGCATCCTCAAAGCCGCCCTCGATTTCGATTCCATGCTTTCCGCGGGATTTCCCCCTGACGTGGCGTTGGCACGAATGAAAAAAACGGAAGAAAAATACGATCCCAAAATCCTGCCTATCCTCGAAACCCTCATCGCCCGCGAACCTTCCATCACGGTTTACGAGCTCTCACTGGATGATCTCAAAGCCGACATGATCTTGGCGGAGGATCTTTATACGGAGGACGGCGTTCTCCTCGTTTCCAAAGGGCAGGAAATCACGTGGCCCATGCTCACACGGTTGAAAAATTTCGCCCGATCGAAACACATCCGGCAGCCCGTCAAGGTCATCATTCCCACCGTCGATTGAGGAGTCTCCCACGGCGTTCTTGACAGAGATGTCCAACTCAGGTAGCGTGATCGCCGAGAGGACGGAAGGAGGTTGCGCATGCCCGAGGCAGAAGGGAAAATCATCGACTGGCTTCCCGAAACGGCCATTAAAAAAGAGTGGCTCGAATCCCTTCCCTACGAAGGGGAAACCCAACTGGTCACCTATGAAACGGAGGAGTTTTCGGCTGTTTGCCCCTTTTCAGGACTACCCGACCTGGGTCGCCTTCAGGTAAGCTACGTGCCGGCGAAAAGACTCGTCGAGCTGAAATCCTTGAAATACTACCTCATCTCGTTCCGCCAAGTGGGAATCTACCAGGAAAACGCCACGATCCGAATCTTTCGCGATCTTTGGGACCTTCTCCACCCCCGTTATCTCCAGATCGTCCTCGAATACAACCTCCGCGGAGGGATCGCCGCCCGGTGTGAAAAGGCGAGCGCCTCTCCCCACACGCTCGAAAAAATCCTCTATCCCACCGATCATGTCTCATCTTAACGTCCGGCTCTTCTCTCGAGGGGAAGAGAAATACGCCTTCCTGGCCTCCCTTTTCGTCCTCTCGCTGGGAATCGCGAACGTCATCGCCTCCAAGGTAATCGACATCTTTGGATTCGCCGCCCCCGCCGGAATCATCGTCTACCCCGTCACCTTTCTCGTAACGGACATCGTGGCGGAGGTGTACGGAAAGGAAAAAGCCCAACGGGTGGTTTGGACAGGGTTCTTCCTGATGCTTTTCTTGCTGGGAATGCTCAAAATCGCGTTGCTTCTTCCTCCCGCCCCCTTCTACAAAGACCAAGACGCCTTTCAGAAGATTTTCGGACTATCCAGCCGCATCGTGACAGCCTCTCTGATCGCCTACCTCGTGAGTCAAACCTCCGATGTGACCCTCTTTCATTTCTGGCGAGGCGTAACGAAAACCCGCCATTTGTGGATTCGCAACAACCTCTCCACGATGACGTCCCAAATCGTCGATACCGTCCTCTTCATCTTGATAGCCTTCTACGGCATCTATCCCCTCCGCGACTGTCTCCACCTTATCGGGGGACAGTATCTCTTCAAATTCGCCTTCGCCTTGCTGGACACCCCCTTCGTCTATCTAGGCGTATGGTGGGCCAAAAGGGGTGAAAGTGACAAACGATAACCCGCGAACCCTCTCAACTCCCCTCGGCAGGCAAAGGATGCCACTCTCCGAGGGTATCCGGAACATCGAGATGCTCCAGGCGAGGGTAATGTCTGAAATAACCTGCAAACATGGAATAATCACGTTCTGATAGGGTATGATCTCGGAAATAGGTGTACCGTGATGGGGGAACTTTCCCTGTAAAACGTCCCTCTCTCAAAACCACACACCCCCCCTTCAGGAGGGTATGACACTGCCCGACGATCTCTCCCGGCAAACGGTCCCCTTTTTCTCCCGGATCGTAGAGCGCGACATCCCCCACCGCTCCCTCTCCCAGATGCCCTTTCTCCTTCAAACCCAATTGCCGAGCGGGCAACAGCCGGGTCTGCATCACAAAGTCACGGACGGTATAGGATTCGTCGGCGGCAAAGATCTCCTTGAACAAACTCGGATAACACCGTCCCGCATCCCCCCCAAGAGAGAGCGACGAGAAGGCTAGGCGCGTCCTAAACTCTGGGTGGGTCAACAAGCGCACCACATACGTCGGTTGCGAAGGCTTGGAAACTCGCACGAAACGTAATGGGGCATGGAGGCCCACATACACGGCAACCTCCTCACCTTCCCCCATCATCATCTCTGTTTTTATCTGGGTATGAGGGTCGGGGGGAGCCAATCCTATATCACCCGTCATTCCCTCCTCCGAAAATCGGGATGAAATCTGCTTGAAGGCATACTCCCCGTCCACCGCCCTGCCCACGTGTCCATAGAAGAGATTGGGAATACGGGGCAGGTCCTCATCCAAAAGGCGGGGGGTAAGCTCCACCACGAAGGGAATATCGAAGGTAAACTCCGAAAGATAATCCAACACCCGCCGGGCGGGAATATTGTATCGGGCGAGATTACTCTCTTTATAATGGACACTCGCCTCCGGGAGACGAATATTCAGGGCTCGGAACCGCCGCGCGCAACTCTTCAAGAAAGAAACCGTCCAGTCGGGGGGGATATTGGATCCAATCAACCCTCCAAACTCCCGAAGTGTCAGACAAAGAGAGGCGGACGTATCTTGGTAGGGAATCTTCGACAAGGCATAATGGGTCCATAGGGCCGTCGTGGGGAACATCATGGCTTCGTGAAGATGGGTATATCCCAATCTCGCGAAGGCCCGGCTTACTTCCAAAAGGGAAGGAATTTCCCCCTTCCATCGATAGAATTCCATCCCCATTGTCGTCAGGCAGGTTCCCGCTTCCACACCACCGGGAAACGCCCACAGTCCCGAGGCTTCAATCTCCTCGTCCGCGTCGCGGAAGTGAGAAGTGACGATCCCGTCGCGGATATAGATGTCTCGTATTTCTCCATCGACCCCATTGGCGGGATCGAATACCGTCGCATGTCGGATCACAACCTTCACGGCATCACACCTCAAAGAAATGTCAAGGCCTTGGAGGGACAAAGATCCACGCAGGCGTTACACGTGGGCGCGTCAGGAACCACGCGCCGACAGGCATCCGGATTCTTTATCGTGATTACCCCATCCACGATCACAATGACGGGAGATTCGATTCGTCGCGGACCCTTTCCGTTGGCCAATTCCTGACTCTTCTCCAGGCTTATTTCACACACCGCGGCGCAGATTCCACACCCGTCGCATTTGTCTCGGTCGATACTCAGACCCGTCGCTTCCCTTTCTCCCTTGTCTCCAAACGCTTCCTGAAGGGTTTGAAAGGCTTCCGCGTACTTCTCCTCCTCCACCAAGGGGGGGCAATCTTCGGGGCGTACTTTTCCCAACAAAAGGGCCGAGGCAAAGGCCATACAAACCATGCCACATTTTCGGCAATTGGTTCGGGGAAGCAACCGATAGACGTCAAGAACCTTCATGTCAGCCACGGATCTTTTCCCCCAGTCTCCCCTCGATCGCCTTCAATACCTCCTGATCCGTCGGCTGCGCCGTGGGAAGAACCTTGCGCAACCAGACAGGTACCCCATCGAGCCGAAAGGCGAGTCCTTCCGCCTCCACTCCCGACAGTGCCACGGGAATCACGAGTGACGACGCGTGTGTTGTCTGATTCTGCAGGGACGAGATGGATGCGACCGGCAATTCATATTTCGCTATCGTCGACCGCTGCTCCTCGCTAAAAAACCAAAAAGGATCCGACCCGATACAGAAGAGAAGATCCCCCTCTCTCGGCTGGTAATCCCGAAGATCCCCTTGAATAAGGGAAACCTCATCCTCAAAAAGCCCTTTTTCCTTACACGCGTAATAAAAGCCCATCGCGTTGAAGTCGGACACGATCGGCAACAAGACACAGGGCCTACGACGGCGAATCACCTCGCTCAACTTAAACAATCCATCCATCAATCTCTGGGACTCCGGATGATAAGCCACGCCACGCCCCACGAAAATGGTGACAAAGGGACTCGCCTCCATGGCACGAACGAGCGCGTCCAATTCCTTCGGTATGGCAAAAGACTCCTGTTCGATCACCTCCACGAGCGCCTCGAGCCGTTCCACCTCCGTTTCGGAAGATATGTCGATCCGCATGGCAAACGAGCCCGTATCGTTTTCATGGGGATCCGCGTAAAATACCTTCCGGCTAATATGACGGTCTGGGGCGTTGACACCCGCCACGAAAACGGCATACCGCGTCACCAAACGGGGACAACTATGAAGGGGATTGGCTCCCCAAAAAAGAACGGTTGAAGCGAGTTGACGCACCTCCTCCAATGTCGCCGAGACGTAAGGATACGTCTTCATCGCCTTGAAAAAAGGGGTCAACAGCATCCCCTCGGAAGGAAACGCCAGCGCGTCTAGGCGTTGGATGAGGGACGCCACCACTTCCTGAGCCTCATACGCCATTTGACACAATCCAAAAAAGACGACTCGTCGCGCTTTCCGAATAAGAGAAACCGCCTTGTCGTACGCCTCATCGAAAGAGACGGGTATCGCCCTTCTCGACTCCCTTTTCAAAGAAGGAAAAACGAGTTTGGCGCTTTTGGGCTCCCTCAAAAAACGATGACCCCGGTGAAACTTGGAAAGCCCCCATGAACAGACATTAAAAACCTGCTGAACCTCCTCTCCTCCCAGCGTAAGATCGATGTCTTCACAAAGACACCCACATCCCGGGCATACAGCGGAATCGAAAGGTAGCCCCTCCGCTTCATGAAAACGGTCTTCTTCTTTGATAATAGACTCTTCTGGCATCTCTTTCGTCCGTGCGTTGATTGCGCCTATCCCTAACGAATCACCTTGGGATTGTCAAGAAAAACCAAAATATATGCGGCCATAAAAGACAATCGGCTCTTCTAACATCAATAAGATAGAATTTTTTCATCCAAATCACAACACCCCGTATTTCCCATTACAAAGATAAAAGTAACAGCTCCTATTAAAAAAGTAGTTGACAAATCTCTTCAAATGCTTCATAAGTTAAAACATAGAAAAGGTATCGTCGTGGTATGATGGATGAACCAAAAACCATAAAAGAGGAAAGGAGGAAGAATGTTGCGTAAAGGGATGTATCTTATCATTGCTGTAGGTTTCTTGTTTGCGGCTTTGGGGATCGGCACGACGCCGGCAATGGCCAAGCCCTCCAAATGTGAAACGTGTCACGCCAAACTCAATCCTGGTCTGGTTAAAGACTTCAACCGGGGGAAGATGGCGGAAGAGCTTACATGCGCAGACTGCCATGGAACAGCTCACACCAGCGCGGCAGACGCCAACAAAGCCGTGTTACCCACCATCAGCACATGCAAGAAGTGCCATAGCAAACAAGTAAAGCAGTACATGAGCGGGAAACATTCCCTCGGATTACTGCCTGTTATGGCCTTTCCAGGCTTCGCCCACAAGCAACCAAAGGCGTTTATCGCGGGGCAGAAAGGATGCAACGGGTGCCACAACCTCGGAATTACCGATCAAAAGGTGCGGAACAACGAACTTAGAAAATACTATAAATATGGAATGGATTGCCAAAATTGCCACACCCGCCATGCCTTCTCCAAAAAGGAGGCGCTGCAACCGGAGGCGTGTAATAGCTGCCATACCGGTTTTGACCACGCGCAATGGGAGATGTGGTCTCACTCCAAACATGGCGCGGCTTACAAAACAGACCGCAAAGCGCACCGGGGCCCCACGTGTCAAGATTGCCACATGCCGAATGGAGATCACCGAGTGATGACGGCATGGGGTTTCTTGGCCTTGAGACTTCCTGAAGCCGACAAAGAATGGATGGGATACCGTGTCACGATCCTGCAGGCGTTAGGCGTCTTGGACAAGAACGGGAAACCCACCAAACGCCTCGATGTGGTTAAGGCCGCGAACCTCGCGAGACTCACGAAAGAAGGATGGGAGAAAGAGCGAAACAGGATGCTCAAAGTCTGTGAAAAGTGCCATTCCGCCACCTTCGCGAAAGAAAACCTGAAAAATGCTGATCAGATGATCAAAGCCGCCGACAAGATCTTCGCAGAAGCGATCAAACTCGTGGCGGGTCTCTACAAAGATGGGATCATCGAGAAAAAGACCAACCAGGCCACGTTCCCCTATCCCGACCTGCTCACCTTCTACGAGGTCAACACACCCATTGAGGAAAAACTCTATGAGATGTTCATGGACTATCGGATGAAGACCTATCAGGCGGCGTTCCACGTTATGCCGGATTATACCACCTGGTATGGTTACGCGAAGATGAAAGAAACCCTCGTGGAAATGAAGGAAATGGCAAAACAGATGCGTCTCAACGCAAAGCTAGCCAAGGGGAAATAAACCAAACCAGCTCACATAAAAAAAGGGAATAGGTTTCTAACCTATTCCCTTTTTGTCCTTTTGGGAGTTTTGTCTATTCTTTCAAAAACCAAAAAGTTCCATTATGTTCCACTTGTTTCCTAAAAAGGACTTGACATATCGCTCTTAACGTGCTTTATTTGCAATAGAACCTAATTTTTTAACTCTCGTTTGGGAGGACAAAATGAAAGAGAGGCGACGATTCAAAAGGGTGCCGCGTGAACATCTTGTCGTGTTCTCCTGCTACCACGATGGTGAAGAAGTTCCCTTTGACCACTCCATGGGAAAAACGGTCAACGTGGGTGAGGGTGGCTTGATGCTCAACCTCTACAAAAACATTCAAAAGGGAACGCTTCTCGACGTGGAGATTGGCCTTGGGGACGAGGTAATCGACGCCAAGGTAGAGGTTCTAGAAACGAGGAAGAACACTTCCAATGGCAGGGGTTACCTGATTTCCGCTCGATTCGTCCATGTAGACCATCACGAATATCAAAAGTTTTTGTCGCTCGAAGGACTTCCCCCTAAAAAGGTGGGAAATTTAAGCTAGTTAGACTATTAGAACATCTTGCCAGGGTTTAATATCCCTTTTGGATCGAAAAGCTGTTTGATCCGACGCATCACATCGAGGCTCGCGCCGTGTTCCGCTTCCATAAATTGCATTTTTCCTATCCCAACACCGTGCTCCCCCGTAGCCGTTCCTCCTAAGGAAATGGCATACGCCACGAGGCGGCGATTTATCTCCTCCAGCACCGCCCATGATTCCTTGTCATGGGGATCTCCCATCATCGGCATGTGAATATTACCGCTTCCCGCGTGCCCAAAGACGTATCCTTCAACTCCCAGTTCGCTCGTCAAATTCTCTGCAAATGCCACAAGATCGGGTAACTTAGAGATGGGTACCGCCGTGTCGATGGCAATAGGTTCTAAACCGGGATGCTCCCGCAGAATAAAATCGTGAAGATCGTACCTGGCCTGCCACAACCTCGCCCGTGCCTGTCGCCCAATACCTGCCTCAAAATGGGTCGCTCCGTTGTCGTCACACAACCCTTTCACCAGCTCCAAGTCCACGGCAAGCCCTTCCTTGTTGGTCCCATGAAACTCGATGAAAACGAGAGGCGACGCAGGAAAATCGAAATCCTCCCCATACTTATTGATAAGACGTACTGCGGCAGTTCCCATCAATTCTAAAGCGGCCGGAGACAACCCGCTTCGTATAATCTGAGAAACCGTCAACGTTGCCGCCTCCGTGGTAGGGAAAGAGGCGACCGCCGATAAAAACTCGGGAGGGATTCCCACCAGTCTCAACGTGATTTCCGTCACCAACCCCAAGATCCCCTCCGAGCCCGCGAAAAGCCGGCAAAGATCCAGGCCCGACGAGGTCTTGAAGGCCAGCGTGCCGGGTTGAATCACCGTGCCATCAGCCAACACGACGGTAAGCTTTTGAATGAGATCCTTTGTCGCGCCATATTTGATGGCCCTCACACCACTGGCATTGTTCGCTACCATTCCTCCAATGGTGGCAGAGGCTCCCGGATCAGGAGGGAAAAAAAGGCCGTAACGGGCCAATTTTTTATTCAAATCCTTGAACACGACCCCCGCCTGAACATCCACTTGCAAATCATCTTCCCGGACGCTCAAAATCTCATTCATCTGCTGAAAATCGACAACCACGCCACCCTTCACGGGAATAGGATTCCCTTCCAGGCTCGTTCCTGCCCCCCACGGCGTAACCGGAATCTCCTCTTCATAGCAAATCCGAACTATTCTGCTGACTTCCTCTGTGCTTTTTGGCCACACCACCACGTCTGGAAGATGAGGTTCATGGAACGACTCATCCTTCGCGTGGAGCGTAAGATTAGAAGCGCCGGTCGACAAGCGATCGGCGCCAACTACTTCCTCCAGTTTTCGTAGAACAAAATCGGGAAGGGCCATCTACTCACTGATCATCACGTTGGGATACTTCTCTTTGATCTCCTTGAGAATCGCCTGCGTGTCTCCACCTTTGAATCGCATAATAAGCTCACGATAACCGGGGGCGACCCCCTCGTAGTTGATAAGAATCGCCTCGATCTTTCCTCCATGTCTCCGGAGGATGTCCGCCACCTCTTTTGCACTTCCCGACTTGTCCTCGATGGGAAGGCAAATACGGATTCCACCCTGCTTGACACCAGTGAGGGTAACCAATACGTCAAAAACATCCGACTCTGTGATAATTCCCACCAAATCTCCCTTCTCGTCCACGACCGGCAGCCCACTGATCTTCTTGTCATGCATAATGGCAGCCACGTTCTCTATGGGAAGATCGGGAGATACGGTAATAGGATTGGGTGTCATGGCCTCCTCCACCGAGGCCTTGGAAAGCAGGTACCGCAACTCATAGATATCGAGCGTCGTTGCTTTGGACGGTGTGAAATCCTTAAGATCCCTATCGGTCACAATTCCCACCAGCTTTCCATTCTTCAAAACAGGCAATCGACGAATCTTCTTCTCCTTCAAGAGATGCACCGCGTCGATCACCGAGGCGTGCGCATCTATGGTAATCACATCCTTTTTCATCCAATCTCTTACCAACATCGACATATCTTTACTCCTTTCTACGCTACAGGGTTGATGTTTTTTCTTCTTATGATTTCTCCTGCTTAAATCATAGTTTAGGCACCCTCCTTTGTCAACCAATCAGCATCTCCAATATGGCCATGGATTCCTATTTCGTCAACTAACGAACAGATAAAAAAGAACAACAGCCATCTTGACAAAGGCCACCTTTTTCAGTAGAAGTAATCCTGCCTACGGCGGTGTAGCTCAGTTGGTCAGAGCATGCGGCTCATATCCGCAGTGTCCGGGGTTCAAGTCCCTGCACCGCCACCATACACCATCGCACTTCATTAACAGTTGATTTTCGGGGTTTTCTGGAAGATAAAATCAGTGCAGTTCGATCTCGCTGATGATGACGCCCAACTTTCTTTTACTCCTTCCCCGACCGTATTTATACGGCACCCACGCACCATCCACGCGAAAGTCCATGAAAACTCTTTTCCCATTCCAAGCCTTTACTGGTATTGTTACTTCCTTCCAGTTCTTGTCTCTCAATTCAATTTCCTTTACGTGTTTTCCGTTTATATAGACATGCAAAACCTGGGGATTTCGGGCAATATCCGGCTTGTTTGAACAGACACGAAACTTGACAGCATTCCCCTTTACCATAAAAACCTTTAAAGCCCTGGGAGAAGTAAACCGGTATGGCTGCCGATCCTTTCCCTTCCTCGGTATCTCCCACCGGTAGAAACCCGCCTCGTAATAGTCGCTGATAGGTTCCGCCTTCACCCGCCACAGCCGGTAGCCCAGCAGGACGAAAAAAATGACTCCAAGGACCATGGCCCTTTTCCTCGTGAAAGGGATCTCAGGGATTACGGAATAGGCCGTGGCGCCGATCATCCCAAGCACCACCCAGAACAAAACCCTTACGCCGGGAACCCAGAAAATATCCATGAAAAAGGCATACACGAGCATCCCGGACAAACTCGTCAAAAGCGCC
>CAZOBB010000140.1:0-3815 GCA_964577975.1 uncultured Thermodesulfobacteriota bacterium | reverse complement strand
CGCATCATCCGGTCGTATTCCGCGTCGGGGATCTCCGGGCTGTCCAGGACGTAGTAGCGGTAGTTGTGGTAGTGCAGCGCCTCCCGGAGCTGTTCCACCTCTTTTCGGACGGATTCGGGAACCATCACGGCCTCTCCCTTTGCCCTTGTTCAGGCCTTTACGGTATGTTCATTTACGAGGCGTATCGGATCCCTCGGAATCGGCACTCTGTCTTCTCGATTCCCGCACGGCCTCGAGGATGTCTTGCGTGGTTGCATCGGTCTTTATTCCGGGAACGTCGAAAGGTGACGCGTTTCCCTTCTTGTAGATGACGGAAAAGGTCTCCCCGCCTCTCCTCTTGATCAAGACCTCCTCCGTCTTGGCGAGGTTGAGGACTTCGGAAAGCTTCTGCCTCGCCTCCGAATAGGTATATACTTTCATCGGTTTTACTCCATGACAAGGATTCCCAATGCTTCGGCGGTCCTCTTCATCCGGCGGTCAAGCGACAAAAGGGGGCTTCGGAAGCTTCTCGCACACTCCAGGAAATAGGCGTCATACGCGTAGATATTGAATTCCACGGCGATTTGAAGTGCGGCTCTCATGTCGATGGTCCTTAGATCCACCGGAATCTTCTGGATGACCTCCCACGCCGAGACAACTTCGTCCCCTTTCAAAGACCGCCTTTTCATCATGGCTGTCAGGGCGTTTCCGATTTCGAACGGCAGGATCTCGGGAGCCATCAGATCGTGCCCCTTGGTCAAATGAATGATGCGATCCTTCTCCGGCTCATTAAGAGCGACGGCGATAAAGACGTTTGTATCCGCCACAATCCTCACACGTACAAATGTACATTTATACGATTCGATTGTCAAGGGAAAAGAGGACTCCACAGAAAAAATTAGGCTCCTTCACGGCTTGCCGTGCTCTATCTTGAACTTTCCCCACAAGAGGAGCTCGATCCCCGCGAGGGTGACAAGGCCGCCGACGACCTGGATCGCGGTGGGCACCTGACGGAGCCAGAGGTAGGAGCCGATGAGGACCATGAGGGGATTGGTGGCCCGGACGAGCGAGGCCTTGGAGGCCTCCAGGTACTGGAGCCCCGTGAAGAGGAGCAGGACGCCGAGAAAGGGACCGAGAAAGGCCCCGATGGCGATTTCGAGCAGCGTGGAAAGCCCGGGGAAAGGGGCCTTGGATTGAAAAAAGACGATGACCGCCGTGGTGAGGAAGAGGAGAAAGGTGCGGTAGGCGGAAAAGGTGATGGGATGGACGTCCTTCAGGCTCACCTTGATGAGGATGGTGTTGATGGAGAAGAGGAGCGAGAGGAGGAGGATGAGGAGAAAGCCGATGAAGACCGTTTTCCCCGACTTGTAGGTCATCAGGACGACGCCGATGCCGAGGATGATCCCCCCGATGGCCTCCAGGGTCGTGAAGTGCTCCTTGAGAAAGATGACGCCGAGCAACACCGTCATGACGATGGAGATGTTGCCGTAGAACGAGGCGACGGCCGGATTCATCAGGCGGATGGTGTAGAAGAAGAGGAACGTAGCCGTGACCTCGAAGACTCCCATCAGGATGGTCAGGGGAAGCCACTTGCGGGGAATCGTGAAGCTTTTCCGGCCCTTGCCCATGACCATGGCCACGAGGAAGTAGACGCTGGCGCAGAGGAACCAGTAGAAGAGGAAGGGATAGAGCCCCATCCGCGGCTGGACGTCCTTGGCGATGAGGAAGACGATGGAAAGCGTGACGTTGGCCAGGAGGATGAATCCGTAGCCCTTCAAGGGTTTTCCTTTGATCTCCATGACCCCGCATTATACCCGGAATGGAGAAAAAACAAAGCGGAATAATGGTTTTGCCTTAGAAAAGGAGAGATGGAGGGGGCCGATGACTTAAAAGGGGGCGGGTTTCGTGGTATAAGGGCGAAAGTTCGTGCCTGTTATCGATTCACGGGGGAGCAACATGGAAAAAAAGATGAAAAATCTCGCGCGGCTTTTCGATCCGGCCACCGTGGCCGTTATCGGCGCCTCCGGAAACGCCTCCAAGCTGGGCTACCACGTCATGAAGAGCCTTGTTCAGGGCGGTTTCAAGGGACGGATCGTGCCGATCAATCCGAAAAAGGAGGCGATCTTCGGTCTAACCCCCTCCCCTTCCCTCGCGGCGTATCCGGAGACGGTCGATCTGGCCATCGTCGTGGTGCCCGCCGCGAAGGTGCCGGAGGTTTTCCGGCAGTGCGTGGAGAAAGGGGTGGGAGGGATCGTCCTGATCACCGCCGGGTTCAAGGAGATCGAGGATCCAACGGGCGCGCGGCTCCACGACGAGATCAAGGCCATCGTGGATGGCGCGGAGATTCCCGTCATCGGCCCCAACACCTTCGGGATCGTCAACTATGCCAACGCCCTCAACGCGACCTTCACGCCGGAGTTTTCCCGGGCCTTGCGGGGCGGGATCGCGTGCGTCAGCCAGAGCGGCGGCATTGCCCATCTCCTGGCCTTTCTCGCCATGCGGGAGACGGTCGGGTTCAGCAAGATCGTCGGGCTGGGCAACCGCCTCAACATCGATTTCCCCGAGATGATCACGTATCTCTCCGAGGACCCGGACACGCGGGTGCTGATGCTCTACGTGGAGGGCGTGGACGAGCCGCGCCGCCTGATGGCGCGGCTGAAAGAGGTCCGGGAGAAAAAGCGCGTCGTGGTCTACAAGACGGGGCGATCCGCCCTGGGAGACCGGGTCTCCCTCTCCCACACCGGTTCCATGGCGGGAAGCCACGCGGTCTACGAGGGGGCCTTCCGGCAGGCGGGGGTTCTGAGCGTGGAGAGCACGGAGGAACTCCTCGACGCGGCCAAAGCGCTGGACCGGTGCCCGTATCCCGAGGGACCCCGGGTCGCGGTCCTCTCCGCCCAGGCGGGGCCGGGCATCGCCGCGACGGATACGTGCGGGGAGATGGGGCTCGAGCTGGCGGGTTTCGAGGCGGCCACGCAGGCGAAGGTCAACGCGTGCCTGCCGCCGCTGGCGCTGCGGACCAATCCGGTGGACATGGGCCCCGCCTGGTACAACGCCGAGGCCCTAAGCCGCCTCATCCGGGCCGTGATGGAGGACCCCAACGTGGACGGCATCCTTCTCCTCACCATGTTCGCCTCCGCCAACGTGGGGATCGTGGAGGGCATGAAGGCCACCCTGATCGACTGGAACCAGCAAAAGCCCGTGATAAGCTGCATCCTCGCGCCGGAGGGGATCTGGGACGCCCAGGTGGCCGAGCTCGAGGAGAGAGGGGCGATCGTGAACTATCCCACCCCGGAGCGGGCCGCCCGGGCGATGGGGAATTTGTGGAGAAGTTTTAAGTTGTTAAGTTTTAAGTAGGAAGGGGGTTGATCGATTCGCGGTTGATAAGAGCTCAAAGCACGAAGAAGGTGATGAGTGGCCGAGTGACGAGATAGAAAGTGAAGAAGTGAGGGGGAGAGAGAGGAAAGAGAGAGGAAAGAGAGAGGCAAAAGGCAAAAGGCGAAGGGCGAAAGGAGGCTGAAAGCTCCAAGCTGAAAGCGGGAAAGCAGTGACGAGTAGAAAGGGAGGGAGTAAGGGAGCGAAAGAGTCTGAAGGTTGAAGTCTGAAGTGCGCGGCCTTCGGCCGCCAAACTAAAAGACTTCGGACTTCTACCTTTTTACCTTCAGACTAAAAAGAACGAGACAAACGAAACAAACCAGACAAACGGAGAAACCAGATGCCGATGATGCGACTTAACGGGGTGGAATGTTACTACGAGGTGCAGGGGGAGGGGGAACCGATCGTCTTCCTGCACCACGGATTCGGGTGCACGAAGATGTGGAAGGAGATCGTCCCGGCGG
>CAZOBB010000139.1:0-6445 GCA_964577975.1 uncultured Thermodesulfobacteriota bacterium | reverse complement strand
GAAAAGGATCGGAAGATCCTCATCGTGCACCCCAAGGGGGATACGGGCCGCCCCAAGCGAGGGGTTTTCTCGACCCGGAGCCCGCTTCGGCCCAATCCCATCGGCCTGTCGAAGGTTCGCCTGCTCGGAAGGGATGGAAATATCCTCGAAGTGGACGGGCTCGACGCCGTGGACGGAACCCCCGTGATCGATCTCAAAAAGGTGGATCGTGACTATTAAGCGCTACTGCTTCTACTGCGGCACACCCTTGGAGCGTGTCGGAGAGGCGGAGGGCCACGTTCGACTTGTCTGCCCCACCTGTCACGCGAAGTTTTACAAAAATCCCATCCCCGCCGTGGCCGCGTTGGTCGTGAAGGGAGAGGAGGTGCTCCTCGTCAAGCGCGCCGCGCCTCCCCTGGTGGGAAGCTGGTGCCTCCCCGGCGGGTTCATCGAATCGGGGGAGGACGTGTCGGAGGCCCTGGCCCGGGAACTCTACGAGGAAACGGGATTGCGCGTGAAATCGTCCCGCCTTGTGGACGTGATCTCCTACGTGGACGAAAACCCGGAGGGAAAGGGCGTCATCATCATCGGCTACCGGGTCGAAGCCTTCGAAGGAAATCCCCGTCCCGGGGACGACGCCCAGGAGGTAAAATTCTTCCCCCTTACCGACCTTCCGCCCATCCCCTTCTCCTCCCACGTGGCGTTGATAGGGAAGATAAAAGAAGGAAACCCTGGGATCGAGTCTTGAACAAGACCTGACGCCAGGGTTTTTCTTGATTATACAGATTTCTTTAGTAATATTTTTAGGTAGATTGCAATTTCATCAAAAGAGCGGTAAATAGAGAGATAGGATATTCGAGGGCAATTTTACCCGGACGGGACCATGTCGAAAGTTCTTGTCGTCACCAGCGATCCACGGATAGAGAGGGAATTTGCGGCCGAAGGGCAGGGGATGGACCTTAAGTTCCTCACGCCGCCGCTCGATGATCTCTTTAAACTCGTCTATGAAATCAAGCCGCTATGCCTCCTCATCGACACGCGGGTACCTCAGGCGGAGTGGATGCTCAAGGCGTTCACCCAGAATGGATTTTATACACCCGTCATGGTTTTTTCTTCCGAGGTCTCGGCGCGGGCCACCTTCTCGGCCGCCCGGAGGCTCTATCTTTCCACGCTTCCCGAGGAGAGGGAATCCCCTGATTCGGAGGATGCCGGGAGGAAAAGGATCCACCTAGTCGGTTCGGAAAGGATCGTCGGGAAGAGCTCGGCCTTGCTGAACGTCCTCCAGACAGTGGAGAAGGTGGCGAAGGCGGATTCGAATGTGCTTATCTGCGGAGAAAGCGGGACGGGCAAGGAACTTATCGCCCGCCTGATCCATGAGAACAGTTTGCGGGTTGATCATCCTTTCATCCCCGTTGACTGTGCGGCCCTCCCGGAAAACCTCCTGGAGAGCGAGCTTTTCGGATTCGAGCGGGGGGCTTTTACCGATGCCTACCGGACCAAACCCGGCATCTTCGAGTATGCGGACAAGGGCACGCTCTTTCTCGATGAGATTGGCGAGGTGCCGCTTCCTATGCAGGCGAAACTTTTACGGGTTCTCCAGGAGCGACAGTTCAGAAGGATCGGGGGACGGAAGCTGATACGGGTGGACGTGCGGATCATTTCCGCGACGAATCGCGATCTCGTCCAGGCTATGGACGATAGGCAGTTCCGGGAGGACCTCTTTTACCGGTTGAACGTGATTTCCGTCTATCTTCCCCCGCTGAGGGAGAGAAAGGAGGATATCCCGCTTCTTGTCAACCATTTTCTCCGTCACTACTGCGAGGTTTTTGAGAAACCTTTGAAGATTCTTTCCCAGTCGGCCCTTGCGTTGATGGAGGAATACCCCTGGCCCGGGAACGTGCGGGAACTCCAGAACGTCATCGAGCAGGCGGTGGCCCTTTCCGAGGAGGAGGTGATTACCCCCGAGGACCTTCCCGCCAGGATCCGGGAGATGAAAGGGTGCGGGATGGAAACGTTCGATCTGTCCTTGCCTTTCGAGGATGCGAAAAGCCGCTTGATCGAGGCCTTTGAAAAGAAATACCTGCAAAACCTGATGGAGTTGTGCAAGGGAAATGTCTCCCTCGCCGCGAGGAAGGCAGGGGTGAACCGAAAGACGATTCACCGTTTGCTGAAGAAGCACGGTCTTCTCAAACGGTGATCCCGGAGAGAACTGGGACATGGAAGGGACAGGTGGGACATGGATGTCCTATCATTGTATCTTATTGCTTTTATTTGACTTTTTGAAAACTTGTTGGGATTTTGGCGAAAGGTGTTGCGGCAAGGAAGGGATCTTTCCGGTCTTCTTGGCGTGTAAGTAGTTGAAATAATTATAGTATTCCATTTTTTTGGGATTGGCACATGGTTTGCTTGCATTTTTGTAGGAATTTGTGTCCAAATTCGTGACGCGGGAGAGAAAATGGACGTTGTCATTGCGTCGAGAGATCAGCGGGTGTTGAAGGTTGCGGATTCCCTGTTGAACAAGGAAGGGCTTACCTACCACGCCTTCTCGGAATTCGATCGTTTCGTGGATCACCTGGCCAAGCGGGATGTCCGCCTCGCCATTGTCGATTTCGACCTGGGAGAAGCCCTGGATTTCAGGTTCGTGGATTTGGTGAAGAAGCAGGGCAAGGCTACTCAGTTCCTCGCCCTCACGGGAGACCATTCCTTCCAGTTGGGGAAAAAGATCCGGGAAAACGGGTTCTTTTACCAGATTTTCAAGCCGGTTGACCAGAGCGAGATGCAGCAGGCGATCAAGTCGGCCATCGGGCAAAAGGACGATATTCCGGAGAAGTTCCGGGTACGGATAAGGGATTGGCAAGGGTACCGGGAGGATGTTCCCTGTCTTGATGCCTGTCCCGTTCACACGGATGCGGGGAAGTACGTGCAACTGATCGCGGAGGAGCGGTTCGAAGAGGCCTACCTCGTCGCCCGCTCCCCGAACCCGACGGCTTCGATTTGCGGGAAGGTCTGCGCCGCCTTTTGCGAGGATGCGTGCCGGCGCGGGAACATCGATTCGCCGATCACGATCCGGGCCCTCAAGCGTTTCGTGACCACCATGTTCGGTCCGGAATCCCAGAAGCCGGGGACGTACCGTCGCCTCCTTGAGGGGGAGAAGGATGCGGGTAATCAGCTTCCATGGAATCTCCCCGCGCTTCAGAAACGCAAGGTTGGCAGGGGTCGGAAGGTGGCAGTGGTCGGTGCGGGCCCCGCAGGGTTGGCCTGCGCCCATGACTTGGCCGTGATGGGATTCAAGGTGACCATTTTCGAGGCCTCTGGGGTGGTCGGCGGTGCCATGCGACTCCATATTCCCGAATATCGGCTTCCTCGGGACACCATTGAGAAAGAGATTGAGGAGATTTTGTCCCTCGGTATCGATCTCCGGTTGAACACGCCGTTGACGAGGGAATTTGGACTCCGTGAGCTGAAGGCCGAGGGGTATGAAAGCGTCTTTCTTTCCACGGGGGCTTTCAAAGGAACGGACCTGGATATTCCGGGGGCGGACCTGGACGGCGTGGTCAAGGCCGTCGACTATCTCCTGAACGCCAATAAAGGGAATTACAAGTTCGATCTGGGGAAGAACATCATTATCGTTGGGGGGGGACGGGTGGCTCTGGACGCGGCCCGCACGGCGTGGCGGCACTTGACGGAGCTGCCTTTCTCGGAATCTCCCGACTGGGAAACCCTGGACGTGGCGAGGGATGCCTTACGGCGGGGATTAAAACCCAAGATCATCTATCGCCGTTCCCTCGAGGAGATGCCGGCGGCCCAGACGATCCAGGGACGGGAGGAACTGGAAGAATTAAGGCGTGAGGGGATTGAAGTCCTTGACCTCCGTGTTCCCAAGAAGATCATCGGGGAGAACGGGAAGGTCAAGGCGATGGTCTTTGACCGGGCCTCGAAGGCGACGGATAAAAACGGTCGTTTCGTTCCCAAAATTATCCCCAACTCCGAGGAGACGTATCCCGCGGATTCCGTGATCCTTGCCATCGGTCAGAAGGCGGATCTTTCCTATCTCCGGGAGGAAGACGGGCTCCGGATCACGCCCCAGGGATTCATCGAGGTGGATCCTGCCACGATGATGACGAGTGTTCCCGGGATCTTTGCGGGGGGGGATGCGGCGTTTGGCCCGCGGACGATCATCGAGGCGGTGAGTAACGGCAAGGTCGCGGCCCAGGCGATCGCGGATTACCTCGTGGATGGAAAGGAAGAGACGAAACTCACGGTGACCATCGAAGAGATTCCCGTGCGGGAGTATCGGATGGCGGCAGGTTACGAGAAACTCGCGCGGCGGCATCCTCCGACGCTTCCGGTTCAGCGCCGGGTAGGCATGGACGAGGTGGAGCTGAATTTCAGTGTCGAGGAGGCCGTGGAGCAGGCAAAACGGTGCCTGTACTGTCACGTGGAGACGATCTACGACGCGGAGAAGTGTGTTTTGTGCGGCCGCTGCGTGGATGTATGCCCCTATGACTGCCTGAAATTGGTTCCTCTGGAGGAAGTGGACCTGGAGGGCGGAGGGATCGATCGGCTCGTGGAAGAGGCGGGGCATGAGAATGGGGTATCCCTTTCGGTTATGATCAAGGACGATGATAATTGTATCCGATGCGGGCTGTGCGCCTTAAGGTGTCCGACGGGGGCCATGACGATGGAGCGTTTCCAGTTTGATGAGGAAAGAGCGTTGGCCTGAAGCCAGGCTGAGTGAAATGATTTGGGAGGACGTTCATGGAGGAGAACAAAGAAAAGAAAGGTGTATCGAGGCGGTCCTTTTTTAAGTGGGTTGGAGGAGCGACAGCGTTCCTCGCCTTTGCGGGACAGGGATATTTCTTCATCAAGGCCATGCTTCCGAGGGTCTTGTACGAGCCGTTGAAGCGGGTGAAAATCGGCTTGTCGAGCATGTTTCCCGAGGGGGGAAAGTTTATCGGAAAGCTGAGGGTGTTTGTGTTCAAGGAAGGGAACGAGATGTACACCATGTCATCCGTCTGCACGCACCTGGGGTGTAACGTGAAGATCGTCCCGCTGGCGAAACCGAGAAAAGTCAAGGTTGGGGACAAGGAGTTTACGGAGACCTTCGAGTTTTTCTGTCCCTGTCACGGCTCGAAATTTCATGCGGACGGAACACCGTACGCGGGACCGGCTCCGACCCCCCTTCCCAGGTACAGCCTGGAGATTTCTCCCGACGACGGGCAGCTTGTGGTGGATGTCAGTAAGGAAGTGGGGAAGGATTTCCGGATCAAGGTTAAGGCATAGGCGTGGGATCGTAATGGGCAGACCAAACAAAGGTTTAAACTCGGTTTAACAGGATGAGGTAATGGCACAACGAGACGTTTCTTGGATTGATAAGTTGCTATGGTCGTGGGCGCCGGAAAGCGTCAAGGAGGCGGGGGAATCCATCGTGAAGAATTTCTGGCTCCACTGGTTTCCCGCCAAGGTATACCGGAGGAGCCTCGCCTTCAATTACTCCTTCTGGCTGGGGACCATCAGCGCGGTGCTTTTCGCAATCCTCGGCATCACGGGCGTGTTGCTGATGTTCCTCTACGTACCTTCCGTGGAACGGGCCTATCCGACCATGAAAGACCTCGATTATGTGGTGGCCTATGGATGGTTATTGCGCGGGGTTCATCGGATGGCGGCCCATCTCATGGTGGCGTTCGTCTTTTTCCACATGATGCGGGTGTTCTACACAGCGGCGTACAAAAAGAGCCCCACGGGGGGAAATCGCCCCTTGAACTGGATCGTCGGGGTGGCCTTGCTGATCGTGACGTTGGCCCTCTCTTACAGCGGATATCTTCTCCCCTGGGATCAGTTGGCCTATTGGGCGATGGTGATCGGGTCCAACGTGGCGAAGTCTGTCCCGGTTCTGGGAAAGAAGATCCAGTTTCTCCTCATCGGGGGTACCGAAATCGGTCAGGCGACGCTGATACGGTTCTACGTATTGCATTGTGTCTTTTTGCCCCTGATCGCTCTGATCCTGATCGTTTATCATATGTGGCGGATCCGGAAAGACGGCGGATTGGCGTGCGTGGATCAGATGGTGCTCAAGAGCGAGAAGGAAAAGGTGGCTCCCGTCGGAAGCAAGACCTATTCGCTCCTCGGGATCGCCAAAGGCATGGAGGTTCATGTCTTGACCTCTGCCCGGGCAGAGGAGGAAAATCTGATCCCGAGCGCGCCGAACCTCGCCAAGCGGATTCTTTGGGTGACACTTTTTACTATGTTCGTCACGATCACGTTGGCCATTTTCATCCGCATGCCCCTGGAGGCGCCGGCGAACTCCTCCGTGGCGCCGAATCCGGCCAAGGCGCCCTGGTACTTCTTGTGGCTCCAGGAGCTGATTGCGGATACCACCGTTCGGTTGGGTCAGTTTACCATCAACGGCGGGTTCGTGGGAGGTGTGCTGATTCCCGGGATTTTGGCCCTGTGGTTGGCTTTGTGG
>CAZOBB010000138.1:0-17152 GCA_964577975.1 uncultured Thermodesulfobacteriota bacterium | reverse complement strand
CAGACCTCGATGAGGGCCGTGGGGGCGTTGCCGATGCCCACGATCCCCCCGTCGATTTTATCCTTCAGGGAGCGCATGTTGAAGACGGAGCGGGCCAGCCCTGCCGCCTTCGCCTGCCGCGCCACCTCGGGGTCGGCGATGTTGCAGAAGATGTTGTCTTCTCCGTAAGTGGGATGGATCCGTTTCAGCCGGGCCACGGACAGCCCGCTTCGCATCATGGTGCTGTCCGTCACGATGGGAACACCCGATTTCAGGGCCGCTATCCCTGCCCGGACGGGGTCGTTTTTGAAAACGAGGAGGGACATGATGGAGAAGTCCGCCGAGGCGTGAATCATCCGGCGCACCACGGGCCAGGTCAATGCGTCGAACCCGTGATTCCCAGCCTCGCGGTCGATGATTTCGAAGCTCTTCTTCTCGATTTCCGTTCCCGGAATGTGTTGTATCATCACGCCCACCCTTCAAATGTTCCAGCCGAATTCTATGGGAAACGGGAAGAACCGTCAAGAAGAGGGATGTCCCATGTAAGGCACCTCTTGAAATCACTGGAAAAGGGGAGAGGGGAATAAAGGGGGACGGATTGCCTAACGGTATTCTTCTTTTAGTTTTTCAGAGATTTCTTTTAACATTTTGTACCCATTTTCCACGGTGGCATCCCCGTCGGGATTGACAAGGGAACAGGTGGCTGGCATTAGGAGCGATCTTTCACGCAGCAAGTCTCTTCCAATCCCTTTTGTGGCAAGGTTATCAAGGATTCCAATAATTTTCTTGTACAAAGACTCGAAAGATTCTTTGTTGAAATCCTCGTAAACCACCGGAACGATCCCCCAAGCGATGACACCCCCCCTGTCCAGGAAAGACTTTATGCGATCGATGTATCCCACGAAGACATCTCCCCTGTCGTAGGCATTGAAAGACAAGATGTCGATATCGAGGTCGAGGAGAAAATCCCAACCCGGATTGCCGCAAAGGTGAATACCTCGCTTTCCCTTGATTTGTGAGAACATCTGATTCATTTCATCTTTCGCTTGGATGTCTCCGTATCCGGCCATGGCAGAGAAGATGAATTGGAGTCCTGGTTCGTCGATGAACATGAAGGCATTGGGATTTTTTTCCGTCAGTTGGTCCAGTTGGGCGTTGACCTTGCGGGCCACGAAATCGAAGAGGATTTGGCGTACCTCATCGATGTAGAGGATGGGTTGGTCGTTTTCGTCATGTACCACGAGGCCAAAGCTGATGGGACCTTCCATCTGACCACGAATGGCAGGAAAATTGGCAAGATCTTTTTCGAGAAAAAGGTGAAAAACGAGTGAGGCTTCTGGGGTGAGTTGAAAAAAATGCGGATCGTCTACCTTGAAAAGGTAGGTTTCCAAATCTTCATAGAAGGTGGCTTGGTTAAATTCCACTTTTCGCTTTTTCACGTTGATGTTCGAGCCGGGAAACCGATGGGCGACCTGCGCGTACATATCTTCTTCGTATCGAACCTTGGGGAGCTGAGGCCAAAAGGGAATATCCACACTCATGGCTAGTTCCAATCCTTTTTCAAGATCGGTATGCGGGAGAACGCCCATCCCCGATGTTAGAAAATTTCCTGGTATTTCCATCTTGAAACTCCTTTTCTTTAAGATGTATCCTTCCTGAATTTCCTTGTCAACCATGGTGACAAGTGGTCTAAGAACGGTGGAAGTTGCCGTATGATTTGTTTTTTAGTATAACGAAGCGTAAGGAGACATGGGAATGAAATTTTCAGTGGCCCTCGCACAAATTAGCCCGACCCTGGGGAATGTGGAGAAGAATTTTGAGAAGTGTGAGCGGATTATCGAGCAGGCCATCCGTGATCGAATAGATCTCATCGTTTTCCCCGAACTGACGTTGACGGGCTATTTTATCAAGGATATTGTGGCGTCCGTGGCCATCACGAGGGAAAGCCCGATTTTGAAGAAGCTTCTCGCTTACAGTAAGCGTGTCTCCATTGTTATTGGCGCGGTGGAAGAGACTTCCGATTTTACTTTTTACAACACGGCCTTTTATCTCGAGGACGGGAAAATCGTTCATGCCCATAGAAAGGTTTACTTGCCTACGTATGGGCTTTTTGACGAGCATCGCTATTTGGCGGCGGGGAATCGTATAAGGGCGTTCGATACGAAGTTTGGCCGTATGGGGATCCTGATTTGTGAGGATCTCTGGCATCCTACAGCCGTGGCTATCACGGCATTGGACGGGGCGCATTATCTCATCGGTATCTCGTGCAGTCCTGGGCGCGGGATCGAGGCAGCGGATCGGTTAGGTAGCTCCATTACTTGGGAACGCCTGAACCGAACCTATGCTCAGATATACAGCCTGTATGTGCTTTACTGTAATCGAACCGGTTTTGAGGATGGAGTCAATTTTTGGGGGGGATCAGAGATAATTTCTCCCTCCGGCGAACAGGTTATCAAGGCTTTGTATATTCAGGAGGATTTCATTCACACGACTTTGAACGATCGGGCTATCCGGCGGGAGAGGATTATCACGCCTCTCATTCGAGATGAGCAACTTCACCTGACGATTCAAGAATTGGAGAGGATTTACCGTGAACGTTTTGAGGATTAATACGGGCCTCACACGACGGATCCTCGTGGAGTTTATTCGCAATGAGGTAGAGCGAGTCGGTTTTTCCAACGTCGTGCTGGGATTGTCAGGAGGAATCGACTCGGCGGTCTCTGCTTTTTTGGCGGCCGAGGCCCTTTCACCCAGCCATGTATGGGCCATTTTGATGCCGTATAAGACGAGTAGTCCCCAAAGTTTGGAAGATGCGAGGGAGGTTGTAAAAGTAACGGGAATTCGTGCAACAGAGATAGAGATAACCCCCATGATTGACGCCTATTTCGAAAGGTATCCAGATGCCTCCCGTTTACGTCGAGGGAATAAGATGGCTCGTGAGAGGATGACGATCCTGTACGATCATTCGAGTCTGTACGGAGCCCTTGTTCTGGGTACGAGCAACAAGACGGAGCTTTTGTTGGGGTATGGAACAATTTTCGGAGATATGGCCTCGTCGATCAATCCCATCGGTGATTTGTACAAAACGCAGATCTGGCAGTTGGCCGAGGCCTTGGGGGTTCCAAAACGAATTATCGAAAAAAAGCCTTCTGCAGACTTATGGACGGGACAGACGGACGAGGAAGAGCTCGGGTTTACGTATGAAGACGTGGATACGTTGCTCTATTACATGGTAGATCGGCGCTACAGCCGAGAGGAGCTTGTGGACCTAGGCTTTAAGGATACCTTTGTGGATAGGGTGAGACGGATGGTAGTTGGATCTCAATACAAACGCCGCCTTCCCGTTATTGCTAAAGTTTCCTATCGAACCATCGATCGGGATTTTAGGTATGCGCGAGATTGGGAGACATGATCAGCCCCACATTTTTTTGAAAAAGCTCTTTTCCCTTTCCGCTCCACCGGAATGTTTCTCCTTTTCCAGGGCGGCGAACTCCCGCAGGAGTTCTTCTTGGCGTTTCGTGAGCTTTTTGGGAACGGAGATGAAGACTTGAATGATTTCGTCTCCTCGCCCGTATCCTCGAAGTCTTGGGATTCCTTTTCCTTTCAGGCGGAAGATTTCTCCCGACTGGGTGCCACGTTTGATCTGGATAAACTCACTCCCTTCTAGGGTAGGCACTTCCACCTTTCCGCCTAATGCGGCGGTGGCGAATGATATGGGAATCTTGCAGAAAATGTCATCCCCTTCTCTTTCAAAGATGTCATGAGGTTTGACGTGGATAACGACATAGAGGTCACCGGGGGGACCTCCTCGCTCCCCTGCCTCTCCCTCCCCGCGCAGTCGAAGGCGCGAGCCAGTATCCACACCTGGGGGGATTTTAAGAGATACCTTGCGTTTTTTCTTTGTTCTTCCACTTCCCCCGCATGAGGGGCAAGGGTCGGAGATGATTTGTCCGCTTCCTCGACAAGAGGGGCATGTTGTGCTGATACTAAAAAATCCTTGGTTTCGTGTGACCTGACCCCGTCCGCCACACATGGGACACAGAGTGGGAGACGTTCCTGGTTTGGCGCCACTCCCTCCACATATATCACATCTTACCGTCCGGGGGATTTCTAGCTCTACCTCTTTTCCAAAAGCGGCTTCCTCGAAGGTTATTTCGAGATTGTAGCGGAGATCATCTCCCCGTACGGGACCCGTTCTTGAGCGAGAGCCGAAGCCAAAGAATTCTCCAAAAATGTCTCCGAAGGAGGAAAAGATGTCTTCGAAACCGTGAAAGCCCGTAAACCCGGTTCCTTTAAGCCCTTCGTGCCCAAATTGATCGTAAATCTGGCGTTTTTCTGGATCACTGAGAACCTCGTAAGCTTCAGAGGCTTCTTTGAATTTTTCTTCTGCCTTTTTATCGTCCGGATTCCTATCCGGGTGATACTTGAGGGCCAGCTTTCGATAGGCCCTTTTGATTTCTTCCTGAGTGGCGGACCGGCTGACCCCTAGAATTTCGTAGTAGTCCCGTTCGATCATGGAAAAACTCACTTGTCGTATTCGTCGAAGATTTTTCCGGTTCGTGCCTTTTCGACGACTTCATCAAATTTGGGTCCCAAATCGACCCCTAATTCTTGGGCCCTCTTTTTTGCCCACAGACCGATATTGCGGTCATCCCGGTAGTAGCTTTCATCTCTTGGCGCGCGGGTGTCGATCTTGCTGAGCCTATCTTGTTCGCTCTGGTGGTAAGAAAACCGAGAGATAAGCTTTTTGATGTCTTGGGAGCCGCACGACGGGCATTGGACCGTTTTGTCCTTTTCCCACGGCAAGACAATCTCCGTGAACGTTGTGTGACATTCCAAGCATTCATACTCAAAAAGCGGCATATCCCTGTTCCCTTCTACTCCTCTTCCGTCTCAGTTTTTTGCAAAGGTTTTGATTCGGCAGGGACAAGATCGACTTTGTCTGACACGTCTGGCAAATCGTTCAAAATGGTAGCAATATCTTTACGCTTTATATGGCCGCGTTTGAGTTGAAGCTCTAAGAATCGCTTATCTTTTTTGAAGGTTTCGCTCATCCAACCCATGATAGCTCCTCACTCTTCCTCGGTGTTTTTTTCTTGAATCAATTTTTCATAGGCCTGGTTGAATTTTTCAGCGTGCTTCTTTTCTACAAGAAAGAACTTTTTCTTCCTTTCATTCTTGAAAACGACGAATTTGCCGTCCTTCGTCGGCTGGAACGACACCTTTCCCAGCATTTTTTCATCGTCGGCAAAAAGGGTGATCTTTGTCCATTTATTGGGGGTTAGGGCAGTGGACAGTTTGTCCTGCATTTTCGTGTACTTGAGATCGCTAAGTTCCCACAGGACATTCAGCACATCGATATTTGGAATCTTTTTCTTGGTATCTCCAGTCTTTTTATACCAGAGGTTCTTTTCCTTCACAAAGAAGAATTTTTTGTCTCCCGTCTTGATGATGACCTTTCCGACGTCCGTATCCTCAAATTTGATGATTCGCCGGTATTTCAGGGTGAAAACGGTGGTAAATGTTTTTTCTATGTCCCTCGGATCTAAGACATAGTACCACCGTGATTTTTCCCTTTGGGCCACCCATTTGTCTTTTACATGATACACCTTCAGAACGAGGGGAGGGGCATTTTTGACACCTATTTCAAAGCGGCGGAAGGATTGTGAGGATGTTCCTTTTAGATTCTCGAATTCTTCTTCCGTCAGGAATTTTTTGGCACGTAAGGCCGAAAGATCCCACAACCAGCTTTCGATAGCACGGGTATCGGCACGAGTCTTTTCGGGTTTGACCAGATTCCATACTTCTTTTTTCAGATCTTTTTTGGCTTCGATGATAAGGTGTTTCTCCGGATTTTCATATTTCACGTGGATGACATCGTCGATTTCGTAGTCCCACACGTTTTTGTCCCTGAAATCGAAAACTTTTTTGTCGAGATCTTTCAAATAATCTTTTTTTAGGATCATCACGGTTGGCTGATCGGCAATCTTTACATAAAGGTGCTTTTCATCCCGGTCCTTTCCAATAAGGATCTTGACGGATTTTTCTTTTGTGTTCTTGGGAGCCGTTTCATTTGCCTTATCTCCCTTTTCTGTTTTTCTGTTTTTTGGCACGAAGTGAAAGGTGATGGTCATACGTGGAGAGGTCCATCCGAATTTAGTATCGTCTTTGGGGGGGGTATCTAAAAAGCGAACAACCTTTCCATCCGCCACGGAAGATACAAACCCCTCGATGGCATAGCGATCGCCCTTCGCTTGGATGGGAGAAAGGATTTTCCATTCGTGGTCTTTAATCTTTTTTATCTCTACACTTGTAGCGCCTTTTACGTAGAGGATGCGAGTTACCTGTTCGGGTTTCAATGGGAGGACTTTCTTGAATCTTAAGTCGAATAATGTCTCTTTGAGCAGTTTTTTGGGGTACAGCCACACAAGAAGGACGTCTTTCCCTTTACCCTTGAGGGTATAGACATAACTGTTCGTGGGGTTTTGATGGCCAAAAATGGCAGTATAGGTTTTCCCTTTCTTGTCTATGAGAGTAACTTTCAGAGGGTTTTTCTTGAAACCGAAGTCAGGGTCATCGATATTGACATCTTTCAACTTTCGAAACGTCTTCAATTTTGCGAATGTGTCGACGAGGGAGGTTACCGTCTTTTTGTCGACTTCCGCTTTGACAGGTTCGGTGATGACCCATTTCCCGTTCTTCTTTTCGAGGACGATTTTTTCCTTTTCACGCTGGTAGATGATTTTTTGGATATCGGATTTTTCCAGAGGGTAGATTTTTTCGCTGATCTCTTTCTCTTTTTCTTTCTGACCGCGGTACTTTATTTCATAGAAATAGTAATATCCGCCAATGAGAGCCAGGATCACGATTCCAATAATGGAACGTTTGAAGCCTTTCATCCGACGATCCTCCTTCGGATAAAGACGAAGATTCCGATGATAATGACGATGAGCGGAATTCCTACCACGTTAATCCAGAAGGATAGGAGTCCTTGATTCCGGGTCAAGGTCAAGGGTTGATTTTCCTGGTTTTTGGGTGGAATGGCAATGAGAATATCCTTTTCTGCCAGCCAGTTGATCATGTTAAGGAAGAAGATGCCATTTCCGTATAGGTTGAAATAGCTATTTTCAGCGAAATCTGGATCTCCGACCACCACAAGACGGGGTCGGTGCTTCTCTCTCAATTTGCCGGTGAGTTTTACCATGCCTTGGGGAGTGACCTCACACACCGCCGCAAGAGGTACAGGGCCTTTTAGATCTTTTCCTTTGTCGAAAGCGGCTTTTCCTTCTTCGAGGAGTTTTTTGTTCGTTTCTCCCCAGCTGGCTTCTCCCGTTTTTGCAAGAACCGTCAGGCTCCAATTCATTTCAGCCTCTTTGCCTTTCATGACTTGGACGCTTCTCGCTGTGGGATAAAAGGTCATCATATTGAAATTTCGAGTAATGGGATGGCTTCCGTATGCGGCAACGACGGGCATGAGGTAGCCACCACCCAAAATCCGGCTCAGCTTGTCAACAATCATGTCGTTTCCCACTATAAAGCCATAGTCTTTCAGGAAGTTGACAAGTCCTACCGATGTGTAGGGATTTAGCAACACGAAAAGATGTCCTCCTTGCTTGAGATAGCTTTTTAAGGCGTTGAGCTCGTGTTGAAGAAGCTCGACCTGAGGATCGGCGATAACAAGGACGTTTGCGTCTTTTGGAACACCTTTGTTTCGTGTAAGGAGAAGGGTTTTGACGTCGTAGTTTTTCTCCTCGAGAGATTTTTTGACTTGTGAATAACCGGTTTTTCCACTGTTTTTAAGGTCTTTTTCGCCGTGGCCGGTAAGAAAATATATTTTCTTCTTTTCTTTCTGGGTAACTTTAACGAGGGCGTTTGTAATGGCCTCCTCGTCCGTCTGAAGGATTTTTTCCTTTCTTTTGCCGCAGAGAAAGACGAGGGTGCCGTAATTTCGAACGTCGTATTGTTTGGCCTCTCCGGGATGACGATCCGGATCGATGATCTGCGGATGGATCTTTTTGGAATGATAGGCGTATAGGTCTAGTAATTCTACGATTTTATCCTTTTCGGGTCCCTCTCGCATAAAGGCCTTGATCGTGACATCGTCTTTAATGCTTTTCAAGACTTTCACGGATTGAGGAGAAAGGGAATGGATTTTGCTCTCGGTCAAGTCAAACCGCTTGTTGTGGCGGTAGACGATCAGTTGGACAAACACCAAGATGGCCAGCACGATAAGGCTGTAAAGGAAGGCGTTTGCTCCCAGTTGAAGTCGTTTTGAACCCTTCTTTGCCGAATCTTTTTTTGCCGTCATGATTAACCCCTCCAGCGCTTCGATTCAAGAACTCTGCAGGTTAGAAAAAGACAGTAGAAAGTGAAGATCAGGTAGAAGACCACATCTTTCATATCAATAACCCCTTTTGAGAAATTCTCGAAATGTTTGACTAATGAGAGTTCGTTCAGGATTTTTCCGAAAAGGGGCCCCGTGAAGTTTGCCGCCCACCCGATGACCCATAAAAGAAGGAGGACACCGAATGTGATAATGGCTGCCACGATTTGGTTTTCCGTGGTAGAGGAGATAAAGATTCCGAGCGCCAAAAAGGCTTCCCCAAGAAGAAAAAGACCAAGATAACCAGCGAGGAGGGGACCAACGGGAAGTTCCGTAATAGTTCTAATGAAAGCTAAATAAACCATGGTGATAATAATAGGGATGAGATAGACGAGGGAAGCCGCAAGAAATTTTCCTATCAATATGTCGAGGTCTCTTAAGGGATAGGTGAAAAGAAGCTCGATCGTACCGCTCTTTTTTTCTTCCGAAAAGAGCCGCATGGTGAGCATGGGAATGATCAGCATGGCAATAATCCCGATGTTGGCAAAGAACGGAGAGATCAATCCTTCCGTGAGGTTTAAGCCGGAAACCATGTACGGATTTTGTAGCGCCTGTAGGCTAATGAGGCTGTAATACGCTACCGTACTGTAAAAGAAATATCCCGATAAAACCAGAAAGATGGTGATAACCACATAAGCGATAGGGGAGAAAAAGTAGGTGCCAATCTCTTTTTTGAAGATGGGATAACTGTTACGCATGGTGCTCCTCCTGCGTGACCAATTTCAAGAAGATCTCTTCCAAGCTCATTTCTACCGTTTTTAAGCCATAAAGGCCTAATTGATTTTCGAAAACCGCTTGGGAGAGCTCTTTGCGAATATCCTTGTCAGGGCTGGCAATAACCTCGACCTGTTTGATCTTTCCTTTTTTCGTTTTTGGTTTTACTTCCTTAACGCCCTCGACGCCTTCAAGGACGTTGATAATCTTTTGAGTTTCTCCTTCTATCTCCATAGAGATGACGAGCTGCTTGGAGAGTTGGCGATTAAGGTTGTCGGGCGTGTCGATGGCGGCGATTTTTCCCTCGTTGATGATGATGACCCGCTCGCAGATCATCTGAACCTCGGGAAGGATATGGGTACTGAGGATGACGGTTCGTTCTCCCCCTAGTTCTTTGATGAGTTTTCGTATTTCGACGATTTGCTTAGGGTCTAGTCCTACGGTTGGCTCGTCGAGAATGAGCACTTCAGGCTCGCCAAGAAGGGCTTGAGCCAATCCGACCCTCTGGCGGTATCCTTTGGAGAGCTTTCCTATCGTTCGTTTCTGGACATGGGTGATTCCACATAGCTCTACGATGTTCGATACCTGTTTTTTCAATTTTTTGGTTTTTTTGATTCCTTTGACTTTTCCTACGAAATTTAGGTAATCGATGACACGCATATCGTTATAAAGAGACACGTTTTCAGGCAGATAACCGATTCTCCTTTTGACCTCCAAAGGATTTTCGGTGATGTCGAATCCAGCAACTTTCACTCTTCCTTCTGTGGGCGGGAAGAAACCCGTTAGGATTCGCATGGTTGTGGTTTTACCTGCCCCATTGGGGCCAAGAAACCCTAAGATTTCTCCTTTCTGGACGGTGAAGGACACATTTTCGACCGCCTTGATGTGCCCATAATACTTGGTGAGGTTTTGGATTTCTATCATGGTTTATCCCCTGTGATTTAGTCCTTGATAAACGGCATTTTTATCGGCACACACTCCACCCCTTGCGACCCAGTGCGAATATAACCATCAATCCCTTCCAGTCAAGATGATAAGAGAAAAAAGGGTGGGGGGCACCCCACCCTTTCAATTTGTTTTGTAATTTATTGTTATTTCAAGTGGATGAGCAAGGGGGCAATGACGAGAGAAACCACCGACATGAGCTTGATGAGAATGTTCATGGAAGGTCCCGATGTATCTTTGAAGGGATCTCCTACCGTATCACCCACAACGGCCGCTTTGTGGTTGTCGGATCCCTTGCCACCGAAGTGTCCTTCTTCGATATACTTTTTCGCATTGTCCCACGCGCCTCCTCCATTGGCCATCATCAGAGCGAGCATGACACCCGTCAGGGTGGTGCCTGCCAAGAGTCCTCCCAAGGCCTGGGGACCCAACAGAAAACCTACGACGATGGGAACGATAACCGCTATCAGACCCGGGACAACCATTTCCTTCAGGGCTGCTACCGTGCTGATGGCCACGCAGGATTCGGGATCAGGTTTTGCTTTTCCCTCCATCAACCCGGGAATTTCGCGGAACTGGCGGCGGATTTCCTCGACCATTTTGAAAGCGGCTTTTCCCACAGACGTCATGGTTAAGGCCGCCACGAAGAAGGGGACGATACCGCCGATAAACATCCCGATGACCACTTTGGGTTGAGTGATGCTAATCATTTTCAGACCAACCGCTTGGGAATAGGCAGCGAAAAGCGCCAAGGCCGTTAAGGCGGCTGAACCGATCGCGAAGCCCTTTCCGATGGCGGCTGTCGTATTTCCCAGTGCATCGAGTCCATCGGTGATTTTCCGGGTTTCCGGACCTAACCCCGCCATTTCGGAGATTCCACCCGCGTTGTCGGCGATGGGACCATAGGCGTCCACGGACATGGTGACACCTACCGTGGAGAGCATCCCAACGGCAGAGACGCCAATTCCAAAGAGTCCGGCGGTCTTGGCCGCCACAAAGGTGGCGATACAGATGACCACGACGGGTAAGGCTGTGCTTTCCAGGCCAACAGCCAATCCGGAAATAATGACGGTGGCGGGTCCCGTTTCCGATGATTCCGCTATCTTCCGCACAGGAGCACCCGAGGTGTAATATTCGGTGATAAGCCCGATGAGCATGCCGGCCAACAGTCCAGAGAAGACCGCCCAGAAAACCCCCATCGGAAGTTTAAGAGAGACGGTGATGATGTAGGTAAAGATGACGAGGAAGGCGGCACTAATGAAGGTAGAATACCTCAAGGCCGCTTGGGGGCTCATCCGCTGGAGGATCTTGATAGAGAGAATTCCGAGCAAGGACGCGATTAGTCCTCCCATGACGACGAGAATCGGATAAGCCATGTAGAGAAGGCGGGTCTGTACCGCAAAAGCCGATGTGGCACCGATGGCGATGGAAGCCACGATGGATCCCACGTACGACTCGAAGATGTCGGCTCCCATTCCGGCGATGTCACCCACGTTATCTCCTACGTTGTCGGCGATGACGCCGGGGTTTCGCGGATCGTCTTCGGGAATGCCTGCCTCTACTTTTCCCACGAGGTCGGCACCCACGTCAGCGCTTTTCGTGTAGATTCCGCCTCCGATTCGCGCGAAGAGGGCAATGGAGCTGGCGCCCATTGCATATCCATTAATGACCTTTGCCGTGGCGGGGTCCTTTCCGAAAATGAGGTAAAAGATACCTAATCCCAAGAGACCGAGACTCGCGACGGAAAGCCCCATGACTGATCCGCCGAAAAATGCCACGTTCAAAGCCTTCGCCTGTCCTGATTCGTACGCCGCCTGAGAGGTCCGAACGTTTGCGCGAGTGGCGGCGCTCATGCCAAAGAAGCCTGCCAGCATGGAGCTGGCAGCTCCCGACGCGAATGCGATGGCTGTGTAGATGTCGATTTTCCACGCCATGAGGAGAAAAACGACGACGATGAAAATGACGAGGATCGAGTACTCTTTTTTTAGAAAAACCATCGCTCCTTTATGAATCATCTCTGCGATTTCTCGCATGGTTTCGTTGCCATCATTTTGTTTTTTGATGTAAGCGTAAATGATCCATGCCAAAATCAATCCCGCGATCCCAAACAACGGAGCAAACTTCGTTAGGCTGTACATGAATCTCCTCCTTTAGTTCCAGCGGTTTAGGTGGTTGAGGGCGTAGGTGGTTCCTTGATCCGCCCATAGTTCCATTCCCTCGGCAATACGCCCCATCGTTTCCAACGCTATTTCCCACTCCCTGCTTGTAAAGGGGGAGAGAACATAGTCTGAAACGTCGAGTCCCTCAGGCGGTCTGCCGATTCCCATTCGTACTCTGAAAAAAGCGTCCGTTCGAAGATAGGTTATGATGGAACGGATTCCTTTATGGCCAGCATCCCCTCCTTTCCATTTGAGTTTTGTCCTTCCTATGTCCAAATCAACATCATCGTGGAAAACGACCACCTCTGCAGGTGTTGTTTCCAATTTTTCGACGATTTGAGCTACCGCCATGCCACTATGATTCATGAATGTAGCCGGTTTGACCATCACGATTTCATGTTTGTGGAAGGAAACGTGCCACACTTTGGCATTTCGGTTTTCCCATTTCCTTCTCTCTCCGAACTTTTTTAAAAAGAAATCTATTACCGCATACCCGAAATTGTGACGGGTTCTTTCATACGCAAGGCCTGGATTTCCCAAACCGATCCACACATGGGGTATTTCTTCTGGATATGCCAATTATTCCTGGGGTTCCTCCTCGCTTGCTGGTATTTCTGTAACTTCTTCTTCCGCCATCTCTTCCTCTGTGGCTTCAACCTCCGGTGCCGAAACGGTGATAAGCGTGAAGTTGCTGTCCGCCACGATGGTGTAGTTTTCGGCCGACACATCATCCACATGGATGGAATCTCCGAGGCCTAAATTGCTTATATCGATTTCTATGACAGATGGAATGTTTTGGGGAAGGGCCTTGATCGTGAGCTCACGGCGGATCAGCTCCAAGATTCCGCCCATTTTGACCCCGGGCGAAACGCCAACCACTTTAATGGGAACGTCTACTTCCACCTCACGATTCATGTCGATTTCGTATAGATCCGCGTGGATCCAGCGATAGCTAACCGGATCGATCTGAATATCCTTCACCATGGCATTTCGTTTTTTCTTGTCATAACCGGAGATCGACAGCTTGAGGAGGACTCTCGAGCCGAATTCCGTGGAAAGGGCCTTTTCCAGCTCCTTGGGATTGAGAGTTATGGGAACGGGTTCCGTT
The DNA here is from genome assembly GCA_964577975.1 of uncultured Thermodesulfobacteriota bacterium. Classification (GTDB taxonomy): domain Bacteria; phylum Desulfobacterota; class S145-22; order S145-22; family S145-22; genus JAOZMY01. The sequence goes on along the minus strand of CAZOBB010000138.1, from coordinate 3,864 downwards.
TGGGGCCCATAGAATATTCCGGGGATAAACCCTTCTTTCCTCAAGCGCTTTGCCGCGCCTTTGCCTTTTTCTCTCCTAAATGTTGTGTTGAGTTCGAGTTGTTCCACTTTTTCCTCCTTTTTATACAAATAGTGCGCTTACGGAATCTTCCGTATGAATTCTCCGAATTCCTTCTGCCAACAGGGGGGCTACGGAAAGAACCTTGATGCGTTTTTCTTGGGTTGCCTCTTGCCGCAAAGGGATGGTATCTGTAACGACGATTTCCTGAATGTTGGAGTTTCGAATCCTTTCCATCGCCTTTCCGGAAAGAACCGGGTGGGAAGCGGAGGCATAAACCTCTTTGGCACCGTGTTCCAAGAGGGCTTCGGCAGCGTGGGTTAAAGTGCCTGCCGTGTCGATCATGTCGTCTAACAAAATGGCGATCATCCCTTTCACGTCCCCGATAATATTCATTACTTGAGAGACATTGGCCGCTTCTCTCCGTTTGTCAATGATGGCCAGGCGCGCCTTCAAACGTTTGGCGAAGGCACGGGCACGTTCCACTCCCCCCGCATCGGGTGATACGATAACTATTTCTTCTCCGTTGGAGAATTTTTTCGAAAGGTAATCCAAGATTACGGGAAAGGCATAAAGGTGGTCCACCGGAATGTCGAAAAATCCTTGGATTTGACCTGCATGGAGATCTACCGTCATCATACGGGTTGCACCCGCAACCGTGATGAGGTCTGCAACAAGTTTTGCGGATATGGGAGCCCGAGGGGAGACCTTACGATCCTGGCGCGCGTATCCGTAATAGGGGATAACGGCATTGATACGTCGAGCGGAGGCCCGTTTGAGGGCATCCATCATGATCAAGAGCTCCATCAGATTGTCGTTGCCCGGGTAGCAGGTGGACTGGATGACGAATATGTCTTTTCCTCTTACACTTTCGTTGATTTCAACGTTGATCTCCCCGTCGCTGAAACGCCGAACGATAGCGTCACCCAGGGGCACCCCAAGATTTTTGCATATATCTTCTGCTAATTTACGATTCGAGTTTCCACAGAATACCTTCATTCTCACATCTCGTATACAGTTGAGTTAAAAAATTGGCTGGGGTGGGAGGATTCGAACCTCCGAATGCGGGTTCCAAAGACCCGTGTCTTACCACTTGACGACACCCCAGCAACTCGGTGATTAGAGTCGCTGTATCTCTTTTTCGTATTCCGCCAATACTTTTTCTTCGATCATTTTCCTTGTTTCGTTGTTTAGGGGGTGTGCTGTGTCTTTGAAGGTTCCATCTTTTCTCTTTTTACTGGGCATGGCGACAAACAACCCGTTATTCCCGTTGATGACTTTAAGATCGCGTACAACGAAACAGTCGTCAAAGGTAATGGTCACATAGGCTTTCAATTTTTCCTCGTTCACTGGAAAAACCCTCACCTCTGTCACTTCCATTTAACTTTCCTCCAACTTGTCGTCAAAGCCTTGCCATACCGGCTGTGTCAGGTAGAGCTTCCATTCTGTGAAATCCTTCCGGATAACGGTCATAGCCGCTTCTGCCTTTGCCTTTTCCTCGAAGATTCCAAAGATGGAAGATCCACTTCCTGTCATCCTTGCCTCAACAGCTCCCAATTTTTCCAATTTTTCTCGAAAAGCCTTTAAGGCAGGGTACCATACAAATACGGGTGATTCAAGATCGTTGGTCAAACGCCTTTCCCCCCCTTTTTGTCGTACCTCCCCTCCAAGGCCGAGGGGCATATTAACTTGTGTTTTCGTGTTTGTCAACTCTGCATCAACGGCCTCGTATGCCTTTTTTGTCGAGATGCTGAAACCTGGAAACCCCAGAAGCAGCCACATCTTTTGCCGAATGTTCAAAGGCTTTAATATTTCTCCGATGCCCGTAACAAGACAAGGTTGTTCCATGAGAAAAAAAGGCACATCTGCACCAATGGATAGGGCCACTCTGAGGAGCTCTTGCCGTGTAAGATTTAGATTGAAGAGAAAATCGAGTCCTTTCAACACCCCTGCTGCGTCACTACTTCCACCTCCCAATCCTGCGCCGGCGGGGATTCTTTTGTCAATAGAAATGGAAACCCCAGAAAGTGGCATGCCCCTCGCTTTTAATGCATGAAAGGCCTTTGCAGCGAGGTTTGTGTGATCAATGGGGATGGTGGGGTCTGTGCATTCGATGACGAGTTCTTTCGGTGTGTCTTGGGCAATGATTTCTATCTCATCGGCGAGATGGATGGGAAGCATCAACGACTGAATTTCATGGTAACCGTTGGGGAGCCGTTTGAGGATTTTCAAAAAAAGATTGATCTTAGCCGGGCACCATACCCGAACCCATCCCTCATTATGGTTTCCCTTGAGGATCCAAGCTGAGTCCATGGTGGTTTAAGCTGGATCGACCAATCGAACAGCGCCCGTGGGACATGCTTCCTCGCACGCCCGGCATTCAATACATTCCTCCGGAGCCACTATCTCAACCTTTCCTCTCTCGAACGAAAAGACTTGCCCGGGGCACACCTTTACACATTCGCCACATTCTGTACACCTTTCCTTTGCTATTTTTGGTATCATGGAACAAATGAATAAAGGGAAAAAGAAGGTAAAGAATCGGTAGAGGGTGTCGGTTACACGGCCTCGACGCTTTTTACCTCAGGAACCATTTCTTTTACGATCCGTTCCACGCCCATCTTCAAGGTCATGATGGACATGGGGCAACTTCCGCACGCCCCTTTGAGACGGACTTTCACGACATTATCCTCAATATCGACCAGTTCGATATCCCCCCCGTCCATCTGCAACGATGGGCGGATTTTTTCGATCGCTTGTTCTACTTTCTCTCTCATTTTTTCAAATCCTCCATGTGATTTTCCTTGGTGTGTTTTTGTAACTATAACACTATTTTCAGAAAAGTCACCCCCTTTGTGCTGGAGCTTGGTTCATTGAGCATAGGAAAGGAGAAGAGAGGATTCAATTATTCTTGAAAAGGGTCGGGGGGGTATGGTAAAAAGGAAACTTAAAGTGAAAGAAGGGGGATATGTGGAATCGATAGCCATTGGGTCGGATCACGGGGGATACCATCTGAAGGAGGAGGTCAAGGCCTACCTTGAGGCCAAGGGATATTCCGTCGTGGATGTGGGGACAGACTCGGAGACGTCCGTAGATTATCCGGATTTCGCTGCCGAGGTGGCCCGAACCGTCCAGGGAGGGAAGGCGGACCTGGGGATCCTCATCTGCGGGACGGGAATCGGGATGGCCATCACGGCCAACAAATTTAAGGGGATTCGGGCGGCCGTGGTCCATGACGCCTATACGGCGGAGATGAGCCGCCGCCACAACAACGCCAATATCATTACGTTCGGGGGACGCGTGGTTGGGGCCGGCGTGGCTTTCAGCATCGTGGATGCGTGGCTTGGGAACGCCTTCGAGGGAGGGCGCCACACGCGGAGACTCGGGAAGAGAGAAGCGCTTGAGAAAGAGAAATTTTAGCGCTGCCGGGGAGCAGCTTCGCCCAGTTGAGATCAAAATCGAGGAAAAAGGGGGAAGGGAGAAGATTAACGAATGACAGCACTGATGAAGGCGGATCCGCAGATCGCCCAGGTTATTTCGGGGGAGGAGCAGCGAGAGGCGGATAAGATTATTTTGATTGCGTCCGAGAACTACGTGAGCCAGGCCGTCATGGACGCCCAGGGGAGTATCCTGTCGAACAAATACGCGGAGGGATACCCCGCGAAGCGATTCTACGAGGGATGTGAATACGTGGACCAGGCGGAGTCCCTGGCCATTGAACGGGCGAAGGCCCTCTTCGGGGCCGAGCACTGCAACGTGCAGCCCCTCTCGGGAACGGTGGCGAATCTGGCCGTCTATCTGACCATG
>CAZOBB010000137.1:0-21121 GCA_964577975.1 uncultured Thermodesulfobacteriota bacterium | reverse complement strand
AAAGCCTTCTTCCGAAGTCGGTCACGCTCAAGAGCCGCTTCCTGCCGTGCCTGCGCCAGCTTTTCCTCCAAAAGGGCCGCTTCTTTTTCCGCCTTTTCTTGCAAGGCCAAGGCTTTTTCCTGGGCACCCGTGGTTGCCTCTTTCCGACGCTCCAACAAATCGACAACCGGGCGAAAGAGAAATTGATTGATCAGGAGAACGAAAACGATGAATACCACCGCCTGAACCAACAGCGTGTAGTCGAGATTGATCATAGAGCAGACACACCCTCCCGTCAAATTTTTGCCTTTGCTATCATAGCTCAATCCCCTTGTCAAGTTTTTCACAAAGTCCACCGACACGCCGTCTTCATCGTCTCGTTCTCCGTCGCCTCTCATCAACAGTTTTTCCCTTCCCTTCAAAAAAAGTTCCCTTGACCTGGGGGAAGAAAATGGTGTATGTGCAACCTGCTATGGACGCATGGTCCCATTGTCACCTTCAATCTTCACCCAGGAGAATCCGATGATAAAAGTTACCTGTTTAGGGGCGGCCGGAACCGTGACGGGGTCCAACTACCTCGTGGAAAACGCGCAAGGAAAACAAATACTGGTCGATTGCGGCCTATTCCAAGGGGGCCGCCTCATGGAAATGCGAAACTGGATGGAATGGGAATTCAACCCTTCAAAAATCAAAACCCTTTTCCTGACACACGCCCACATCGACCATTCGGGCCGCATCCCCAAACTCGTGAAAGACGGCTTCAAGGGAAACATTCTCACATCACGCCCGACGGCGGAGCTCTGCGAAATCATGCTTCTCGATTCGGCCCACATCCAAGAGATGGACGCGGAATGGCAGACGAGAAAAAACAAACGCAAAGGACATAAAGAGGTCCAACCCCTCTACACCATCCAAGACGCGAAAAAGAGTTTACCCCTCCTTCATCCCATCGAACGAGATGAGATCATCCCCATCGAAGACGGGATCAGAGCCCGCCTTCGAAACGCGGGGCACATCCTCGGCTCTTCCATATTAGAACTGTGGCTCCGGGATGGGAAAAAAGAAATCAAGATCGTCTTCTCCGGAGACATTGGGAAGGCAAACCAATTGATCCTGAAAGAAGCCGCTCATATTTTCAATGCCGATTATCTCTTCGTTGAATCCACGTATGGGAATCGACTTCACAAATCGTTGGACGACAGCAAGGCGGAACTTTTGGAAGCCATCAATTTCGCCGTCTCCCACGACGAAAAGGTCATCATCCCCTCTTTCGCCGTGGAGCGTACCCAGGAAATCATTTACTTGTTAGGTGAATTCTATCGCAAAGGTGTGCTCCCCGAGATACCCATCTACTTGGACAGCCCCTTAGCCATCAAGGCCACGGAAATCTTCAGAAAAAACAAGGAATTCTACGACAAAGAAGCCATGGCCATCGTGGAAGCCGGATTCGATCCCTTCAACCTCCCCAATCTCCATTATACCCCCTCGACAAAAGACTCCATCGCCATCAACGAACAGAAAGGATCCGCCATCGTCATCGCCGGAAATGGTATGTGTACGGCTGGGCGAATCAAACATCACCTGAAACACAACCTTTGGCGCAAAGGCGCCAGTATCGTCATCGTGGGATTTCAGGCCCAAGGAACCACAGGGCGGCAAATCGTGGATGGGAAAAAGAGCGTCAAGATCTTTCGAGAGGATGTCGCCGTCAATGCGAGAGTCTTCACGATTGGGGGGTTTTCCTCGCACGCGGATCAAAACGACCTTATGAAATGGGTGAGCAATTTCAAAAAATCGAGTCCAAAGGTCTTTGTCGTTCACGGAGAGCCCGAATCGAGTCAAGCGCTGGCCTCAAAAATTCAAGAGGAATTGGGATTCGAGGCGTATGTCCCTTCATGGAAAGAAACCCTCCACCTTGACCAACAGGAAAGAATAGAGGTGAGGGCTCCGGAAAAAGCGGTGGCTTCTCTCTTGGAAGCATTCCGTAGCTCCCTAACCGCCATAGAAGAAGAAATAACCCTGTTGAAACGTGTCTACCATGAAAAGGTAACGGAGGGCGACATGGACGAGGCCGACTTGGAACGCCTCACATATATTCAGGAAGAACTTCACCATCTTGTGAATCCGATGGCGAAACATAGCCAACCTTAAAAAAAAGGCTCCGTAGAAAACGACGGAGCCTTTTTTCATCCACAAACGGTATTTCCGTCAGTCACACGGGCCTATTCTTTTCCCTTTCATTTTCATCGTCATGGGGGGTTGTCCCTCCTTTGAAGAGGTTATCTTGATAAACCCTTCCATCGTATCCCCATGATACGTTATTTCCCCATGATATGTCATCTTCTCTTGCCCTTCACACACCATATCCCAAATCACGGTATCCCCTTTCACCTCTGATTTTGTCACTTTACAAGGCGACAACATCTTTTCCATTCCGGGTTGCGTTGGTTTTCTCACGATGAAATCGTCCTTTGTCAGACACTGGGTATTCGTCATGGGGGGAAGCTTCATGGGCATTCCCGGCATCTCAATCGTACTCGTGATTTCCCACTTACCAGGATTCATGTCAGGTTCCCCTCCGAAGGCGTTCACCGCCCCCATCACCAACAAGATAACCATACCCACACCGAACCATCTTTTCCTCATCTTTCCCTCCTTCTTCAGGTTTCCCCCGATGTTACGTCCTCTCTCCTTTACACTCCTCCTCCCTTTGCCTCACGGGCACCCTTCCCCGTCTTTCAATGAGAGCGTAAAAAAGAGGCAAGACGAACAACCGCGCCTTGCTATGATTCACTGACCTTGTCTTGGCTTTGAACCATCGCCTCTGGATTTAACACGGACACCTTCGCGTTCACAGGGGCATCCAACTGCTCCATACGACACGTTCCCTCAAAAATGACCCCTTCCTGGATAGTCAGTTTCGGGGTAAGGATATTGCCATACACCTTCCCAGGAGCAAGGATCTCGATACTGTTCTTAGCAAAGATATTTCCCCTTACCATTCCGCTAATGATGATCTCACCCACATTGATCTCTGCGTTTACCTCCGCAGATTCACCAATGATAACCACATCTTCCGTGTGAATCTCCCCGTTGAATTTCCCATCGATCCTTACCGTGCCTTCAAAAAAGAGCTTTCCCTCAAAGTTTGTATCCTCTCCGAGGAATGCCCGGATATCCTTTGTGGTTCCCTTCGCCATACGCCTGTTCCTCTCTTCTACGGTTTCACACAACCCAACATCGCACTAGTTACCATAGATACAACCCGTTTTCAACCAATCTAGGAGCAAATCTTCTCAATCAAGCCGTCCAGCTCGTCAAGGCTATAAAAGGAAATCCGAATGGAACCACGTTTTCCTTTCAAAGAAACATCCACCTTCGTCCCCAAGGCACGTTCCATTCGTTCTTTGATGTCTTGAAGAAACGGATCCGTCTGTTTCCTTTTTGAAAGACCGTCAGAGGCATTGTCCGCACCGAAACGCTTCACGCTTCTCTCCACCTCTCTCACGGAGAGACCTTTGGCGAGAATCTTTTGTGCCAATGTCTCTTGAGAAGAAAAATCCGGTAGCGCCAACAACGCCCGCCCATGTCCCGCACTCAGTTCGCCGCGGCTCACAAGTTGCTGCACACGCGGAGACAATTGAAGCAACCTTACCGTATTGGCGATTGTGGAGCGATTCCTTCCCAGGCGTTTCGCCAACATTTCTTGCGTCAATCCCCATTCTTTCATCAGCTCCACGTATGCAAGCGCTTCCTCAATAGGATTCAAGTTCTCCCTCTGAAGATTCTCAACGAGGGCGGCCTCGAGACTCTCCCTTTCTCCCAATTCTTGCACGACGACAGGCACCTCGCGCAACCCCGCCTTTTGCGCCGCTCTCCACCGGCGTTCCCCCGCTACAATCTCATACCCTTCCGGAATGGGACGCACCAACAAAGGTTGCAAAATCCCCTTTTCTTTGATCGACGCGGCAAGGGATGAAAGTTTATCCGGATCCAGCGACTTGCGAGGTTGCGACGGATTGGGACGCAACGTCTCGATCCCCACGAACAGAAAATTTCCCTTCTCCTCTGTTCCCTCTGGAATCAACGCACGGATACCCCGCCCCAATACCTTCTTCTTAGCCACGGCTACCTCCCCGCTTCATCAATTCCTCCGCCAAGCTCAAATAACCTTGAGCCCCCACACATTTCGGATCATATTCGAAGATGTTCTTTCCAAAACTCGGCGCTTCACTTAGCCGAACATTACGGCTGATCACGGTTTCAAAGACCCGCTTTCCAAAATGCCTGCATACCTCCTCTTTCACCTGATGGGAAATGTTATTCCTTACATCAAACATCGTCAATAAGATTCCCAGGATCCGCAGCCCCGGATTCACCGAATTCTTTATCAGTCGAAGGGTTCGCAGCAACTGAGACAATCCTTCCATGGCATAGAACTCGCATTGAAGAGGGATGAGAACCCCTTCCGCCGCTGTCAGGGCGTTCACCGTCAGAAGCCCCAAGGAGGGGGGACAATCGATAAAGATATATTCATATCTTCCTCGGATCGCCTCCAGCTGTCGTTTCAGAAAGTACTCTCTTCCGATCTCATGAACCAGTTCCACTTCCGCCCCAATAAGATTTCCGTTCGCCGGGATCAGCTCCATTCCCGAGTGATTCAACGCCACAATTGCCCTTCCTGCCTCCACTTCCCCCAACAACACTTCATAAACACTCGTTTCCAGACTTTCCTTCTCAAGCCCGCATCCACTCGTCGCGTTCCCTTGAGGGTCCATGTCCACCAAAAGGACCCGCCTCCCCTTCAACGCCAAGGCAGCCGCCAGATTGATGGCCGTGGTCGTCTTTCCCACTCCCCCTTTTTGGTTCGCTACCGCGATAATTCGGCCCATCTTTTCAACCCTCACATCCTATCTTTCATGAGACAAATCCTTATACCATTCCTACGAGGGAAGGAAAAGCAAACGGTCCAATATTTCCACGACGTCGCGGACCTTGTCGAATCCCTTTCCCTTCTTGATGATCTTTCTCTTGCGAGGGTCATGGGAAGGCACAACCGCTTCGAAAATATCCATCTCCGTCGCCATACGGATCCACCCCTGAAACACAGCGGAGGTAACCGATTCCGGCAGTCGAATTTGGGTGGTATCCAGCAATTCCTTACCCCACTGGATCATCTCCTGAACAAGCCTTTTCTCCTCTACTCCCTCTCCCTTCCACTCCTTCCTCAAAACATACGTCGCACCCGCATAATACCCTTCCAAAGAACTCATAATCACGCCTCGAACCTTCGAAAGCTCTTTCGCGGTCAAATCCTTCATCAACGTTTGACTTCTCCGGTACACCCCCATGAGAGGCCCCACAGGAAGGAGAAACTCATACTCAAACAGGTGGAAAAGCAGAGAAAAGATCTTGAAAGGAGACCTCGAGGGATCCTCTCTCCCCCACGAGACAGCCCACGCGTACAAGGACAACGGGGCCACATGCATGACCATCATATTCTTGGAAAACTCCAGATGAATCCGTTTGGAGGGGGGAATATAATAGTGAGGATCATCCGGATCGACCTCTTTCCCTTCCCGCAATACCCCGTCTTGCCTAAACAGATGGATCACTCGCGAAAAGGATGACGCCATCTCTTCACGACTTGGACAGTCCACTCCTCCTCGTTCCAATAAAGAGAGATAAAGGGCCGTGGTCTCCTTGATAACGGAAGACTTCATACTCCGTTCCCTCTGAGACAACAATGCCGCCGCCACCAAGGAAGAAGGCGTGACCCGCATGGCCTTTTGGATCGCCCGAATAATATCATCGGCCGCCTTTTGATACAGATCCCTACGGGGAACCGCCGATTCGGGCACGCCTCCCATACCATCCAAATACCTCGCGAGAGATAGGGGGGTTCCAAAACGCACATAGACGGTGCCGTACCGTTTACGAAAGATCTTACGCACCCTCAAGAGGTCTCGGGTCCTTTCCTTCCGTTTTTCATCCCCTCTCAGTTCCCGAACATACCCCTCTTCTTCCACGATCCTCTCATAGGATATGGCGGTCGGCACGATATAGACATCCTTCGCCACCTTCTCGAAATAGGCGCGAAAGATCATGGAAAGCATTCCCTTCTTCGGAAGAATCAATTTTCCCGTACGGCTCCTTCCTCCCTCTATAAAAAACTCAATGGGAACCCCTTCCCGAACCAGTTCCCGAAGATAGAGATAAAAAACCTCGCCATACAGGGGATTATCCCTGAAGGAACGGCGGATAAAAAAGGCCCCCGACCGGCGAAAGATCGGGCCAATCGGCCAAAAGGAGAGATTGATCCCCGCCGCGATCAGCGGAAGGGGAAGATTCATTTCGTAAAGGACATAGGATAGCAGGAAATAATCCACATGGCTTTTATGGGAGGGTATATAAACGAGGGGATAGTTCCGGGCTATCCTTCTCAGTTTCTGCTCAATTTCCCGATTGATATCGACGCCGTCGTAAAGGGTCTGCCACACCCACCGCAACACGCCTTCCCATCGTTTCACGTACGAGGGTCTCAAGTCCGACGCAATCTCGAACGCATAACGTTTCGCCTTCGACGCCAATTCCTCAACCGTCTTTCCCGTCTCGCCAGACAATTCCTCCAGCCTTTTCCACAACCCTGGATCTTCCAAAATCTTGGTAACCATCCTCTCCCGGGATGGCAAAGGCGGCCCCGTAATCCCTCGCAACTTTTTGTCGAGGATCGTTTCGGCCGCCCGCCGCACTTTCCTCGCCAACTCGTCATCTCCCAAGGAAGGATACTGTTTTATGAACCGCTGTAAGTCGATGGGAGCACCGATTTGTACCGAGATTCTCTTTCTTCGCAACAGGCTTTTGAGCCGAAGGGTCCACCGTGGCGAGGCCACCTCGCCCCACAAAGCGGTATATAAAGATTTTTTCTCCGTTGGAGGAACCACGTCATACACGATAAGGTGCGGCACTAGAAAAAGAGGGGTCTCGAGGGAACGCTGATACCGAATCACCGCTTCGAGAGGGGTCATGCGAAGACGAACGCACCGCTGGAGATACGCCCCGGCGGGGTGGAGGAAAAGGACAAAAGGGACACGCCCCAACCTATCCAACTCTTCATTCTTCTCCGGATAAAAGGGATCGAAAAGGCAAATCCTCCTAAACAGCCACAGAATCCACGCTCGAACATGCACATACCATCCCTTGAAAGACACCCACGGAAGTAGCGAAATCCCCACGGGAAATTTGGGGAAGTTTCCTCCCAAAGTCCTATAAAGATGAAAGAGGGCGAGAAAATCCAATCGGCTCGGTGAATCCAAAAGCGGAATCACCACACCCTTTGCCACGAGGCGGCGCCACTTTCGCAAATGTCTCGGAGAGATCTCCACGCGAGCGAAAAGCCACGCGAAAAAGCGCTTCGAAAAAAAACCCTGACCTAGGTCATACCGATAGGGCCTCAAATGCAACCTCTCCTCTCATACTCACCCCTCTCCATACAGGTATTGGAGTATAGATAGCACCTTGACTACCGCCGTTTCCACCCGCAAAACCCCTTTTCCGAGGTGACACGGAAGATACCCCGCCTCCGTGGCAATTCTTTTCTCATCAGGGTGGAACCCCCCCTCTGCGCCGATCACCACCACCACCTTTGTAACCTCCCGATGATGAGCGAGACGGTCCCTCAATGAGCTCTCACTATCAGGTGCCAAAAAAATATTCAACTCCCCCCGGTAACAACGCAGGGCATCTGCCAGTGGCATCACTTCCGTCAAGGCGGGCAAAGACGAGCGGTAGGATTGTTTCGCCGCCGCTTTGACGATCGCCTTCCATCGCTCGTATCGTTTGTCCCGTTTTTCCCCCCTCAACCGCGCGACGCAATATCTCGACTCCACGGGAACTATGCGGGAAACTCCCATCTCCGTCGCCTTCTGCAGAATCCACTCCATCTTCCGACGCTTGGGAAGTGCCTGGATCAGGGTAATCTCCAGAGACCGCCCCTCCGGCTCCTCCAGCAGCGACCGGAGCCGGATGCGGGTTTGCCCCCTTCCCACCTCGGCAATCACACCCCGCCAACGCCGCCCTCTCCCGTCTGACACGAACACCTCTTTTTCCACACCCAACCTGAGCACCCTGCTCAAATGGACATGTTCGTCCCCTTCCACGACGGCAATCCCCTCTTCATCCCACACGCGGGAAGCAAAAAATTGCGGAACCCTACTCACGTCCTCTCTCCAGGCAATAGGAAACCCATACCCCGGAATGGCGATGGGAAACCTTACGCCACCCTTCTTCCCGCGCCCGGGCGACAAACGTCCGTCCTTGCCTCGAGACGAGTCCCGATACGATCAACCACCCATCGGACGCCACACGACGAGAAAACTCAGGCAAGAGACTCAACAGAACAGATTCCTCTAAGTTTGCGAGTATCAAAGGAAAACGATCCTGAACCTCTCGAAGTTCCTTTCTCTCGAGGACAATGTTCGCTTCCACCCCATTCCTGCGAATGTTTTCCTTAGCCGTTTTCACCGCATCCGAATCGACATCGATGGCATGAATACACCGGGCACCCAGCTTTGCCGCCGCGATGGCCAGCACCCCCGAACCGGTTCCCACGTCCAGCACCTTTTCCATACGAAGTGGGCACGTCTCGGCTATGTCCACAAGGTAGTAGAGACAGAGTCTCGTGGAGGGATGTCCCCCCGTCCCGAACGCCATTTGAGGATCGATCGAAATGACGGGACACGCGGGAGATTTCCGGAAAGACCGCCAGCTAGGTTTGATCACCAATGCGTCTCGTATTCGATAGGTCCGCGCGTACCGCTTCCATGCGACCTTCCAATCCTCTTGAAGGGGACTTTCCTCGATCACAGGATGGGGGATCCGAAAAATCGAGCCAATCTCCTGAAGCTTTTCCCACATCAGGCCTTTCAACCCACGCCAGACCTTTTCCTCGAGGTAGAAAAAGACCTTTACCGCTTCACGCTCCGGCTCCGTTCCTACCCCGTAGGGAATTCCTCGACTTTCAAGGAACGCCCCGATTGCCTCGGCCGCCACCTCGTGGGCATGAATAATAATCTCATACATGGGCCTTTCATCATAACAAATTCCCTTTTCCCTGTCATGTAACCCGTGTTATCCCTCCCTATACAAAAATCCGATGGCAGGGGGTTGAGATTATCGGTATTTCCGATTTGACAAATCCTTCAAGGCGTGCCAAAGTGTGTGGAATATTTTCCCAAGTCCCTGAAGAAATGGAAGAAACCGGAAAAAAGCGAGAAATCACCCCTGAAATGACCATCCTTGACATCGTGGAAAGGTTCGCATCGACTCAGGATGTCTTCAAGAAATACGATGCCGTCGCGGGGGAATGCCTCATCTGCTATAACCTCTTCGAACCTCTTTCCCTTGTCATTTCGAAATACAATCTTGACGGGGAAAAACTCCTCGCGGAGCTAAATGCGGCCATCAGATAACACGATCCCTTCTCCTACTCGAAATAATTTCCTTGAATCCTCAGGGGTGATTGTGATATGTGAACAGCATGAGAATGGGAGGAGAGGGGGCTTCATCAAATTTCATCATTTCTTATTATTTCCCCCACCAAGATTTACACGACGTGGAAAGATGTCTCCGGACATCCGTGTGTTAAACCCTTTAACGTAAGAAAGGAGGAAGGTATGAAACGCGCAAAACTCATCGCCCTGGCTGTGGCCGTGGTCTTCATCGCCATGACAACCGCCGCCATGGCCGGAACCCTTCAGGAAGTCCGACAACGAGGGTACCTGAAAGTAGGGGTCAACGGGAGTGTCTTCGGATTCAGCATGCCGGACAAGAAAGGCGTGTGGAAGGGGCTCGACGTGGACACCGCCAAAGCGATCGCCGTGGCGGTCTTCGGTGATGCCAGCAAGATCAAATTCATCGCCTTGACGGCCGTACAACGTCTGCCGGCGCTTCAATCGAAAGAGATCGACGTGCTCTGCCGGAACACCACCCAGACCCTGACGAGAGAAACGGTCAACGGTCTCAACTTCGTCCATGTCAACTTCTATGACGGACAAGGGTTCCTCGTGCCCAAAAAGCTGGGAATCAAAAGCGCCAAAGAGCTGAACGGAGCCACCGTCTGCGTGCTTCCCGGAACGACCACCGAGATGAACGCGGCCGACTTCTTCCGTAAAAATGGAATGAAATGGAAACCGGTCGTCATCGAACAGGCGGCGGAACTGAACAAGGCCTTCTTCGCGGGACGATGTGACGTCATCACCTCCGATTCGTCCCAGTTGGCCGCCATTCGTTCCATCGCGCCAAATCCCAAAGATTACGTGCTGCTTCCGGAAATCATCTCCAAGGAACCCCTGGCTCCTGTCGTGCGCCACGGCGACGATCAATGGTACGACATCGTCAACTGGACGGTCATGGCCTTGATCCAGGCGGAGGAACTGGGAATCACGTCCAAGAACGTGGATGAAATGCTCAAGAGCAGCGATCCAAGGGTCAAACGATTCCTCGGCGTTACACCTGGTTTGGGAAAAGACCTTGGACTCGACGACAAATGGGCCTACAATATCATCAAGGCCGTGGGCAACTACGGCGAAATCTTCGAAAGAAACGTGGGAGTGAACACGCCTCTCGGTCTGAAACGCGGTCTAAACGCCCTTTGGACCAAGGGCGGGCTGATGTACGCAGCCCCCTTCCGTTAATCGCCAATCAAAAGGGGGGCGGACGGCAAGTCTGCCCTCCTTTTCTCACCATTCGCCTCCAGATAGGGAGAAAGGCCTGAAGGAATGGCGGGTTCCGGTATCTCAGAAAGGCAAGAACCGTATCTCAAAGAGATAGAAAAAGTTCCGTTTTGGCTCGACCCGAAATGGCGTGCCATCTTCTATCAGATCATCGTCTTTTGCCTCGTGGGACTGTTGGCCTACTATCTCGTCTCCAACACCATCGTCAATCTCAAACGGCAACACATCGCCACGGGTTTCGGGTTTCTTCACAAAGAGGCATCGTTCGAAATCGGCGAATCCCTCATTCCCTACTCGGCGGCCAGCACCTACGGACGCGCCCTCCTGGTGGGAGCCCTCAACACCCTGAAGGTGTCTTTCATCGGTATCATCCTTACCCTCATCCTCGGCACGTTCATCGGCATTGCCCGCCTATCGACGAACTGGCTGATCTCCAAACTCGCCGGGTTTTATATCGAAGTCATGCAAGATATTCCTGTGCTTCTCCAGCTCTTCTTCTGGTACGCCATCTTCTATGAAACCCTCCCTTCGCCTCGCCAGGCGCTGCATCCCTTTCACGGCGTTTTTCTGAGCAACCGGGGAGTCGCACTGGCCGTTCCCGCTTCCATCCCGGCCTACAAATGGATGTTTATCTCCTTCGTCCTCGCCTGTGTCGCCTCCTATTTCCTGAAAAAATGGGCGAGAAAACGTCAGGAAAAGACGGGAAAGATCTTCCCTGTCTTTACCGTCTCCTTGATCCTCATCTTCGGCGGTCCCCTCCTCACCTGGGCGATCTTCGGGTTTCCCCTTCAGGTCAATACCCCCCATCTCGTCGGTTTCAACTTCAAAGGGGGTATCATGCTAAGTCCTGAATTCATCGCGCTCCTTTTGGGACTCGTCCTCTACACGGCCGCGTTCGTGGCGGAAGTCGTGAGGGCCGGAATCCAATCGGTCAGCAAAGGACAACGGGAGGCCGCCATGGCGTTAGGACTCAAGCCGTCTCAGGTGCTGAATCTCGTCATCCTTCCCCAAGCGGCACGGGTCATCATTCCCCCTCTCACGAGCCAAATGCTGAATCTCACGAAAAACAGCTCCTTGGCCGTCGCTATTGGTTTCCCGGATTTCGTATCCGTCGCCAACACCTGTATCAATCAGACGGGCCAAGCCATCGAGGGGGTTGCCCTCATCATGGCCGTGTATCTCATCTTCAGCCTCTCCACCTCGGCGTTTATGAACTGGTACAACAAAAAAACCGCGTTGGTCGAAAGATAAAATCCCATGAGCGAACCCACAGGACATCCCAAAAACGCCACCGAGGAAATCAAACCCCCAACGACCAGTGTGGGCGTCATTGGATGGGTGAGGAATAATCTCTTTAACGGTTACTTCAATTCCCTCCTCACGATCGTCACCCTTTTCATCCTCTACAAGACGATCCCCCCCTTCGTTCGGTGGGCCTTCATCGACAGCATCTGGGCTCCCAACTGTGCGGACGTGTGTAAAAAGGCGACGGGAGCGTGCTGGTCCGTCATCACAAGCAACATCCGGTTCATCATCTTTGGATTCTACCCGTATGACCAACAATGGCGCCCTCTCATCGCGATGCTTCTCCTTTTCGGGCTGATCTATTACAGCAGTCGAAACAAAAACTGGAAAAAATCGTTGATCTACATCTGGATCGTGGGCCTTTTCGTGATGGGCACACTGATGAAAGGTGGGATTTTCGGGCTACCCCCCGTGGAAAGCACCAAGTGGGGCGGGCTTCCTCTCACCCTCCTGCTTTCCGTCTTTGGCCTGACGGCCGCTTACCCTCTCGGCGTGATCTTGGCGCTGGGACGGCGATCCAAGATGCCCGGTATCAAATGGCTAAGCGTCATCTACATCGAGATGATTCGTGGAGTCCCCCTCATCAGCCTCTTGTTCATGGCCTCCATCATCTTCCCCCTATTCCTTCCGGAGGGGGTGACCATCAACAAAATCCTACGAGCCCAGGTCGCCATCATCCTCTTCACGGCCGCCTATATCGCCGAAGTTGTGCGGGGAGGGTTGCAGGGCATTCCGAAAGGCCAGTACGAGGCGGCGGAATCCCTCGGGTTGAACTACGTGCTCACCATGCGGCTCGTCATCCTTCCCCAAGCCCTGAAGATCGTCATCCCTCCCACGGTAAGCATCCTCATCTCCGCCTTCAAAGACACCTCCCTGGTCGTCATCATCGCCCTATGGGATCTCCTCAAAACCACCCAATCCGTCCTCTCCAATCCAAAATGGATGGGATTTTCTCCCGAGGCCTATATTTTCATTGCCATCCTCTACTTCCTAGGATGCTTCTCCATGTCGAACTACAGCCGAAAACTGGAACGAGAGCTAGGGCAGGGAGAAAAACAGTGAAAAAAATTACCACCCCAAAATCCTTACCAAAACCATAAAGGATTCATCATGACGAACCCACGCGAATCAGATCAAAAAAACCAGGAAAACGCCATGATCGAGATCATCGACCTGCACAAATGGTTTGGAGAGCTCCACGTCCTCCAAGGCATCAACCTCACGGTAAAACGCCAGGAACGGATCGTCATTTGCGGCCCTTCGGGGTCGGGAAAATCAACCCTCATCCGATGTATCAACCGCCTGGAAGAACACCAGCGGGGACGAATCATCGTCGACGGCGTCGAGCTGACCAACAATATCAAAAACATCGAGAAAATTCGCGCGGAAGTCGGCATGGTCTTCCAACACTTCAATCTCTTTCCCCACCTCACCATTCTGGACAACCTGACGCTAGGCCCCATCTGGGTTCGGAAGATTCCCCGAAAGAAGGCCGAGGAAACCGCCATGTACTTCCTCGAAAAGGTGCACATAGCCGACCAGGCAAAAAAATATCCGGGCCAACTCTCCGGAGGCCAACAGCAACGGGTCGCCATCGCCCGAAGCCTGTGCATGAATCCGAAAATCATGCTGTTCGATGAACCCACCTCCGCCCTCGACCCGGAAATGATCAAAGAGGTTTTAGACGTCATGGTGGAGCTGGCCCAGGAAGGAATGACGATGATCGTGGTCACCCACGAAATGGGTTTCGCCAAAAGCGTCGCCCACCGGGTCTTGTTCATGGACTACGGACGTATCATCGAGGAAAATACACCGGAGGAATTCTTTTCGCACCCCAAACACGACCGCACCAAGCTCTTCCTCAGCCAGATTTTGAGATAAACGTCTCCCGCCTTTCAATTTCGTCCCCCGTAGAAAGAATTTTTTCACGGAAAGCTTAAACCTTGCGGACTTCCTGGTGTCTCTTAGGTAAAAAAAGAAAAAAGGAGATCCACGATGGAAAAAGCCACATTCAGAAAAAAATTTATCTTTATCGCCGCGGCAACCCTTTTCGCCGTCTTTTTGGGAAGCACCGCCGACTCGCGGCCCAAACCCCTTCCCAACCGGCAACGGGTCATGGAGAAGATCGAGACCATCAAAATGTGGAAGCTGATGGACGCCTTGAACCTCGACAGCGAAACGGCCCTGAAAGTCTTTCCCATCATAAAAGCGATGGATGAGAAAAGGACCCGCCTCATAGAACAAAAACGGGCCCTCCTCTGGAAATTGCGCCAGTCCATCCGTGACAAAACTTCCGAAAAGGCGGCTGTCGATTCCATGGCCGCAAAGCTGTTCGATCTCACAGAGAGGATCTGCGCCCTCTCGAGGGAGGAGTATCAAAAGCTCAAAGGGGTCCTGACGGAAGAGCAGCTCGGACGTTACCTCCTGTTTCAACAACGGTTTCGACGGGAACTCATCAAACGGTGGGTTCAAGAACGAGGAGGGGGCATGCGCAAACCCCCAAGAAAAAAGATGCCGTCTCGTCCCCTCCCTCCGGCGCCAAGCGAATAGAATCTCCTCCTCTTGAGAAGCATAAAAAAGGGAAGGGTGAATGAATGTCCACGCCCTTCCCTAGCCGGCTCGTCCCTCGTTACCTACTTCTTCTCTATGGCCTCCACGGGACATACCTCGAAACACGTTCCGCAATCCGTGCATTTGTCCTGGTCGATGACGTAGATATCCCCTTCTTCAATGGCCTCACTCGGACACTCTTCCGCGCACGTCCCACACGCCACACACTCATCCGTGATCACATACATCGTCTTCACCTCCTTCACGAAATTCAGCTTTCGCTAAATTTCCATGATTTCCTTCTCTTTCGCAGCTACCAGCTTATCGATCTCCGCGATGAAATCATCGGTCATCTTTTGAATCTCTTCCTGATTCTTTTTGAGCTCGTCTTGAGAAATCTCTTTCTCCTTTTCCTTCTTCTTCACGAAATCGTTGGCATCCCGCCGAATATTGCGCACGGCGATCTTCGCGTTCTCACCCAGGCGTTTGACCACCTTGACCAGTTCCTTCCTTCGCTCTTCCGTCAGTTGAGGGATGGAAATCCGAATAACCTTGCCGTCACTCGTGGGAACCAACCCCAGCTCGGATTTCAAGATGGCCTTTTCGATCTCTCCTATAATACTCGCGTCCCATGGCTGAATCGTGATCAGACGGCTTTCCGGAACCGCCAACGTCGCCACCTGATTGAGGGGAGTCAGCGTACCATAATATTCAACCTTGATACCATCAAGGAGAGCGATCGACGCGCGGCCTGTTCGTACGCGGTTCAACTCGTTTTTCAACGAATCGATACTCTTACCCATCCTTTCCTTGAAATCTTTTTCCCACTGGGGATTCATCTTTCCACCTCCTCTTTCACGTAACAACGGTCCCCAAAGAGGCCCCTTCAACCACCTTTTTGAGGTTCCCTTCCTTAAAAAGATCGAAGACGATGATGGGCACCTTGTTATCCATGCACATCGATATCGCCGTCGTGTCCATGACCTTCAACCCTTTCTCCAACACGTCAAGATAGCTGAGCCTCTCAAATCGATGTGCGTCCGTATGTGTCATGGGATCTTTATCATAAACCCCATCGACCTTCGTCGCCTTCAAGATCACATCTGCTTGAATCTCTAATGCCCGCAACGAAGCGGCGGTATCGGTCGTGAAATAAGGATTCCCCGTTCCTGCGGCGAAAATGACGATCCGTCCCTTTTCCAAATGCCGGATGGCCCGCCGCCGAATATAGGGTTCCGCGATCTCGTGCATCTCTATCGCGGTGAGAACCCGCGTGAAAACCCCCACCCGCTCAAGGGCATCCTGAAGGGCCAAGGCGTTGATAACCGTCGCCAGCATTCCCATGTAATCCGCCGTCGTTCGATCCATCCCTTTTTCGGTCGCCGGCCCTCCTCGGAAGATATTCCCCCCTCCGATAACGATGGCGATTTCGATTCCCAGCTCCCTCACTTCCTTGATCTCATTCGCCAGCCGAGAAAGGGTCTTGTCATCGATCCCCGAATTTTGGGTTCCGCAGAGGCTTTCCCCCCCCAGTTTTAGAAGGATTCGCTTATAAGGCAAGCCAGCCATCCCTAAAAGTTCCACACGCGAGATTACGCGGATTCCTCTTCCAGCCCCTCACAAAGTTGGTACCGGACAAAACGGCGGATGGAAATATTCTCCCCCAACTTGGCGATAGTCTCTTGAAGAAGGTCATTGATGGTCTTGTCGGGATCCTTGATGAATGGCTGCTCCAACAGGCAAATTTCCGACAGGTATTTGTCCAATTTTCCAGAAACGATCTTATCGATAATCTTTTCCGGCTTTCCCGCTTCCTGTGCCTGTTTCTCGTAGATCGCCCGTTCCTTCTCCTTCACCTCTTCCGGAACGTCTTCCCGTTTCACGAACTGAGGGGAGCTTGCCGCGATGTGCATCGCGATATCTTTCACAAACTGCTTGAAATCATCCGTCTTCGCCACGAAATCCGTCTCACAGTTGACCTCCACCAACACGCCGATCTTGCCTCCCGCGTGAATATAGGACCCTACCAGACCTTCCGAGACGATACGGCCCGCCTTTTTGGCCGCCTTCGCCAATCCCTTCGTCCTCAAAATCTCAATCGCTTTATCGATATCTCCATTCGCCTCCGTCAGGGCGCTTTTACAATCCATGATCCCCGCACCCGTTCGGCTTCTAAGTTCTTTTACCTCTTGCGCTCCTATTGCCATTATGCTTCCTCCTTCACGGCATCTGTCTCCCGGGACTCTTCTTCCGGTGTCTCCTCTTTCACTTCTTCCTCCGAAGGTGCTTCCACCTCCCGCTCTTCCCCAGCCCCTTCCATGGCGGCGCTCTCCGCTTCCTCGCCCAATTCCGGAGCCGATCCCATCTCCAAGATCGACTTTTCGGGCGGCTCGGGTTCCTCCACTTCCTTGTCCTTCTCCGCCTGCATCATCTCCTCTCGGATCTGCTTCCCTTCCAACACCGCGTCCGCCATCTTGGAACAGAATAAACGAATCGCTCGAATCGCGTCGTCGTTGCCAGGGATGGGATAATCAACCTCATCAGGATCACAATTCGTGTCCAGGATGGCCACAACCGGGATCTTCAGCTTCCTGGCCTCCGCGACGGCGATGTACTCCTTCTTCGTATCGACCACAAACACGGCTTGGGGAAGCGATTCCATGTTCTTGATTCCACCGAGGGATCGTTCCAGCTTTACTCGTATCTTTCTCAAACGGAGCTTCTCCTTCTTGGGAAGGCTCTCGAAAATCACACTGGTCTCTCCGCTCTCCATCTCCTCCAGCTTCTTAAGCCGCTCGATACTCTTCTTGATCGTGTGAAAATTCGTCAGGGTGCCTCCCAGCCACCGGTGATTCACGTAGTGCATGCCGCATCGGATCGCTTCGTCGCGAATCGATTCCTGGGCCTGCTTCTTCGTACCCACAAACAAAACCTCTCCCCCTCGGGCCACCACGTCGCGGATGAAATAATACGCCTTCTCGAAAAGGGGAACGGTCTTCTGGAGATCGATAATATAGATACCGTTCTTCGCCGCGAAGATATAAGGTTTTGTCTTGGGGTTCCAGCGACGGGTCTGATGGCCGAAATGGACACCCGTCTCCAACAACTGCTTCATGGTGATAATAGCCATACATGCCTCCTTCGGTTTTTCTTCCTTCCGGTTCTGCGACACACCGTGTGCCACCAAAGGAACACCGGAAGTGATTTTTTCGAATAGGAATTTTTACTAACACAGACGATTTAATTTTGCAAGCGAGAAAATGTCCGCGGCTCATCCCTCGTAACTCGAGACACTTCCTTTTCAGCCTCTACGTTTAAAAGCGCCGTTGCCTTCTTCAAAATCCTCAAAATCACATAGCTGGTCAATCCTGCAAGAAAGAGGATGAGCCACATAAGATCGATCTCGATCCTGCCTTTGCAGCAGACATCTCCCACCACTTCCAAAAGGGTCAACGACGCAATAACGGCAAACCACCCCGAGTATTCCTTCCTCAACACCTTTTTGACGGAAAAAGGCTGAGAAGGAGGACGCCAGTTTTTGAACCGGGGAAGGAAAGCGGGCGTGTTCTCCGACCACGTCTCATAGGCCTTTCCGAATTTTCGTCGCAGGAATTCCTCCTCCGCAAACATGATTCTTTCATAATACAGCCAAAAAATCAGGACCACCGTCATGCTCACCCACCACACATGGGGAAAAAGGGAAACCCCAAACCAGCAAAAGAAGTTCCCAAGATAGAGGGGATGACGGACAACCGAATACAAACCCGTGGTATTCAGGCATTCCGCCCGCTGCTCCCTCGTGTTCCTCCCCGATGTTCCAGAGGGAACATGCCCTACGACATACGCCCGAATGGCCAATCCAAAAAAAGAAATGATCAGGCAGATTACCTCCCACACCCGATCCCAAAGATGACTGTCCCCTATCAGCCTAAAATTTCGCATTCCCAATAAAATGACAACGGACAAAAGCAACGGAAGATAACTTCGCCACCTAAAAAGCCAGTTACCCACCCGTTCGAATTCCTCCCTAAGTCCCATCTTCTCCTCCTTTTAAGAAGATACCTTATTTCCCCATAAAACTTTTCAAATCCGAATGCAAGGGTTGCAAGGAGAACCAAACGATTTTTATGGTTTCGCCAGAGACAAGGCTCCTTCTCGCCCGCGATCCGCACAGAGTCGAAGAGAATCAAAAATCGGGCAGGGATACTCTGAATCCTTCCAGTTTATCCACGGCGCGCGCAAAAAGCGGCCTCCCAAACCTCTTCGCCTCGGGAAGGGTCATCCGATCGAACATCCATTCGATCTTTTCTCTCACCTTTACTTTTCCAGTAACCGGTACCCAATCCTCAATAAAACGGCCTGCGCTGACATCCAGAAAGCTCAAAGAGTCGGCGTCCTTAAGCAGATTCTGTTCGTCGGTTCCCCCTTCCTCATGATGGCGCACAAGCTTATATACCCTTTCGACAAAGGATTCCTCGACCTTTCCCCGTCGCAACAAGGAAGCTGCGATCTGTGCGCTTCGCTGCTGGTGCCACCTTAAATACCGGGGGTCCTTGAAACTCTCCCATCCCTTTCTGAAACGAGCGGGATCCGGATTTTTAAGGAGTCGCTCCACGTCATGCAGCACGGCCGCCGTACGAAGCGCCTCCTCTGGAGAAGGTGTCAACCGTTCCAGCCACGCAACCGTTTCGAGCAAATGTCGTGTATAGGGGGCGTTGCTGGGGTCTTCTCCCTTTTTCAAGACAAAAGACGCCGCGATCTCAAAAGGGGAGGGAGACGGACGGGTCATGGCTTATCAGGAGGGGCCTCGGAAGGCGCAACCTTGCAACATCGCCAGCGAAAAAGAAAAAGGGCCGCCCCTCCCACGATCATTCCCGCGCAAAGAACCTGTCCCATCGTAAAGGGACCCACGACAAACCCCAACTGAGGGTCTGGTTGCCGGAAAAACTCGATGACGAATCGAACCATCCCGTATCCCATCAGGTACAAAGAGAAGAGAAAACCGTCGAAAGGGCGTTTTCTTCGTAACCTCCACAGGACGATAAAGAGAAAAACCCCTTCGAAAAGGGCCTCGTACAACTGAGAAGGATGCCGAAGGCGATGAGTGGGATCCAGGGGAAAATACATCCCCCACGGCACCGTCGTGACCCGGCCATAAAGCTCCCCATTGATGAAATTCCCGATTCGCCCAAAAGTGTAGCCAAGCGGGATCACGGAGGCAAGCAAATCCGCGAAACGCCAAAAGTTCAGCCGATGCCTCCTACAAAACCAAAGCGTCCCCCCCACTACACCAACCAGCCCTCCATGGAACGACATCCCCGAAATTCCAGTGTAACAACACCCTTTCGAAAAATTGAAAGGGAGAAAGATCTCCAGGGGATGCGTCGAATAATAGGGCCAGTCATAAAAAATCACGTACCCTAACCTCCCCCCCACGAGAACCCCCGTAATCGCCCAGATGAAATAGCTTTGGATGAGGTCCTGAGTGTACGGCAACGCTTCCGACTTGATACGATAGCTCAGAAGGAGATAAACAGTGATAAAGGCGAAAAGATACATCAATCCGTAATAGCGGATTTGGAACCTTCCCCACTGAAAAATGATGGGACTCAACTCTTCCGGAAGATGGTGCCACGCGCTCATGTTCACTCCCTCCCCCACCCTTTGTGTCTCAGGCCTTCCCCTCTCTTGGCCCTTTTACTTCCCCTTCACGCGAAACGAATTGAACTTTTTTTCATTCTTTCCGCACTAACAATACAAACACGAGGCTCAGAAGGGTCTCCGCCGCGAAGGGTTTGACTCTCTCCCTTCCCCTTTATCACATCGGGAGCGGCCTCATCCGCTCCCGCTTTTTTTCGCCCCTAAATAAAAAAGAGGGCGTGTCCTCACCCTCCCCTTTCAAACCACTTCATTCCCTTTGAAATGGTCGGGACGACTGGATTTGAACCAGCGACCCCTGCGTCCCGAACGCAGTGCTCTACCAGACTGAGCCACGTCCCGATCCGGTTACGATTCGTAACACAAAACTACCAGGCGGTCAAGACTCTTTAGACCGTCCCGTGTCTCGTTGGTTCCGTTTGTCTCGTTGATCTCGTTTATTCGCTTCGCGAGTTTTAAGTTGTTAAGTTATTAAGTTTTAAGCAAATTCTCTCTCGCTCTCTCGCTTCCTCACATATTACTCGTCACTCTCCAGCTCGTCACTACCTTTCAGCTTTCAGCTTCCTTTTGCCTTTCGCCTATTGCCCTTCGCCCTTCCCGCTTTCAGCTTCGAGCTTTCAGCTCCTTCCTCTCTCACTCCCTCCCTCTCTACTCGTCACTCTCTACTCGTCACTCTCTACTCGTCACTACCTTCCCCGCTTTCAGCCCCCTATTGCCCTTTGCCCTTCGCCTTTTGCCTATTGCCTATTGCCCTTCCCTGCTTTCAACTTGGAGCTTGGGGCTTCTATCAATCCCGAACCGATGCCCTATCGAACCATAAGAATTGCCAAACTCAAGACATGACCCCAGGCTTTCGTTTTCCTACATCTCATCCCTTCTAGGTTTAACCATGGAAT
>CAZOBB010000136.1:0-2794 GCA_964577975.1 uncultured Thermodesulfobacteriota bacterium | reverse complement strand
ATCGTTATCCTCCCATCCGAATTGTTTCAGGATCGCGGGGATCCTGTCCGGCGTCACGTAGCCGAAGATTTTGTTGTCCACCCGCAACACGGGGGCCATGCTGCACGCCCCGAAACAGCGGGCGGAGGTGACGGTGAAGTGGTTGTCCTCGGTGGTCAGCAGGAATTTCCCGTCCTTCGTGGCCTCGTCCACCTCCACGTTGAGAAGCCGCTTGAGAGTGTCCACCAGCTCCGGCGCGCCCTTGACGTGACAGGCGGTGCCCATGCAGACGGTCACCACGTGCTCGCCGAGGGGGGCCAGGGTGAAAAAGGAGTAGAAGGTGGCGAGGCTGTAAAGCTCCGAAAGGGGAACTTCCAGCTTCTCCGCGAGATACTTCAAAATATCCTTGGGGAGGTACCCGAACTCCCGCTGGACCTGCTCCAGGATGCCGAGGATCTTTCCCTCGGAGGCCGGGTACCTTCCGACGATTTCGTTCAGCCGGGCCGCGTCCATCTATATCCCGAGACCCTTGCGTTTCTTTTCGATGACCTCCTCCAGGATGTCGGCGGCCTTGACCGGGTCGGGTTCCACGGCGAAAGCGGCGTTGATGAGCCCGCTCAAACCCTCCGTGAGAAGGTTGACCACGTTGGGACTGCCGAAGAGTTTCAGGGGGAGGCCCAGCACGGTGAACACACCGGACGCCACGAAGTAGGCCCCGATGGAGATGGCCTTCTGGGAGTACCACTCGGGGGCCGCGCCGCCCAGGGGCAGGTCCTCGATGCCCACGTTCAGCTCCTTGGCGATGTTGGCGGCCATGACGAGGATGCGGGAGCAGTCCACGCAGGAGCCCATGTGAAGGACGGGCGGGATCTTCAGGGCCTCGCAGACGGAGCGGAGGCCGTCGCCCGCCAGGCTGGCCGCCTCGGGAAGCAACAGGCCCGCCTTTCCGCTGGCGATGGCGGCGCATCCCGTCTCAACCACCAGGATGTCGCGCTTGATCAGCTCCTTGCCGAGGGTGATGTGCCCGTAGTCCTGCTTGATCTTGGGGTTGTTGCAGCCCACGATCCCCACGGCGCCGCGGATCTTGCCAGCCACGATGGCGTCGATCAGGGGCTTGTAGGTGCCGCCCAGGGCGTTTCGGATGGTTTCCTCGGAGAATCCCGCCATCATCTTCATTGGCTTGTCGGGGATCCGGACGCGGTCCGGATTCCGGTTGGGATAGTTCTCGATGGCCAGCTTCACGATCTCCTTGGCCGTATCGAGGGCGTTATGGGGATGGAACTCCATGTGGGTGGCCCCGGGGACCTTGGAGATCTCGCTGGTGGAGACGATCTTGGTGTGGTAACACTTGGCCGTGTCGGTAATGGAGGGAAAGATGCACTGATAGTCGATGACCATGACCTCCACGCTGCCCGTGGCGATGGCCAGTTCCTGATCCAGCTCGTTACCCGCGATGGGGATCCCGTGCCGCATCAAGAGTTCGTTGCCGGTGCAGCACATGCCGACGAGGTTGATGCCTTTGGCGCCCTTTTCTTCGGCCAGTTTCTTCAGCTCGGGATCGTCGGCCGCGATGACCACCATCTCGGAGAGGATGGGGTTGTGACCGTGCAGGACGATGTTCACCTCGTCCTTTTTCAAGACCCCGAGGTTAGCCAGCGCCGTGGTGGGGGTGGGTGTGCCGAAGAGGATGTCGGAGCCTTCCGTCGCCATCATGGAGCCGCCCCACCCGTCGGAGAGAGAGGCCCTCAGGGCGTGCAGGAGGATGTTGACGTAGTCCGCGCCGACCCCCATGTGGACCCGGTGCATGGCCTCCACGATTTCCCGGTCCACGCTGCGGGGGACGATGCCGTATTTCTTCCACATATCCCGGGTCTTTTCGGGAGCCCGCTTGGTAAGCTGGATTTCGTTCTTGATGGTTCCGAATTCTTCCAGCATGGCCAGGGCCAGGTCCTTGGCGACGGCCTCTTTCTCTCGGCCCTCCGTTTCGATGCCGTACTCGGCCGCCACGGTTTTCAGCTTGTCCGTGTCGAGGATCTGGTATCCCTGGGACTTTCCCTCGGCCGTTTCCAGGAGGACGTTGATGACCTCACGCCCGTGATCGGAGTGGGCGGCCGCGCCGGTGGCCAGGTCATCCAGGATGTTCCGCGCCGTGATCAGATCGCCGGTGGCGCCGCAAACACCCCGTTTCGGCTCACCCCCGAAGGGATCGATCCGACAGGGGCCCATGACGCAGCGGTTGCAGCAGAGGCCCAACTGGCCGAAGCCGCACTGGGGTTGTTGTTTCTCAAGGCGGTCCCACACCGTTTCAAGGCCGTCTTCCATGGCCTTCTGGACGATTTCCTGGTCCGTTTTATCCAGGGACCGCTTTTCCGATTCCTCTTTCAGGACTTTTGGATCAACATACATGGTTATCCTCCTTCCCCTTCTGGGGATCTTATTCCTGGAAAATTCCGATTTCCGTGATTTTCTTCATAATATCCCTGAAGGCCCGGATGTTTTCGGGGATCTCGGGGATCTCCGGTTCCCCGCCCGAAGGCGTGAGGATCTTGTAGGTGAAGTCTTTCCGTGTGGTCCGGATGAGGCTGTTGATGTCTCCGAATTCCAGCGCGCCGGTCTTGCAGGCCTCCACACAGGCGGGGATTCTCCCCTCCCTTTGGCGGTCGATGCAGTGATCGCACTTCGTGTTCACGTTCCGGTCGAGGGTGACCTGCCAGGTCTTTTCGAACTGGATGATACCGAAGGGGCAGACCATGGCGCAGGCCCCGCAGGCGATGCACTTGGCGTAGTCCACGATGACGGAATCCGTTTCCGCGTC
>CAZOBB010000135.1:0-4432 GCA_964577975.1 uncultured Thermodesulfobacteriota bacterium | reverse complement strand
GTGGAAAAGTGCCGCCTGCCCAAACCCATCGCCCAAACCTTCGTCTTCGCGGACTTTCCGAAGGCCTCTCCCCCGTCCGGGAAAGACCTGGCAAAGGTGCTGACGTGGCTTAAGGACAAGGGGCTGCTCAAACGTCCCGTTACCCCCGACGACCTCCTTTCCGGCAACATTCTATCCAACCCCGACAAGGGAAATTAATCGCCTACGAAGATGATACGGGTCCAAAATCTCACGTTTACCTACCCGGAGGGCGTCGAGGCCCTGGGCGACATCAGCTTCTCCGTCAAGAAGGGGGAGAGCTGCGCCATCATCGGGCCTTCCGGGTGTGGCAAAACCACCCTCCTCTACCTCATCGCCGGGCTGCTCCCCGTCCAGGGCGGGGCCATCCAGGTCAACGGCACGGCGACCACCCGGGGGAACATCCCCATGATCCTCCAGGACTACGGGCTCTTCCCCTGGAAAACGGTATGGGAAAACGTGGCCATGGGGCTGATCCTCAAGCGCCTCCCCCATCGCGAGATAAAGGAGCGGCTGGAACCCATCCTCGAGGAACTGGGGCTGACCCCCTTCATCGACTTTTTCCCCTCCCAGCTCAGCGGCGGGCAGCGGCAGCGTGTCGCCATCGCCCGGGTCCTCGCCATGAATCCCTCCCTGATCCTGATGGACGAGCCCTTCTCCTCCCTCGACGCCATGACCCGGGAACACCTCCAGCGGCTCCTCGCGAACATCTGGAAGCGGCACCAGATCACCTTCATCATCGTCACCCACAGCATCGAGGAGGCCACCTTTCTCGGCCGGAAGATCCTGGTCCTGACCCAGAGGCCCGCCCGCATCCGCGCGGAGGTCGAAAACCCCCGGGCGGGCGATCCCGACTACCGCAGCTCCAAGGCCTTCTTTGAGACCTCCTCCCGCCTGAGGGAAACCCTCTTCTCCACCCAGGGGGGGCGGGAATGAAACGGCAGCGGTATCTCACCGGCCTTTTGGCGTCCTTCATCCTGCTGGGAATCTGGGTCCTCCTGTCCCTGAAAGTGAAAGGGGGAATCATTCCCACCCCCGTCGCCGTGATCAAATCCTTTTCCCTCGGGACCTTCGCCCCGAACTTCCTCGTCAGCCTGGCCCGCGTCGTCATCAGCCTGGGGATCGCCATCCTCACGGCGGCGCCGCTGGGCCTCTTTCTCGGCCAGAATCCCCGGTGGGACAAGTGGATCGCCCCCATGATCTTCCTCACCTACCCCATCCCGAAAATCGTCTTCCTCCCCATCTTCTTCATCCTCTTGGGGATCGGAAACATCTCCAAGGTTGCCCTCATCGCCCTGGTCGTCTTCTACCAGATCCTCGTTACGACGCGCGACGGCTCCCGCTCCGTCAAGAAACCCTTCATCGACGCCCTGGTGACCCTGGGGGGCGGCACCGTCGACATCTACCGCCACGTGGTCGTTCCCGCCTGCCTTCCCGCCATCCTCACCTCGCTGCGCATCAGCATCGGCACCTCCGTGGCCATCCTCTTCTTCGTGGAATCCTTCGCCACGCGGAACGGCCTGGGCAACCTCATCCTGGACGCCTGGGGCATGGCCGACTATCCCATGATGTTCGTGGGGATCATCGGCATGAGCGTGCTGGGCATCTCCCTCTACGAAATCGTCGAAATCCTCGAAAGACGCCTCTGCAAATGGGCCCAGCTCTAAATCCCCCCGATCACGTCACCATCGTCGGCGGAGGCCTGGCCGGGAGCGAGGCGGCCTGGCAGTTGGCGCGGCGCGGGGTCAAGGTCCGTATCATCGAGATGAAACCCGTCGCCTTCTCCCCCGCCCACACATCCCCCCACCTGGCCGAACTGGTTTGCAGCAACTCCCTGAAATCCCTCCAGACCACCACCGCCACCGGTATCCTCAAGGAAGAGCTTACCCTCCTGGGCTCCCTCATCATGGAGGCGGCCCGCCGTCACGCCGTCCCCGCGGGAAACGCCCTCAGCGTGGACCGGGAGCGCTTCGCCTCGGAGATCACGGAGAAGCTCGCGAACCACCCCCTCGTGGACATCGAGCACCGCGTCATCCACTCCCTGGAGGAGATTCCGGAAAAACCGGCCCTCCTCGCCACCGGCCCCCTCACCCATCCCGACCTCATCGACGACCTCAAGCGGAAGACGGGCGGCACCCTCCTCTACTTCTACGACGCCACCTCTCCCATCATCTACGCGGACTCCATCGACACCTCCATCGTCTTCCGGGCGTCCCGCTACGGCAAGGGCGGAGACGACTATCTGAACGTCCCCCTCGACCGGGACCAGTATGAACGCTTCGTGGACGCCATCCTGGCGGCGGAAAAGGTGGCCCTGCACCCCTTCGAATCGGAAACCTACTACGAGGGCTGCATGCCCATCGAAGTGCTGGCGGAACGGGGACGGGACACCCTCGCCTTCGGCCCCATGAAGCCGGTGGGACTGATCGATCCCCGCACGGGAAAACGCCCCTACGCCGTCATCCAGCTCCGCCAGGAAGACCTCTCCCGGGAGCTCTACAGCATGGTCGGGTTCCAGACGAAAATGACCTACCGGGAACAGGAGCGCATCTTCCGCACCCTCCCGGGGCTCGAAAAGGCGGAGTTCGCCCGTTTCGGCACCATCCACCGGAACTTCTACCTCCACTCCCCCGAGGTCCTCACTCCGCGGCTGGAGCTCAAGAACATCCCCGGTGTCTATCTCGCCGGCCAGATCACCGGCGTGGAGGGCTACCTGGAATCGACCGCCATCGGGCTGCTCGCCGCCCTCTTCCTCCTTACGCCGGCGGACTTCCCTCCCCCGCCGCCGACGACCGTGCTGGGTGGCCTCTACCGGCACATCATCACGCCCCAAAAAACGTTCTCCCCCATGGGGGCCAACTGGGGGCTGGTCAGCCCCCTCGAGCGGCGGGTGAAGCGAAAAGAGAAAAAACAGGCTTTCGCGACCCGCGCCCTGTGTGATATAAAAGAGTGGAAAACCGAACTCGAACAGATTATTGGAAGTAAGACATGATCACCTGTGACCGATGCGGCAAACCCCTCCCGCCGGGAAGCACGAAATACCTGATCGTCATCCAGGCCACGGCGGACTTCGACGGATTCCTGAACATCGGGGATTTCAAATACAGCTCCGACCGCCAGCTCGACAGGCTGATCGACGAACTCAAGGAGGACCCTCCCGACAAGACCATGCAGGACGTTTACGAGAAAAGGGCCCTCATCCTCTGCCCGTCCTGCAAAAAAATCTTCATGGAAAACCCGCTGAATCACTCACGGGAGAAAAAGTCCGCGAACAACCACATCATCCAGTAAGGCCCTCAGGCCTCCTCGCCCAGGATATCCCTCAACGTCTTCCCCTCCACCCCTTCCCGAAGGGTGTGATAAAAGGCGCCCAGTGTCCCTTTCCCGGGCATGAACGTCTGGAAGAGGTCCTCGAGCCGGATCTTCTCCGGCGGCTTCGCGAGGAGGAGCAACCCCTTGGCCGATTGAACGATATACCCGGCCTTTTCAAGCCCCTGGAGCACGCGCCCGGCGCCGGGCCAGCGGGCCATGACCTCCGTTTCATCCAGCGCCCCTTCCCCCTCGAGGAAACGCAGCCCCACCAACCGGAGGATCCCAAGGGCGGTAAGGAAATCCTCGTCCCCCTTCTCATCCGTCGTGACGCGGGGATACTGGCTGTAAAAAGCCACCTCCGCACCGAGGAACGTCACGCTCCAGCAGAAATAGATCCAGATCAAAAAGATGGGAACAATCACCAGCGACCCGTAAAGACGGCTCAGGGCCTGCATGGACTGGGTGTATTTCACGTAAAGATCGAACCCGTAGAGGAGAAGATACCACAGGATCGAGGCCACGGCCCCGCCGATCGCCGCGGATTTCCACCGGACATGCACGGCGGGAACGACCATGTATAAAATCGTGAACCCGAGCCACGGCAGGAAAAAGACCAGCGTCGTGAGAAAATAGCCCAGCACCGCGTTCGACTGGTAGAAAAACGTCAGCCGGGCCTTGAGATAAACCGACAGCCCCATCAGCAGAGGGGTCCAGAAAACCACGTTGGTAAAAATGAGGATCTTCTGGAAAAGCGACCGGGGCTTCCGCACCTTCCAGATCGTCTGGAACACGCCCTGGATCGCGTCGAAGAGATAATAGGCGAGAAGAAACAGGCCGATCATCCCCGACACCCCAAGGGCCTTGGAATTCGCGAGAAAATTGTCGATGTAGCGCACCACCTCGTGGGCCGTCCCGGGCAGCATGTGGCCCAAAAGCGTGTGAAGCATGGCCGACTTCGCCTTCGGGGAAATACCATAGACGGAAAAGAGCGAAACCAACACGGCAAACAGGGGCACCAGCGACAGGATGCTGATATAGGCAAGATTCCCCGCCTGGATCAGGCACTTGTCATCCTGAAACTTCCTGAAAATCGCCGCCACCG
>CAZOBB010000134.1:0-18173 GCA_964577975.1 uncultured Thermodesulfobacteriota bacterium | reverse complement strand
TTCGATATCACCAAGCCGGTGATCGCCGCCATCAACGGTTACTGCGTCGCGGGGGGCTGGTGGATCGCCCAGGAATGCGACCTGCGGGTGGCGGCGGAGACGGCCCAGTTCGGCATCACCCAGGTGAAGTGGGGTCTCATGCCGGCCTTCACGGCCACGCTCTCCCGGCACCTGCTCCCCGGCCACGCCCTGGAGCTGCTCCTGACCGGAAAGCGCATCTCCGCCCGGCGGGCCTACGAGATGGGATTCGTGAACGAGGTGGTGCCGCCCGGAAAGGCACTCGATAGGGCGATGGAGATCGCTGAAGGAGTCTGCGAAAACGGCCCCATCGCCGTGCGGATGAGCAAGGAGCTTTTCTACAAGGGACGCACCCTCTCCGAGGAGGCGGCCTTCGAGCTGACCTGGCGGCGTTACGCGGAGAACGAGACGACCCGCGACGCGCGGGAAGGGGTTCAAGCCTACACGGAGAGACGTAAACCGAAGTTCGAAAACAGGTAAAAGGTGAAAAGTTGGATCGTTCGTACCGTTTGTCTCGTATGAAAAGCCGATACAAATCATCCAGAAAAACAGCGAGATAAACCTGACAAACGAAACACACCGAAGGAATACCGAGAGGAGGAATAGCGATGGATTTCACGGGAAAAGTTGCGGTGGTAACGGGCGGAGGGAGCGGAATCGGCCGCGCGACCTCCCTGAAGCTGGCCGGGCTGAACGCCACGGTCGTGATCGTCGATATCAACGAGGAAAACGGCTCCAAAGTGGTCAAGGAGATCGAGGCCCTCGGCGCGAAGGCCCTGTTCGTCAAGACCGACATCTCCGACTTTGAGCAAACCCGGGCCATGGCAAAGACCGTGGTGGACACCTTCGGAAAAATCGACGTCCTCGTCAACAACGCCGCCTGGGACAAGATCCAGCCCTTCATGGAGAACGATCCCGCCCTGTGGGAACGGCTCATCAACATCAACCTGAAGGGCCCCATCTACGTGACCCGCGCCGTCCTGGAATACATGACGAAGCAGGAGACGGGCGGCGCCATCGTCAACGTGGCCTCCGACGCGGCCAAGGTGGGCAGCACGGGCGAGGCGGTCTATTCCGCCACGAAGGGAGGCGTGTATGCTTTCACCAAATCGATCGCCCGGGAAATGGCCCGCTACAAGATCCGGGTCAACAGCATCTGCCCCGGCCCCACCCAGACCCCGCTCTTCGAGGACGTGGCGCAGACCATGCCGAAGGTGGTGGAGGCCATCCGGAAGGCCATCCCCATGCGGCGGGTGGCCAATCCCGAGGAACAGGCCAACGCCATCGTCTGGCTCGCCTCGGACGAGGCCAGCTACATCACGGGACAGGCCCTGAGCGTCAACGGCGGCCTCAACATGTGTTAGGGAGGAAACCATGGGTGAACGCATCGACCTGACGGTGGAAGACCGAATCGCCATTGCGACCCTCAACCGCCCCGACAAGGGCAACCCCTTCGACTGGACGGGCATCGAGGAGATGAACGCCATCCTGGACCGAGTGGAGAAGGATGACACCATCGGCGGACTTATCCTGACGGCCCCAGGAGACAAGTACTTCAGCGTGGGCGCCGATATCTCCCTGATGCAGGACATCCAGGGTCGGGAGTACGCGGAGTTCCTCTTTGCCGGGATGCGGATGTGCGAGCGGATCCAGCGACTGAAAAAGCCGACCCTTGCCGCGATCAACGGCTGGGCCGTGGGGGCGGGCGGCGAGGTGGCCATGGCCTGCGACCTGCGCGTGGCCTCCGAGAACGCCCGGATCGGTGTGCCGGAGCTGAAGATCGGCCTCATCCCCGGATGGGGCGGCGTCTTCCGCCTGACCCGCCTGGTGGGGCCCGCCAAGGCGATGGAGCTGGTCCTGACGGCGACGAACCTCCCCGCCGAGGAGGCGGAACGTATCGGGCTCGTCAACCGGGTGGTTCCGCCGGGGGAACTGATGGCCGCGGCCAAGGACCTGATGGACCGCGTCCTGGCCAATGCCCCCATCGCCATTGCCTTCGCCAAATCGATCATCCTGAGCGAGCGAGAGGTGCCGGTTGGCTTCGGCGAGACCTACGAGGCCTTAAGCAGCATTCTCACCTTCCTCAGCCACGACGGGAAGGAAGGAATGCAGGCCTTCTTCGAAAAGCGCAAACCGGCGTGGAAGGGAGAGTAGGGTAGGGAGCTGAAAGCTCGAAGCTGAAAGCGGGGAAGGTAGTGACGAGTAGAGAGTGACGAGTAGAGAGGGAGGGAGCGAAGTAGCTGAAAGCCCCAAGCCCCAAGCGGGAAGGGCGAAGGGCAATAGGCGAAAGGCAAAAGGAAGCTGAAAGCGGAAAGGGAGTGAAATAGTGAGGAAGCGAGAGAGCGAGAGAGAATTTACTTAAAACTTAATAACTTAACAACTTAAAACTCGCGAAGCGAATAAACGAGATCAACGAGATAAACGAAATAAACGAGACAAACGGAACAACCACAGATATTTTTTCAGCGGTTGACTTACGGGGGAGAACTCTGTATTAGTGAGTCTTATGGAGGTGGATGACAGAAGATCGCCTAATTTTCTTGTTTCTTTTGCAGCATTTGTGATTATTGTGGCAGGTTTGAAGGTGGCGAGTGGTTTTATCGTTCCTTTTTTATTGGCACTTTTTTTCGCGATTGTGTGTCTTCCCATTTTTCATTTTCTCCATAAGAAAGGTATCCCAGATGCCCTCTCCATGGTGGCGATTTTTCTCTTGATCCTATTCATCATAGGTGTCGTGGGGGTTGTGATTGGTACCTCTGTGCAAGGGTTTACCCAGAATCTGCCGGAGTACCAAAAAAACTTGACGGTTCTCGTCCAGAAAAGTTTCGAGCTTGCGAACAAGTTGGGGATAAAACTTCCCAAGGAGCGCCTCCTCAATATCTTCAATCCGACCGTTGTTATTCGATACATCGCGACATCCCTGCGAAGCTTTGGCAGTGTCATGTCCAATAGCTTTTTCACGATCCTGGTAGTCATTTTCATCTTGACGGAGTCGGCCGCCTTTTCCAAAAAGCTTGCCTTTATCGCCAAGACGCCGGCCACCGTATCATATTTTGAGACCTTTCTTTCCAATGTCACACGATATATGGCACTCAAAAGTTTGACGTCCCTCGTTACGGGATTGGTCATTACCCTTTTGCTCTGGGCCGTGGGGCTTCACTACGCCTTTTTGTGGGGACTTGCGGCCTTTCTCTTGAATTATATCCCGACGATCGGGTCGATAATCGCCGCCATCCCGGCGATCCTTCTTTCCCTAATCCAATTCGGGATAGGGCGAACGATCGTGATTGCCGTGGGGTATCTTCTCGTCAATATGATTGTGGGTAATGTGGTGGAACCGAAGATCATGGGGAAGGGACTGGGTCTTTCCACCCTCGTCGTTTTTCTTTCTTTGGTGTTTTGGGGGTGGGTGTTTGGGCCCGTGGGAATGTTCCTTTCGGTACCCTTGACCATGGTGGTGAAGATCGCTCTCGATTCCCAGGAAGAAACCCGATGGCTCGCGATCATGTTGAGCAACGGGGTGCCTGAAGAGGGTTCAACGGATTAGTTCGGGAAATCCTTTGAAAGAAGTGGGTGTCGTCGCGTCAAGGAGGGTTGAAGGTGATTTCTTTTGATGAATTCAAAAGGCTGGAGCTTCGAATAGGGGAGATTAAAGAGGTCGAGAAGGTGCCGAACACGGATAAGCTTCTCCGCCTGACGATAGACGTGGGCGGAGAGACCCGGCAGATTGTGGCGGGAATGGCGGAGTATTTCGAGCCGGCGGCGCTGATCGGAAGGCAGGTTCCCCTTTTAATGAATCTGGAACCGAAGAAATTCCGAGGTATCGAGAGCCACGGGATGATATTGGCGGTGGATGTGGAGGGTCGCCCTGTCCTGTTGCAGCCGGAGAAAAAGGTCCCCCCAGGCAGTATTATCCGTTAGCGAAAGCTCGTTTCCCCCCTTTTCTAGACGGTAGCCGTTTCTACGTCGTCGTGATGGAGAAAACATCGGACGTAATGGCCAGGGGCGACCTCGACAAGGGCGGGGGCGGCGTTTTCGCATTTCTTTTCCTTATACGGGCATCGCGGGTGAAAAAGGCAGCCGGTGGGAAGGTTGATCGGATCGGGCATGTCTCCTTTGAGGCGTAAAACTGGCCGTTTTTTCTCTGGATCGGGTAAAGGAGACGCCGCGAGGAGGGCCTTGGTATAGGGAGAAAGCGGGGAATGGTAGAGGTTTTCTTTTGGGGCCAATTCGAAGATCTTTCCCAGATACATGACGGCGACACGGTCA
Source organism: uncultured Thermodesulfobacteriota bacterium (assembly GCA_964577975.1). GTDB lineage: Bacteria > Desulfobacterota > S145-22 > S145-22 > S145-22 > JAOZMY01. The sequence goes on along the minus strand of CAZOBB010000134.1, from coordinate 13,886 downwards.
CTGATGAATTGTACCACGTGAAGGTCGTGGGAGATGAAGAGATAGGTGAGCCCAAGTTTTTCTTGGAGATCCAGGAAGAGATTTAGAATCTGGGCCTGGATCGAGACGTCGAGGGCGGAAACGGGTTCATCACACACGATAAGCTCGGGATTGAGAGCCAAAGCCCGGGCAAGCCCGATTCTTTGCCGTTGACCACCGCTGAATTCGTGAGGGTAACGGGAGGCGTAGTCGGCTTGGAGCCCCACCAGATGAAGGAGTTCGTTGAGTCGTTCTCTTCGCTCCGAGGGCGTTCCCACCTTGTGGATGTCTAAGGGTTCCCGAATGATGTTTCCCACCTTCATTCGAGGGTTAAGAGAGGAGAAGGGGTCTTGGAAAACAACCTGGACGTTGCGCCGGAAGGCCTTGAGGGCTTCCCCCTTCAGAGAGGTTACGTCCGTTTCGCCAAAAAGGACCTTGCCTTCGTAATCATCTTCTAGACGGGCCAGGATGCGGCCGAGGGTCGATTTTCCGCAGCCCGATTCTCCCACGAGCCCTAGTGTTTCCCCTCTATCAAGAGAGAGGTCAATGCCGTTGAGGGCGTGGACGTAGGACTGTTTGGTATCGATCCATCCTTTCTTCACAGGATATTTTTTGTGGATTCCCACTCCTTTCAGCAACGGATTGGATCCCGTATGGATCATCACAAGCCCTCCATGCTGTGCCAGCATCGCACGTAGTGGGACGTTTCACCTAGAGGCATAAGATCTGGTGTCCTTTGCGAGCAAATGTCCGTTGCCCGATCACATCGGTCACGGAATAGGCAACCCTGCAGGGGGCCGATGAGATTGGGAACCATGCCTGGAATGGAGGGAAGTTTCTGTTTCCCCCGTATATGGACATAGCGGCCGGGCAGAGACCGCAACAATCCCTGCGTATAAGGGTGGTGGGGCGTTTTGAAGATTTCGGCAGTTGGGGCCATCTCGACGATCCTGCCGGCATACATGACAAGGACGTGTTGCGTCGTCTGGGCGACGATACCGAGGTCGTGGGTGATGAGGAGGACCGAGAGATCGAGGGTCTCTTGAAGTTCGTGAATCAGCTCGAGAATCTGAGCTTGGATGGTGACATCCAGGGCCGTGGTCGGCTCGTCCGCGATGATCAGGTCCGGTTCGCACGCCAAGGCCATGGCGATCATCACCCGTTGACGAAGGCCACCGGAAAGCTGGTGGGGATAGGCGTCCAATCGCGATTCGGGTGAAGGGATCTTGACCAGTCGCAGGAGTTCAACCACCCGTTTTTCGACGGCAGACGAGTCCATGTGGGGGTAATGGGTGTGTATCATTTCCTTTATTTGATACCCGATCTTGAAAACGGGGTTGAGAGAAGTCATGGGGTCCTGAAATACCATGGCGATGGATCGTCCCCGGAGAGCCCGCATTTCTTCCTCGGAAAGCGCGAGGAGGTCCTTCCCTTTGAAGAAGATTTTCCCGTGGGGAATACGTGCCGGAGGTAGGGGGAGAAGCCGAAGAATCGAGAGGGCGGTTACGCTTTTTCCACATCCGGATTCGCCAACCAATCCCACGATCTCGCCTCTTCCTATCTCGAAGCTGACGCCATTTACGGCGTGTACCACCCCTTCCGACGTGTCGAAGGTGACTTCGAGATTTTCAACGCGGAGGAGAGGTTCTTTTTCTCCCGCCGATGTTTTTTGGATGATGTCCCTCCCAAAGGGTTTTTTGCCTCTTTATCAACCTCCCCTGCCAAAGTCAATGATCCCAAAGGCTGGAAAGAAGGCAGGAAAGTGATTCATGGAGCAAGGGGAGGGCTTGCTTTTCCTTTCTTTCAACGATAGACTACGCCCGATTTCCTAGAAAGCGGGGATGAACAGAGATGGAAAAGATGTATTTGGACAAGGTGTACGAACCGAAAACGGTCGAGGGGAAATGGTACGATTTTTGGATGGACAATGAGTTGTTCCGGGCGGATGCCGAGAGTTCCGATCCACCCTATTCTATTGTCATTCCACCTCCCAATGTCACAGGATCCCTCCACATGGGCCACGCCTTGAACAATACCCTTCAGGATATTCTCATCCGGACGAAACGGATGCAGGGTTATAACGTCCTGTGGGTGCCGGGGATGGACCATGCGGGTATCGCCACACAGAACGTCGTGGAACGGCAGTTGGCCCAAGAGGGAAAGACGCGCCACGATCTGGGGCGCGAAAAGTTTATCGAGCGCGTGTGGAAATGGCGGGAAGAGTCGGGTGGGGCCATCATCAACCAGTTGAAGCGCCTGGGAGCCTCGTGTGACTGGTCCCGAGAGCGGTTTACCATGGACGAGGGGCTTTCCAAGGCGGTTCGAGAGGTATTTTACCGCCTCTACCACGAAGGTCTCATCTATCGAGGAGACTATGTGATCAACTGGTGTCCCCGGTGCCACACCGCCTTGTCCGATCTCGAGGTGGAGCACGAGCCCCATCAGGGGCATCTCTATCATATTCGGTATCCCCTTAAAGGGGGGGGAGAGCTGGTCGTGGCCACGACGCGGCCCGAGACGATGCTCGGGGATACCGCCGTGGCGGTGAATCCCTCGGATGAGCGTTATAAGCGCTATATCGGTTCCGTCGCGATCCTCCCCCTCGTAGGGAGGGAGATACCCGTTATTGGTGATCGATACGTGGACATGGAATTTGGAACGGGAGCCTTGAAGGTGACTCCCGCTCACGACATGAATGACTTCCTTTTGGGGCAGACGCATCACCTGGACATGATCAAGGTTATCGACGATGAGGGATACATGAGCGCAGAGGCGGGAGAAGCCTATCGGGGGCTCGACCGTTTCGCATGTCGTGAAAAGATCGTAAAGGATTTGGAAGAACAGGGATATTTGGTAAAGGTTGAACCGTACGAACATCAGGTTGGCCACTGTTACCGTTGCAAAACCGTGATAGAGCCGTCCCTCTCGAAACAATGGTTTGTGAAGATAAAGCCTCTGGCGGAAAAGGCCATCGAGGCGGTGCGAAAGGGAGACACACGGATCGTCCCCCGTGTGTGGGAAAAGACCTATTTTGATTGGATGGAAAATATCCGTGATTGGTGCATTTCGCGTCAGATCTGGTGGGGGCATCGGATTCCTGCCTGGTATTGCAAGGCGTGTGGCCACATCACCGTCGCGCGCGAAGACGTCACGACATGCGAGGCGTGTGGCTCCAGGGAGCTGTGGAGAGAGACGGATGTCTTGGACACGTGGTTCAGCTCGGCTCTTTGGCCCTTTTCCACATTGGGATGGCCGGAGGAAACAAAGGATTTGGAGGTTTTTTATCCGACCTCCGTGCTGGTGACCGGCTTCGACATCCTATTTTTCTGGGTGGCGCGGATGATGATGATGGGGCTCCATTTCATGGGTGATGTTCCCTTCCGGGATGTGTACATCCACGCCCTGGTACGGGATGCCCATGGGCAGAAGATGTCTAAATCGAAGGGGAACGTCATCGATCCCTTGGTGATGATGGACAAATTCGGAACCGACGCCTTTCGGTTTACCTTGGCGGCATTCGCCGCCCAGGGACGGGACATCCTCCTCTCCGAGGACCGGATCGAAGGGTATCGGAATTTTGCGAACAAGATTTGGAACGCCGCCCGTTTCATCTTTCAAAGTTGCCCGGATTTTTCGGAGATTCCACGCGTGGAGGGTATCGCGCATCGGTACAATCGTTGGATTCTCCATGAACTGAACGAGACGGTTCAAGCGGTTACGGAGGCCATTGATCAGTATCGTTTCAACGAAGCGGCAGGGGCGATCTACCAGTTCTTCTGGCATCGGTTTTGTGATTGGTATCTGGAGCTGATCAAGCCGATTCTCTATGGCCGACGTCTGAAAGAGGTCAAAAAAGAGACCCAACGGACTCTCTTTTACGTCCTCGATCAGTCTTTGCGCCTGTTACATCCCTTTATGCCATACATCACGGAGGAGATTTGGCAAAGAATTCCCCACGAGGGGATCAGCATCGTGAAGGCGGCGTTTCCGGTTGGGCGTGACGCCTTCCGAGATGAAAGGGTGGCCGGGGAGATGGAGTTGTTGCTTCAAGCGATTACAGGGATTCGGAACATACGGGGAGAGATGGAGATTCCTCCTTCCCGATTGCTTCGGGCGACCGTCAACGCCCATGACGATGCCGTTGCGTCACTCTTTGATGAACACGCGGAGAGCATAAAAGATTTGGCGCGGCTAGAGGAGCTGAAGGTAGGGCGAAACGCCGTCCGGCCAAAGGGATCGGCTACGGCGATTTTCGAAAGATTCGAGATCTACGTGCCGATTCTCGGTATCGTCGACATTGCCGGAGAGCTTGCCCGTATCGAAAAGCGTCTCCAGAAACATGGAAAAGAGCTGGAAAAGATAGAGAAAAAGCTTTCCAATAAGAATTTTCGAGACAAGGCGCCCAAAGAGGTGGTGGAGAAAGAAGAAGAAAAACGCACCGCCCTTCTGTCGGTCATGGAACGGTTGGAGCGGAACAAGGAGATGCTCCGCCATATCGAGGCGTAGGTTGCCTCACCTGGGAACACGGTTCGCGTGTTCCGGAACCTGTCATGATATTAGAAACACACGGGGAAACCAAGGAGGCAAAAAAGAACACCCCTTCGTGTTTTCAGGTTTTTTCTGATTTCCGGAGGAATCTTGCAACCCTCATCCCCTTGAGGGATAAGAGCTATTTTCCATCCAAGCTTTTGGGAGACATAGGCGAAACCTATCATCCTCAGAGCATGACGGTGGAAGAACGTTTGACGACGTTGGAACGACTGGTACGTCGTATAAAGCGAGAGCGTACTTCCGTGAAGCGCCAAAGGGAGGAATTTCTTGCCTTTTCTCGTGAGGTTTCGACCCTTCCAAAAGAGCCCGAGAGATGGTGGCAACATCATACCGATTTTATGTGCTGGGCGGGTCAAAGATTTCTCGAAACGGCTTCGGTGGTGGAACTGCAGAGTGCCTTGACCGCTTATCGGAGGTGTTTGACCGAAGGGCTGTTGGATATGGCGGAGCAGGCGATGGTGCAGGAGGGTTTTGGCCCTATCCCCGCTCGATACGCTTGGATGGCGTTGGGAAGCGACGGGCGCGGCGAGCAAATGTTCGCGACGGATCAAGATAACCTGCTGGTGTATGAGGCCACGGAGGAGAGCCAGAAAGAGTTGCGGGAGCGTCTCCCGGAATCCCTTCTTGTCCGTTTGCTCCGTTTCGATCAAGGCGAGACGCTGGCGGACGCGGATAGGATCGATCTTACGGGAAGATATTTCGCCGTCTTTTGTAAGAAAATGGAGGACCTTCTCGACCGCGTTGGCATTCAACGGTGTAAAGGGCATATCATGCCGTCCTACGATAAATGGCGAGGGACGCTTTCACGATGGGAACGCCGTCTCATCGGAAAGGTGAAATACGGTGCGGGAGAGCTTTCCATCCTCGATATGAATATCCTGATGGACTGCCGTTACGTGGCGGGCGATGAAGAGCTTTCGAATAAGTTTATGGAGCTGCTTCATGCGTATCTGCCGAAGAACGCGGATATTCTCAATCAGATTGCCCATTCCGCCATCCTGATGCCGGTGGCGCTTGGGATGTTCAAGCGGCTGAAGGTCAAAAAGACCGGCCCCGACAAGGGAACGTTGGATTTGAAGCTGAACGGTTGGTCGCCGTTAACGATTCTCGTGCGCGTCCTCTGTGTGAAAAATCGCCTGATGGGGGAGACGCATACCCTGAAACGGCTTTCCCTTCTGGAAAGGCACGCCTTGCTGGATACGAAGGTCGTGACGGGACTGAAAGAGGCGTATTACCATTTGATGGTATTCCGGGCTTTGTATCAACTGCATCGGTTCGCCCGGGGGCTTCCTTCCACGAACGCCATCGACCCTTCTCTTTTGGATCAGGAAGGGCAGGAGCTGTTGAGGAAATCGCTCCATGCCGTCGAGTTGTTGCAGGATCAGATTAATCGCAGTTTTTTCGGAGGTGCCGTATGAAAGTTCACGAGATCATGAATCGTTCCGTTATCACGTGTCACCCCGACGAGGCCCTTTCCACCATTCTCAACAAATTGAAGCTTTTCAAGATATCAGGGATGCCGGTGGCGGAGAAGAAGCGGCCCGTGGGGATGATAACCTATCGTGACATCTATAGTTTCCTCCCTCCTCCTGAGGAAATTTGCAAGGAATCCTCGGAGGTTTTGGAGGTGAAATTCGCCACGCCCATCCGGGAAATCATGACCAAAGAGATTATTACCTGTTTTCCTTCCACACCCGTCGATACCGCCGCCGCCCTCATGGTGGAAAATGACATCAATCGCATCCCCGTCGTGGACAGGGGGAGGATCGTGGGTATCGTGACGCGGTGGGACATCATCAAGGCATTGGCGGAGATTGAGGGCTAGAGAGATACTTTTTTGTGTCTATTGACCCTTTTCCTCCCTCTGTGATAGGAACGACACAAATACTCTGGAAGAAGGGGTAACGTCATGGCGATCGGGAGAAAAGAAGTTGGGCATATTGCGGCGTTGGCGCGCTTGTCTTTGACGGACGAGGAAGCGCAGCGCCTTATCAAAGACTTAAACGCCATCTTGGGATATGTGGAGAAACTAGACGCGCTCGACACCAAAGGTGTCGAACCGACCTCTCATACCTTGGAGGTCACGAACGCCTTCAGAGAAGATGTCTTGCGCCCCTTCAAAGAGAGGGAGAAGATTTTGAAAAATTCCCCGGCCAGGGTGGAGTCTTTTTTCAAGGTTCCCCCCATTTCCGAAGGGGTTTCATCGACATAAGGAGGATTCATGGCCGTACCGACCTATCACACGATTCGGGATCTCTCGAAAGCCTTGCGGGAGAGGAAGGTTAGTTCAGTCGAAATCACACGGGAGTATCTTCAAAGAATCGAGCAATTGGACGATCGGATCAAGGCGTATCTTCACGTGAACGCGGACGCGGCTCTCAAAGACGCGGAAGCGGCGGACGCCGCGATAGAGAAAGGGGAAGCCTCTCGCTTAACGGGAATTCCCTTGGGGATTAAAGACGTGTTGTGTATCGAGGGGGTGCCGACCACGTGTGGCTCAAAAATTTTGAAGAATTACATTCCCCCGTATTCGGCGACCGTGATTGAGAAGCTACGAAAGGAACGCGTCGTTTTCTTGGGTAAGCTCAACATGGACGAGTTTGCCATGGGGTCTTCGACGGAGAACTCGAGATTTCAAGTGACCCGGAATCCCTGGGATCTCGACAGGATTCCAGGAGGGTCGAGCGGGGGGTCGGCGGCAGCGGTAGCGGGGGGAATGTGCGCGGCATCCCTCGGGACGGACACGGGAGGATCGATTCGTCAGCCGGCGGCCCTCTGCGGCATTGTTGGATTGAAACCCACCTATGGCCGTGTGTCCCGGTTTGGTCTGATCGCCTTTGCTTCCTCTCTGGATCAGATTGGGCCCATGACGCGTTCCGTCTGGGACGCAGCGGCCCTTCTCACGGTGATTGCAGGACATGATCCGAAGGATTCCACCTCGGTGCCTCGTGAAACCCCCGACTACACGGAGGGATTGGAGGAAGGGCTTCGGGGTTTGCGGATTGGGATCCCGAAGGAATACTTCATTGAGGGAATGGATGCCGAGGTGGAGGTGCGTGTCCAGGAGGCCCTGAAGGCCATGGAAGAGGCCGGCGCGCAGATGGTGGAGATTTCACTTCCTCACACCGACTACGCGGTCGCGACGTATTATATCATCGCGACGGCGGAGGCGAGCTCTAACCTGGCGCGTTACGATGGAGTTCGGTATGGATACCGGGATCCGTCGGCCACGACTCTTCGGAAGATGTACGAGGAAACCCGTTCTGAGGGGTTTGGCACCGAGGTGAAGCGACGAATCATGCTGGGCACCTATGTCTTATCGGCGGGGTATTATGAGGCGTATTATCGTAAGGCCCAGCAGGTTCGCACCCTTATCCGAGATGATTTCAAGGCCGCTTTTGAGAAGTGTGATGTTATCGTGACACCCACTACCCCTACCCCCGCCTTCAAAGTTGGCGAAAAGGCGGACGATCCCTTGCAAATGTACCTGTCAGATATTTTTACGATCTCGGTCAATTTGGCGGGGTTGCCGGGAATATCCGTTCCGTGTGGATGGACGAAACGCCAGCTCCCCGTGGGAATACAGTTTATCGGAAACCTGTTTGGAGAACGGACGCTCTTACGGGCGGCTTATGGATACGAACTCCTCGCTCCTTTCTCGGAGCGTTATCCGGATATCATCCGCACGGTGTAGGGGGCGCGCGAAGATCAGAATCTGTAAACGATAGAGTTGGCGTTCATTCCGGCTCCCACGGAGGCGAAAATGGCCACATCTCCGTCGGTGAGGGCGTATTCTTCCATTTTGTTTTTCAAGACGAGATCGATAAGAGTGGGTATGGTGGCGACGGAGCTGTTCCCCAGCCAGGCAATACTCATGGGCAGGATCTTCTGGATATAGTTGGCGTCCGGTTTCCGAATACCGTAGAGGCGGAGGAGGCGTTTCAATATTTCGATATCCATCTTTTCGTTGGCTTGGTGGAGGAGAACACAGTCTATATCGTGGATAGTCAATCCCGCCTTGTCGATGCTCTCCTTGATGAGGGTAGGCACGGCCTTGAGGGCGTATTTGTAGAGTTGATGCCCTTGCATCTTTAGAAAAAGGATGTCTTTTGGGTACTCGGGATTGTTCGAATTCCCCATCACGAGGAGATGGCAATGACGGATGGTGTCGGAACGGGTGGAATGGGAAATGATCCCTTTCTTTCCTTGAGTTTCTTGTCCTTCCAGAATGGTGGCTCCCGCCCCGTCGGAGAAGATCATCGTGTCCCGATCATGGGGGTCGCTTACGCGCGAAAGGATCTCTCCGCCAATGACCATCACCCGTTTTGCAACACCCGCCTTGATGAAGCAGTCCGCATGGATCAGTCCTTCCAGCCATCCGGGGCATCCGAAGGGGAGATCGTAAGCGACGGTTTTCGGGTTTTTTATCTCGAGCTTGTTTTTGACTCGAGCGGCGAGACTTGGGACAAGATCGAGCCGGCGGGTTTTTGGGCGCACGTCGCCGAAGTTGTGGGCGCAGATGATGTAATCGAGGCTTTCAGGATCGATTCGGGCGTCTTCCAGGGCCTTTTGCGCCGCGAAAAAGGAGATATCGGAGGTTAAAAGGTCATCTGTGACGTATCTTCTCTCTTTTATCCCCGTGATCTCCTCGAACTTCTCCACGATCTCTTGTGGGGTCTTGTCGATCCTCGCACCGTCCACATCATAGAAATTGTGGTTGAGGAAGTCAGAATTCTTAACGATTTTCTGGGGGATGTAGGAGCCTGTTCCGATAATGACTGTGTATAACTCTTGTTTTTCCACGGTTCTTCGTTCTCTCCTTCTTCTTCATCATCCTTGCGGTGTGTGATGACCGCTATGAAACATCCTTTTATCTCTTTTCAAAGCTTTTTTCCATATCTTGCATGAGAATTTCTTTGAGGGCAAGGGGGAGCCGCCGGAGTTTCCCTGATGTGTCAACCGCTACCATCTGATTGCGGACGGTCGCATATAGGGTAGAGTCGCCCGGGTTTCTAAGGACGTGTCGAAACCAAAAGCTAGCCCGCGAGAGCTCGTGGATGCGCGTCACGATTTCTATCTTCTCGCCAAAACGGGCGGGCGTGAGGTAATCGGCCTCAACCCTTTTCACGGTTAGATACATTCCCGATGTATGCATGGCCGAGAGGTCCCATCCCCTTTGCTTGAGGAAATGGAGCCATGCTTCTTCGCAGAGGCGTAGGTAAGTGGCAAAGTAAACTACGCCTCCGGCGTCCGTATCTCCGTAACAGATGGTATGAAGGTACGACATTTTACTCCTTTCTTATTGGGGGAGACTGAGGTAGGCGAGGATTCCTCCCAGCAGAAAGATGATGTTGACCGACCACGCGGCCAGAAAACCCGTGAGAAAGCCCGCGTAGCCGAGGGAGTTGAAAAGCGAATTGAGGATGATGTACACGATTCCGATACCGATGGCAAACCCGACGCTGACGCTGATGCCCCCTTGTCTTCCCATCTTGAGGGCGAAGGGGATGGCAACCAGAACCATGATGATGGCGCCGAAGGGGTAGGCGATCTTGGAATGGAGATCCACGTAGTATCGGTTCAAGACATTTTTGTTCGTCGTGTCTTTGTTCTTTTCGATGAATTCTTTTAATCTCGCGAAACTCATCTGTTTCGTCTGTTTTTCTGCCTCTTTTGAAACCTTCGATAGTTGAGGAAATTTGAATATCCGTTTGGGGTATTTGAACGTTACGATGGGTTTTCCTTTTTCAAACGTTCGCCAGATCACGTTCGTGAGAAGCCAAGACGTGGGGGATTCTTGATCGGCCCTCAAGGCGTCGATGCGTTGAGAGACATGAAAGCTGGGGTCCATGATAAAGATGGTAATCCCTTCGATGGACGTACCGGAGGGGTTTACCTTCCGGAAGTTGTATATCTTGTTTCCCCAACGGAGCCATTTCTTTTCCCCGAAGAATATCTCGGTTTTTTTCTCCTTTTTGATCCTTGTGTTATAGAGGTAAAAGGATTTCTTTTGGGTTACGGGGACGAGAATCTCTCCGTCGATGAAGATGAGCGCGCTAAGGATGGTGGCGATGAGGAGGACGGAACGCACCGTCGTCCACAAATTAATCCCGTGGACCCGCATTGCCATGATCTCTTGGTTTTTCGAGAAGATGGTGTAGGTGACGAGGGTGGCGAAAAGGATGGCGAAGAGGGCGATCTGGTAGAAATAGGCGGGTAACGAAAGGGCATAGTAAGCAAGGACGAGGAGAGGGGAAGCGTGGTGTTTGACGAAGGTGTCGGCGTGATCGAAGAAGTGGGCGATGACGAAAAAGATGACGAAGACGGAGGAAATGTAGAGGAAGTATCTTAGAAATTCGCCACCGATGTACCGATCGAGGATTTTGATCATTTTCCCCTCTCCTGTAACCAGTTCTTGAAATTAAACCAGTAGGATCCGAGGTATTCGAAGAGGAGGGGGGTTTGTTCCTTGTAGTTGATTTTGAAAAGGTACAGTCCTATGAGCGTTACGATGATGTTGGGAAGCCACGCGGCCCAGAAGGGTGGGAGGGTCTGGCTTTCTCCCAGCACGTCGAAGAAGATGATAAGTCCATAGTAGATGACCACTACCATGAGGCAAAGCAGAAGTCCGGCGGAGCGTTTAGACCGTTTGGGTTGAATGCCCAGCGGTACACCAATGAGGGTAAAGATGAGGCAGGTGAAGGGAAGGGCGAATTTTTTCTGAAGCTCCGTCTCCTCTCGAGACGTGCTTTTACCGAGTTTTCGCCGTTTACGGATTCTTTCTTTCAACGCGCTGACGGAGAGATCCCGCGATTTGACGCGCATGATGCCCCTCCCGCTGAGCTTTTTCGCGAGATCGACACGGAAATCGTAGGAAGTGAAATGAAGTTTCTGGTAGGATTCCTTGAGAGAGAACATCTGGTGGATATTGCCATTCAGAAGGCGAACGACCATAATGTGGCTTTTGATGTCCTTGAGGATTTGACCCTCGGGAGCCACGATCGTTATTTCACGCTTTGGGTTCCGACTGTCTTGGATGAAGATGTTTTTGAGTTTTTGCGTCATGGGATCGTAACTTTCCACGTAGAAGAGGAGATGCTTTCCCACCTGGGTAAAGGCGCGTTCCTGTACCTGAAAGTAGGAAGTTTCCTGAACCATCTGGATGATGAGGTTTCTGATTTTTTGGGTTCCCCAAGGGAGGCCTTTCAACATGACCACGTTCACGATGAGAAAGGAAATGAGTCCCAAAAAGGCGTAGGGACGCATGATCTGGATGAGGCTCACTCCGGAACTCTTCAGAGCGATGATCTCCGAATCGGACGATAGCCGCCCGAGGGACACGAGAATGGCAAGGAGAAGGCCGATGGGAATGGTAAAAATGAGAAAGGAGGGAATCAGATACATGAGAAACCGAAGGACGAAGATGAGAGGGGTTCCCTCGTACACGACGAGCTTCATCAGGTGGAAGATCCGCCCCATGAAAAGCAAGAAGGTAAAAGCGATCAGTCCGATTCCGTAGGGAGGAAGGGTTTCGATGAAGAAATATTTATCTAAAATCTTTATTTGCATGGTTGTGTCGCCGCCTGCCCCTATGCGGAATACCCTGAAAAGGAATACGCATGTTTCATGGGGATCCTTATATCACAACTCGAGATTCAAGAGAATCTTATAAAGGGAAGGAAACGCTACCAAGAGGAATGCCATCACCCCCGTTGCGAGATAGCCGCTGAGAGACGTAAGCCGAAGGGCGTGGCGAATCATGTCGGGCGTGGGAGAGAGGGAGCCCTCCCCGATGAAGGGTTTGTCTGCCGTTCCGAAGGGATAGACGACCGGTCCTCCCAACCGTATGTGAAGAACCCCGGCGTAGAAGCTTTCAGGGTGACCCGCGTTTGGGGAGGCGGCGTGGAGACGAAACTTTTCAACGTGTTCGAGCCCTTTTGCCGCGTCGTCGCCTCTAAGCCATGCTCCAAGAAAAAGGGGTAGGATGCTGAGGCGGGCGGGAAGAAAATTGATAATATCGTCCAACTTCGCGGCCGCCCGACCGAAGAAAAGATACGTTTCACTCTTGTAACCGATCATGGAATCGAGGGTGTTGATGATACGATAACCGAAAACTCCGGCAAGCCCCGCCATGAGGGGGGCGTCGAAAAGGTGGGATCCCAACATACAACTGAGAGTGTACCAGAAGATCGGGGCGAAAAATCCATCGACAAAGCCTTCCGCCGTCGTTTCGATGGCCGCGCGCGCGATCCCGTCGGCGTCGAGGACGTTTGTGTTTCTCCCGACGATTTTTTGCAAAAGGAAACGGCTTTTTTCAAGATTTTGCTCTTCTAAGGCGATAACCACGGCACGAACGTGGCGTCTGAGATCTTCAAGGGCGATGCTGCTGTAGATGATGTAGAGAGCGAAAAGCCATTGAAGAGGGGGGAAGAAAGAGAGAAGGACAGCTATACTCACGACAATTCCGCACCCTAGAATGAGAATCCCCGCCGTTAAAAGGGTACCGGCCCAAAAATCTGGGAGGGGAAGTCTTCTAAGCAGCTTTTCGGAACCCTGAATGGCCAGGCCGAGGAGTCTGACGGGATGGTACGAATAGGGGGGATCTCCCAGCCATCTGTCGATAAGGACGGCGAAGATCAGCAGCAAGGCGCAGAGTGTCATGGAGTTTGTTTTTCCCTCTACCCTTTTACCCTCAGGGGGATACCACCGACCATGAAGAAGACACGACGGGCGAGGGCCGCCACGCGTTGATTAACACCCCCTGCCACGTCTCGGAAACGGCGTGTCTCCGGATCGGGAGGAACGACTCCCAACCCGATTTCGTTGGACACGATGATGAGAGGACAAGGAGGCGAAGCCAGGAGGGTCAGAAAGTCCTTGACCTCCTCCGTGTCGAGGTCGATTGTTCCCTTTTTGACCCACAGATTACCAAGCCAAACGGTTAAACAATCGACGACCGCTACCTCGATGTCGGAGGGAAGGGAACGAATGGCCTCTCCAATGGCGTGGGGTTCTTCGTAGGTGATAAACTCATCCCGACGTTCCCGTTTGTGGGCGTGAATGCGCTGGCGCATTTCCTCGTCGAAAGGAATGGCCGTAGCGATGAACGCCTTTTTTCTGTAACGGGAGGCAAGGGTCAGGGCGTACCGGCTTTTTCCGCTACGGCATCCCCCCAAGACAAGCACCGTTTCTTTCATTGTTTTTCCCATCTTTCCGAGGGGTTCTCTAACAACCCCTTGATGGCTTGTCAAGCAATCCGGGGATTTATGTTCTTTTTTTCACTTGACAACCCTCAACGAATGGTGTTTAATATCGCT
>CAZOBB010000133.1:0-3976 GCA_964577975.1 uncultured Thermodesulfobacteriota bacterium | reverse complement strand
CATCGAGTTCAAGGCCACCTGCGCCCCGCACTATCACCGTATCATCCGTCAGCGGGCCAAAAAAGAAGGAAAGCCCGTCACCTTCGAGACCTTCGGGCTCGACGCGGTGACCAAGGGATGTCTGGGGGGGAGCGCCTTCTGCTTTATCTCCCACCTGGGGCAGGTGCAGCCCTGCGGGTACCTGGAACTGGATTGCGGCAATGTCCGCGAAACGCCGTTTTCGGAGATATGGCGGACCTCCAAGGTCTTCCTCGATCTCAGGGACGAGGACAAATACAAGGGAAAATGCGGGATCTGCGAATACCGAAGGGTCTGCGGCGGGTGCCGCGCCCGGGCCTACGAGGCCACGGGGGATTACTTGGCGGAGGAGCCCTATTGTATCTACGAGCCGACACGGGGCCGGCAGGCGTCGGAGGTGTAAAAAAACCGTCATGGATGAACGTGATCGCAGGCTTTTGAACACCATTCAGAAAGAGTTCCCCGTGGTTTCCCATCCATTTCGGGAGATTGGGAAACGTCTGGGCCTTTCCGAGGAGGAGGTCATCACGCGTCTTCGTTCTTTGAAAGATGAGGGTATCATACGGAGAATCGGCGCGGTTATCGATCCACGGAGCCTCGGATGGGTCAGTACCCTATGCGCGGCCCGGGTGCCGGAAGAGAGGATTGAAGAATTTGTTTCCGTCGTCAATCGTCTCCCGGCCGTAACCCACAACTACGAACGTAAGGCATACTACAATATATGGTTTACTATGACTTTACCATCATGGGATGACGTAGAAGGTGAGTTAAAAAGAATCTCAGACAGTACGGGAATTGAAGAAATCGTTCATCTGCCAGCAAAAGAGGTTTTTAAAGTCAGAGTGACGTTTGATCTGGAATCCCATTGATTTGTGTGTCCATACTAACTGGGCCGGTAAGTTGAAATGTTATAAATACAATGAAAACAGGGTGTTTTTAGTATTTCATAGTTTGTTGATCGTTATAGCTGGGAATCGTGGATTCTTTTATTATAAATGGATGACGGAAAGTGAGGATTCGGGTACGAGGAGGGTCAGAAGTGTTTTATGAGGGTGTGGATCAATTATGAGTTTTAATGGATGAGATGATCCTTTCAGGCCTGTGATGAAAAGAATTTGATGATGTTCCAGGAAATACCCGATTCTGTTTTCTGTTTGCCCTTGAAAAAGTGTGAATTTCAGTTAAATTACAAGATACAGTGATAGAAATTTTTATTATATATTTGAAAATGTTAAAAAACCTCTATAGTTGTTGAGATCCGATGGTTTTTTTTAGAAGTAGGGATTTGTTATGAGTTGTTAATCAAAGGGATATGGAATTTTGATGTCGCTTAAGGGAGAGAGTGAGGGTAGCGCGTTGTGTGAGAAGTGATTGAAGAATGAATAAATGGATTAACAAGGGGATAGAGGGACACTTAAAAGATGTTTAAGGGAACAAGGCCAATGAAGAAAAAGAATTATTACTTTTGGACCATTGTCTTTCTTGTCTTGTTTTTTTTGTTTGAGATCGGAATAGCAAGATGGACGTTTGTCATGATTGAGAAACAGAATGAACGCTATTACGTCAATCTTGTTTCTGTGGAGGCAAACAGTGTAGGGGCCAAATTTGAGGTCTTACGGGGCTATACAGAGGTACTTTCTGTAGCTTATTCAATTAGAGAGGTTCTCAAAAGAGGTGATTCGGCTCCCATGCTTGTCCGTGAAACGGCGATCACGCAGTTGAAAACGGTGGCTTCTTCGGCGAAGGTTTTGGCTGCCTATCTTATGGATCTTAAAGGTAATTGTGTACTTTCTAGCAATCCCGATTTTGTGGGTCACAATTATGGATTTCGTCCCTATTTTAAGGAAGCATTGAGTAAAGGGACAAGTTTTTATCCCGCTGTTGGGGTGACATCAGGGAAACTTGGATTTTATTTTTCCCAGCGCATTGTGGAGTTAAAAAGACCAATCGGTGTTGTCGTATTGAAACTATCGTGGAAGGTGTTTTCTGAGGGTTTTCTCAATCAAGGGCGAAAACTTTCTGGAAAAGGGTATGAACAGTTTTGTGGTTTGGCAACTCCAGATGGAATTGTTATCGGATCCGACGGTAAACTATATACTCTAGCTCACTTGATGCCCTCTTTAAAGCAAAAGTTGGTTTCCACGAGGCAATTTCCGATAAATGCAATCCACGTTCTGGGATTTCCAGAGGGAACGTGGTCACGTTTGAAATTGAAAGGGACGATAGAACTTTCGAAAGAGACCTCGGGTGAGAAAGTATTTCTGCATTTAGCTCCTATCAATGGTGAAAATGTTTATCTCTTTCATGCCATAGCCGACAAGGCTATGTTTTCTTTGTTTAAAAACATCATGCACCCTATATACACAATTCTTGCGATTCTCTTTTTTGCTGTTCTTGGGATGGGAATTCTATTTATCGCAAAGGTTCAAAGCAGTGAAAAGCTTTTGGACGCCACCGAAAAGCTTCAGGAGGAGCATGCAGAGTTTTCTCGTTTACTTTCACGTTACCAGGCAATCATCGCGGCAGCTTCGGAGGGGTTTTGGGTTGTCGATCCTGAGAATTTTGCGATTCTCGAAGTGAATGATGCGCTTTGTACCATGCTAGATTTTCCGAGGGAACAGATTATTAAGAAAACCCCTTTTGATTTTGTCGATGAAGAGAACATGAAAATTATGAAGCAGCAGGCTGTGGAAAAATATAAATCCCATTGTTCCTTTGAGGTGGAGCTCCGAACTCGGAGGGGGGAGAAGCGATTGGTCCATATTAGTTCGAACTTGGTGAAGGGTCAAGGTGATGGAAACGATTTCCGTTTTGCCTTCATTACTGATCTTACGGAAATTGTCAGGACAAGAGAAGAAAACCGAAGGCTTTCCAAGGCTATCGAACAAGTTGCCAATACCATTGTCATCACGGATCGGGACGGAACAATCATCTATGTGAACCCATTTTTTACGAGAGAAACGGGATATACGAAGGAAGAGGCCCTTGGTAAGAATCCGAGGATATTGAAATCGGGCCTCCAATCTGAAGAATTTTACAAAAAGTTATGGGAGACGATCAGTTCTGGAAAGGTATGGAAGGGGACGTTTCTTAACCGAAAGAAGGATGGAACCTTGTTTTGGGAGAAGGCGAGTATTACTCCTCTCAAGGATGAATCCGGGGAAATCACCCATTATATTGCCGTCAAGGAAGATATAACGGATAAAATTGAACTGGAGCAAAAGCTTGAGCAGACCCTTTTGGAATTGAATCTCATTGTAGAAAATGCTCCTGTGGGAATCGCCTATGTGAAGGATAGAAAGGTGGTGCGATTGAATTCTGCCATGGCTCAGTTGTATGGGGCGGATCCTGAAGAGCTGGTCGGTCGTGATACGTCTTTTATCTATCCCACGAAGGAAGCTTATGAGGCGTTTGGCAGGGAGGTTTATCCTAAACTTATCCAAGGTGAAACCGTTCAGCTTGAGGTGCCTCTTATAGTGAAAGGTGGAACCCTTAGGTGGGGAAAGATGACGGGGCGTGCCCTCGATCCAGGGGATCCCAGTAAAGGGTATATCTGGATGGTAGAGGATATTAGCATAAAGAGACAGTGGGAGAGGGCCCTTGCCCAGAAAGATAGTATTCTGGAAGCTGTAAGCCAGATCTCAAGCCTCTTGTTGATGTCTGAACGTTGGGAGAACACGGCCGGTGAGTTTCTTGGAATATTAGGGAAGGCAGCAAATGTCAGTCGGGTTGTTATCAGTTGTCCCCGGAAGGATAAAGAGGGGAATATAGTCGTGGAGAGACAAGCGATATGGACAGTGGATCCTTCGTATGGACATCTCCCTGAAAGGGTGACTTTTCCGGCCGGGGAGCGGCCGCATGAGGAGTGGTTTGAGAAGATTCAGAAGGGGGAGACCGTTATAACTAGCTTTTCATCGGCTAGTATGGAGCAGCGTGAGGCTCTTACTGAAAGAGGATG
>CAZOBB010000132.1:0-14477 GCA_964577975.1 uncultured Thermodesulfobacteriota bacterium | reverse complement strand
AGGCTCGTGAAAACCCTCGAAAAATGGGGATACCTCCGCAAGGATGGGAACCTGATCACCCTTGGCCCCCAAGTCTTCATCCTGGGAGAAATCTACTACCATTCCCTCGACCTGGTACATCTCTCCAAACCGATCCTGGAGGAGATCGCCGATGAAAGTGGTGAAACCGCCGCCGTCTATGTCCGGGACGGGCTGAACCGTCTCTGCCTCTGCAGGGTCCAAAGCCCTCAGCACATACGGGACTCCGTGGAACCCGGACAAAGGCTCCCCATCTATACCGGGGCAAGCGGGAAATTGCTCCTCGCCTTCTGCCAGGACCCTTCCGTGCTGAGATCCCTGGAATCTATGCCGCTGAACCCCTTGACCTCCAAGACCATTACGGACATGGAGGTCTTGAAAAGGGAACTCGAAGGGATTCGCAAAGCCGGCTTCGCCTCGAGTTCCGGGGAACGAGACCTGTCGGCGGCCGCCATCGCCGTTCCCATCTGGGGGGAAAGAGAGCGTTTGTACGGTTCTCTCAGCCTCTCCGGGCCGGCCTCCCGTTTTTCCGAGGAGAGGTTTCAGGACCTCCTGGGCATCTTATGGCGTCACGCGGAGAAACTTTCCTCTCTCCTGGGATACGCAGGGAAATTCTGGACGGAGGGGCAAGTCGAATCCAAGGCGAGACCCGCCATGCAACCCATACCCGCCAAGAAAGGAAGCTGAACCATGAATATCCTAACCGGGGTTACCGTACTGGACGTCACCAATGTTCTGGCCGGTCCGTTCGCCGGCTACCTCCTGGCTCTCCTGGGGGCCGAGACCATCAAGATCGAGCATCCCAAAGGCGGAGATCTGGCAAGAAAACTCGGGGCGTCCCCCGAGCTCAACAACAAGGCGATGGGGACATCCTTCCTCGCCCAGAATGCGAACAAGAAAAGCATCGGCATCAACTTGAAGATGCCTGAAGGCAAGGAAATCTTCAAGAAACTGGTGAAAAACGCCGATGTTGTCCTTGAAAATTTCCGTCCCGACGTCATGGACAAGCTGGGTCTCGGCTACGAAGTCCTGAGAGAGATAAAGGAAGACATCATTTACTGTGGCATTTCCGGTTTCGGCCGCAACGGCCCCCTGGCCAAAAATCCCGCCTACGACCAGATCATCCAGGGCAAGAGCGGCCTGATGGATATCACCGGAACCCCCGAAAGCGGCCCTTTGAGGGTCGGGGCCCCCATCACAGACACCGTTGGTGGCCTCACGGCCGTCATGGCCATTCTCGGTGCCCTCTATTTTCGAAGCACCACGGGAAAGGGGCAGATGATCGACGTGGCCCTTTTGGATTCCATCCTTCCCATGATGGGATGGGTCTTGTCCAATTATCTCATTGCCGGCCAGAAACCCGTCCGCATGGGAAATGAAAATTTCACGGCCGCCCCCTCCGGGGCCTTCCAGGCGAAGGACGGCCTGTTGAACATCTCCGCCAACAAGGATGAACAATGGCAGGAGCTGTGCAGGATTCTCGACCTGGAAGAACTCGTAACGGATCCGAGATTCGCCGAACGAGACACCCGTAAGAAGAACAGGCACGAGCTCTCAAAGATCCTGAATGAACGCCTCAAGGAGAAGACGGCGGAGGAATGGGAAGCCATCCTAAACGCGCGGGGCATCCCTTCCGGGACAGTCAATACCTTGGAAAAGGCCCTCCATCAACCCCAGATCCTCCACAGGGGCCTGCTCAAGAAGATCCGGGATGAAGATCTCGGTGACATCACCGTCTGCGGCCTGGCCCCCAAATTCAGCGCCATCTCCCAGGAACCCCTGAATGCCCCACCCACACTCGGCGAACACACCGACGAAATCATGAGGAATCTTGGCTACGGAGACGAGACGATAAGAGACTATAAGCGAAAGGGGGTGATCGCTTAAAAGGAAATTTTAATTGATTTTCGGGCAGTGGGTGATGAACTCACAGAAGCGTCAATTCAACTTTAGGGGGACAAAATGAAGATCAAACACTTTAAATACGTCATAATCATCGCAGCGATATGCATCGGGATGGGGACAAGCGGCCTTGCCTCCGCAGGCGGCTTTCCTCAGAAAGACCTTACGGGAATCATCATGTGGGGTGCCGGCGGCGCGACAGACAACGTGGCGCGCTCTATCACGCCGCTTGTCGAGCCCTACCTTGGAAAAAAGATCATCCTTCAGAACAAGCCGGGCGCGACGGGGGCCATCGCCACGCAGTGGGTCTACAATCAAAAGGCCGACGGATACACGTTGCTGTACGGCGCGGAAAACCCGCAACTTTACCGGCTGCTCGGTATTTCCAAACTCGACTACAAGGACTTCGTGCCGATCAATGTCCTGGCCCGGGGCGTCGCCGTCATCGTGGCGAACGTGAATACCCCTTGGAAGAGCCTCAAGGACCTCATCGAAGACGCCAAGAAACGCCCCGGCAAGATCAACATGGGGTCCACGGGACCCGGCGGCCTCCCCTACGTGGTAGGCGCCCTGCTCAAAACGGTCAACGGCGTCACATTTAATCCCATTCCTTTCGGCGGAGAAGGGCCGGCCATCACCGCCATGGAAGGGGGGCACGTGGATTTCAGCTCCGTGGGTGTCACCGCCGCGCGCGAACACCTCCGTGCGAAGCGCCTGAAGGCCCTGGCCGTAGTGTCCGACAAGCCCATTCCCGGCCTGGAAGGCGTTCCCACCATCACGAGTATCTATCCCGAATACAAGAAATATCTCCCCTGGGGACCCTTCTACGGTGTCTGGGCCAAGAAAGGTATTCCCGAGGAGGCCCGCAAAAAACTCGTCGCGGCCTTCAAGAAAGGATTCGACGACCCCAAGTTCCAGAAATTCCTGAAAGATTTCGGAGCCGTTCCCATGGGTCTGTCCGGGAAAGAAGCGGATAAATTCCTCAAACACTGGCAGTCCGTGTCGTGCTGGATGATCTACGAGGCCGGCGGGGCGAAAACCTCACCTGACAAACTGGGCATTCCCAAACCGTAATCAAGATCAGGGGAAAGGAAGAATGGAAGGGAAACCCGATACCAGGAAGCCCGGCGAGACACTTTTTCTCACTCTTCTTCTGCTGCTCAGTGTCGTCATCCTCGCGCTGTCCATAAAGATCTCCGGGTTTTCCTCCCTTTCCTCTCCCGGGGCTTTCCCAATGTTCGTGGGAGTTGTCATGATCTTCTCCTGTGTCATGGCCCTCCGGGAAAGCCTCCATAAAAAAAGCCCTTCCTTCGAAACCAGGAAAGAGGAACTCTTCACGGCCGCGAAGGATCTCTTTTCCCTTACGATGGTGGGTTTTACTTTCCTCATGGTTTTGTATGGATACCTTTTGGGAAGCATCGGATTTATCTTCAGCACCCTGCTCTTTCTCTGGGGCTCCATCGTCTTTCTCAAGGGAGCGGGTCTCGTGAAGGCCACATGGGTTTCACTGCTCAACGTGTTTATCATCTACCTCTTGTTTCGTTACGTTTTTCTCGTCTTGTTACCATAGGAGATTTCCGTGGAAGGTATCCACCATCTTTCCTATTTTCTCATGCCGCTGCTTCACATAAAGCTCTTATTGCTCATCGCCGCCGGCACATTCGCCGGAATCTACGTGGGGGCCATTCCCGGGCTCTCCGTCACGATGGCCGTTTCCCTCCTGATTTCATTCACCTTTTCATGGGGTGTCAACGAAGCCCTCGCCCTGATGGTGGGCATCTACTGCGGGGGGGTCTATGGCGGCTCTCGGTCGGCCATTCTCCTGAACATCCCCGGGGCCCCGGCCGCCATCGCCACGGCATTCGACGGTTTTCCGTTGGCCAAAAAAGGGGAGGCGGGCATCGCCATCGGGCTGACCACGGTCGTTTCCGTCGTGGGAGGATTCATCGGAGTCATCTTCCTTTCCGTGGGCGGTCCCCTCTTGTCGAAGTTCTCCCTCAAGTTCGCCCCGAGGGACTATATGCTCCTGGCCATCATGGGAATATTGCTCGTGGGAAGCCTGTCGGGCAAATCCCTCTTCAAGGGGATCTTCGCCGGGGCCCTCGGCGTCATCCTCGGTCTCGTAGGCATGGATCCCTTAACCGGCCAGGGGCGGTTTACCTTCGGAAACGTCCAGCTCATGGGGGGAATCCATTACGTGGTCGCCATGATCGGCCTGTTCGGGGTCTCAGAGGCCCTCTCCCAAATCCGCAATATCAACCTGAAACCCGTCAAACAGCGGGTGGACAAGATCATCCCCCCCTGGAGATGGGTGGTGAAGAACCTGCCTCTGGCCATAAAGTCCTCCGTCGTCGGCGTTTTCATCGGGTCGTTGCCCGGAACAGGCGGCGATATCGCCGCCCTCCTCACCTACGGCTACGCCAAACGGTCCGTCAAGAACCCCTCCCGCCCCTTCGGAGAAGGGGCCTACGAGGGACTGGTGGCCCCCGAATCGGCAAACAACGCGGCCATCGGAGGGGCCTACATCCCCATGTTGACCCTGGGGATTCCCGGGGACGCCGTCACCGCCGTCATCATCGGCGCCCTCTACATTCACGGATTGAAGCCGGGGCCCATGCTGATGATCGAAACCCCGCATCTCTTCTGGTTCATCGTGGGTTCCCTCGTCTTGGCCAACATCTTTCTTTTGATCTTCGGCCTGACGGGAATCCGCATCTTCACGAAGATGGTGGAACTTCCCAAGGGTATTCTCATCCCCGTCATCGTCGTCCTCTCGGTTGTCGGGACCTACTCCATCCACAACAACCTGATGGAGGTCTGGTGGATGCTGGGACTGGGGATCGCCGGATACGTCCTGAGAACCTACGGCATCGAGATGGGACCCATCGTCTTAGGCATGATCCTGGGGCCGCTCATGGACCTGTCCTACCGCCGGGCCATGATGTCGGTCCGTAACCAACCCGCGATCTTCTTCCTGGATCTCTTCAGGAATCCCATCTCCCTTGTGTTGACGTTGCTGATCCTGGCCATGATCATAGGGCAGACACCCCTGTGGAACAAATGCACGATCGCGTTTAAGAAGAAAGGGGGTGAAGGTTTGAAATGACGAGCCCTTCACACAAGGTCGCACTGGTCACCGGTGGCGGTTCCGGAATCGGAGAGGCAAGCGCCTTCGCCTTTGCCCGGCGGGGAATGGCGGTCGCCATCCTGGATAAATCGGGAGAAAGGGGGTCGGCCACGGCGAGAGACATCCGTGAAGGGGGGGGAACCGCCTGTTTCCTGCCCGCCGACGTCTCGAAAGAAGATGAAGTCGCAGACGCGGTGAGCGAGATCATCAAGACCTACGGGGCCCTCCATGCCGCCCACAACAACGCGGGTATTCCGGGGGAGAGGAAACCGCTCACCGATCTGGAAGAAGAGGAATGGGAAACGGTGCTTAGTATCAACCTCAAGGGGGTTTGGCTCTGCATGAAACATGAGATTCGAGTTATGCTCGAACACGAGGTCAAAGGCGCCATCGTCAACACCGCTTCCACGTGGTCTTTCGTCGGCGCGCCCTCGGCTGCGGCCTACGTGGCAAGCAAGCACGGCATCCTGGGATTGACGAGAACCGCCGCCCTGGAATACGCCACGAAAGGGATCCGTGTCAATGCCGTCTGCCCGGGGGCAACGCGAACCCCGCTTTTGAGACTCGAAACCCAAACCGAAAGGGAAAGGGAACTCATCGCCTCCCATCCGATGGGGCGGCTGGCTGCACCTTCGGAGATTGCAGAGGCTGTGGTCTGGTTATGCTCCGAGGCGGCCTCTTTCGTCACCGGTCAATGCCTCATCGTCGACGGGGGGTTTCTGGCCCGGTAATCCAAGAAAGGAGAAACGACATGAAAATCTTAATCCTGCACGGCGTAAATCTCAATATGTTCGGAATGCGCGATCCCACGCAATACGGAACCGTGACACTGGATCAAATCAACCAGGAACTCGAAAAACTGGCGGCATCCCTGGACGTGGAGATCGAAACCTTTCAGAGCAACCACGAGGGAACCTTCGTGGAGAAGATTCACGAGGCGCATACCACCGGTGTCGACGCCGTCGTCATCAACGCGGGGGCCTGGTCGCACTACAGCTATGCCATCCACGATGCCCTGGCCATCCTCAAAGTGCCCATCGTGGAAGTGCATCTCTCCAACATCCACGCCCGGGAGGCCTTTCGTCACCAATCCCTCATCGCCCCTCTGGCGAGGGGGCAGATCAGCGGGTTTGGTTTGAACAGTTATTTGCTGGGTCTTCAGGCCGCGGTCCGACTCGTCCAGGAAAAATAAATAAGCCGTTCAGCGGCTGGTTCAAAGGAGGTCACTATGCAAGAAGTAAAGGTTATCAACCCGTTCAGGGAAGGGAAGCATTTCTGGCTGGGGCTGGAAGAAGAGGGGCTGCGGAGGAAGGTGTTCCGCGTCATCGACAAGGAACTCATCAACTCCGAGCGGCTGGTGGTGGGTTTGACCATCTTCGAACCCGGTGAGCGGTGCGCCCCCCACTCCCACCCGGGCTCCGAGGAATTCAACTATGTCATCAAAGGAACGGGAATTGCCATCGACGTCACCCACGACAAAGAGACCCCCTTCAAGGCAAACGACTTCATCTTTATCCCCGACGGCGTGGTCCATGTCCATTTCAACAATGGCGAGGAACCTTTGTGGCTCCTGTGGGCCTACGCCCCTCCGGGAGATATGCCGACCCGTTAGAAACCAAAATTCCAAACAATCAAGGGGGAGACTTGATGAAGAAATACAGCGGAGGACAAATTCTCGTTAAATGTCTCGACGCCCTCGGGGTCGATACGGTCTTCGGCCTGTGCGGACACACCGTCATTGCGTTCATGGACGCCATGGCCGATTCATCCATCCACTATCTCACGTTCCGTCACGAGCAATTCGCGGCCCATGCCGCCGACGGCTATTTCCGGGCAACGCACAGGCCCGGCGTCTTGATGACACACCTCGGCCCCGGGTTGACGAACGCAGTTACCGGGGTTGCCAACGCCGCTCTGGACTCATCGGCCGTCGTCGTCATCGCCGGGGACATTCCCACACAGCATTTCGGCCATGATGCCCACCAAGAGATCAAGATGCACGGAGACGCCACCCAGTTCGAGATCTACAAGCCCTTCGTCAAACGGGCCTGGCGGGTCCACAGCGTCGAGGCCCTCCCGGATATCGTCGCCCGCGCGTTCAACACCGCCCTGTCCGGCCGTCCCGGTCCCGTTCTGATCGATATCCCCATGGATCTCTTGTCCCGCAAGGCGGAAATCTCCATCGACGATTCCATAAAGAAGCGGGTCTTTCCCATATCGAGAGACCGCGGGGATCTCCATCAGATTCAGAAGGCCGCGGAGCTTCTCTCAAAGGCGAAGGCCCCCGCGATCTACGCGGGCGGCGGCGTTATCCTCTCGGAGGCCGCCGGGGAGCTTACCCGGCTGGCGGAGACCTTCGGCATTCCCGTCGTCACTTCCCTCATGGGAAAGGGCGCGATCCGCGAGGATCATCCCCTCTCCATGGGCATGACCGGTTTCTGGGGCACCCGACTATCCAATGAGGTGGCCCGGAAGGCCGATGTCCTTCTCGCCGTGGGAACCCGTTTCGCGGAAGCCGACAGTTCCTCTTGGATCCCCGAATACACCTTCGCCATCCCCCCGACGAAGCTCATCCACGTCGATATCGACCCCTCCGAGATCGGCAAGACGTATCCCACGGAGGTCGCGATCGTGGGAGACGCGAAATCCGTGATATCAGAACTCCACACCGCCCTCTCCGAGCGGATATCGCCCAGGGACTGGAAAGACGACACCAGGGTGTCCGCCCTCGTCAAGGAACGTCAGGATTGGTGGGAAACCGTCAGAAAGGAAGGAAAATCCAATCGGGTTCCCATCCACCCCGCCCGCATCCTTTCGGAAGTCCGCGAGCTTTTACCCGAAAACGGCATCGTGGTCACCGACGTGGGGTGGAACAAAAACGGCCTCGGACAGCAATTCCCCATCCTTGTTCCGGGAACCCATTTTCCCCCCAGCGGGTTGGCGACCATGGGATTCGGCCCCTGCGCGGCAGTTGGCGCAAAGATAGGAGCCCCGGATCGGACGGTCGTGGCCCTGATCGGCGACGGGGCTATGAGTTCCGTTCTCGGGGTACTTGCCACCGCCAAGGAGCAGAACATTCCCATCACGTGGATCGTCATGAACAACAAGGCCTTCGGCACCATCTATGGCCTTCAGCATACCGCCTACGGCCGCGACTTCGGCACCCAGTTCCGCGATGTCACAACGGGACAGGAATACAGCCCAGATTTTGCCGGCATCGCCCGTTCGTTCGGGATCCGGGCACGGCGAATCGAACAGCCGGAAGAGCTCCGAGAGGCCCTGGAAGCAGCCTTTGCCGCCGGGGAGCCGACGCTTCTCGACGTCCTGATGGACCGGGATATTCCCGTTCCGACAGACGGATACTGGGATATTCTCGACATCTATCAATACTGATGAAGATCGACGGAGAAACAAAGGTTTACGGGCTGGTGGGCCACCCGGTGGCCCACAGCCTGAGCCCCTTGATTCAAAACACGGCTTTCCGGGAACTCGGAATCAACGCCGTCTACGTCGTTTTCGATGTAACGGATCTCTCCGGGGCGATGGAAGGGATCAGGGGGCTCCACATCGAGGGCGTCAACATAACCATTCCGTGGAAACACGAGGTTCTCCCTTTCCTGGACGAAATCACGGAAACGGCCAGGCTTGCGGGTGCCGTCAACACCGTCATGAGAAAGGAAAACCGCCTCATCGGAACGAATACCGACGTCAGCGGCCTGATACGGCTTTTCCGAAGGAGAGGGTTTCAATGGGAGGGCAAACCCGTCGCGATCATAGGCGCCGGCGGCGCCGCCCGGGCCGTCACCATCGCGCTCAAGTCCATCGGGGCCAGGCCCGTCGTCTTCAACCGGAAAGGCGACATTCACCTGGCCGTCGAACTCAGCGAAGATCTTGGCTGCCCCTTTTACCCGCTCGAAACGCTTTCCATCTCCCGGGACACGGTCGCCGTCATCAATTGCACCCCCGTCGGCATGTCCCCGGACGTATCGGCAACTCCCATTCCGATTTCGCTGCTCCGCGGGGATCTCGTCGTCATGGATGCCGTCTATTCGCCGGTACAAACGCGCTTTCTGCGTGCCGCAGAAGAGCTCGGCTGCACGACAATTCCGGGGACGGAATGGCTCATCGCCCAAGGCGCAGATTCTTTCAAGTTCTGGACGGGGCGCGATGCCCCGGAGGAAACGATAAAGAAAACTCTTCTGGAGTGGACCAATGGCGGCGGATCGTTTTATTGAGGGATACACGGGAGTCCTCGCCCGTATCAACCTCCCTCGCAGAAGTTGGACGCTGGAAGCCCTCGACGAGAACCTTTTAAGTCGTTTTATCGGCGGCGTAGGGCTCGCCATGTACTTTCTCGCCAAGGAAATCCCTCCCGACGCCGATCCGTTCTCCCCGCAGAACAACGTCTACCTCTTTACCGGCCCCCTTGCCGGAACCTCTCTGCCCGGATCGGGGACGAGCTGCTGGGTGACGAAAAGTCCCATGACCCGCTTTACAGGTTCCGCCCAGGCCAACGGCTACCTGGGCGCGACCCTGAAGACCGCGGGGTTCGACGGCGTAATCCTGGAGGGAGTCTCCGGGGAGCCCGTCTACATCCTCATCAAAGACGGAAGCGTAAAAATCCGTCCCGCGGCTCATCTATGGGGAAAAGGCACCTTCGCCACGGAACGCGCCATTCTCGAGGAGCTGGGCTGCTCCCCCCGAGAAGCCAGCGTCTACTGCATCGGGCCGGCCGGCGAAAACTCCGTCCGCTTCGCCTCCGTTGTGGGAGACGAGGGGCATGTGGCCGCCCACAACGGGATCGGCGCGGTCCTGGGGAGCAAACGCGTTAAGGCCATCGCCGTCGTCAAGGGGGACAGAAGATTCTCCCCCAAATACCCGCAGAAATGGAAAGCCGCCGTCAGGACCGTCAAAGAGAGGGCCAGAAATTATCTCAACGGGCTTCTTCACGACTACGGGACGGCCGGCCTCGTCATCCCCGCCTATAAAAAAGGGGAACTTCCCGTAAAAAACTATCAAACGAACGAAGCGGAAGGGATTGAGCGGCTAGACGGCACGTATATCCGTACCCACTTCTCCCACCGGCCGAAAACATGCCATCGCTGCCCCATCGCGCACAACGCCTGGATCAAAATGGAACACGGCCCTTTGCAAGGGAAGGAGGTGGAAGAACCCGAATATGAATGCCTGGCGACCCTGGGGTCGAACCTGGGCGTCTTCGAACCTTCCGAGGTAATCTACCTGTCTCACCTGACGGACGATCTCGGCCTCAACGCCACGGAAACGGGATGGACCATTTCCTGGGCGCTCGAATGTCTGGAGCGGGGCCTTTTCGGCCCTTCCGAAGAACTCCCGAAGGGCTGGGGGGACACGGAAGGGATCGCGCGTCTCATCGGCGCCATCGCCCACCGTCGGGGAGACATGGGAAACCTCCTCTCCCAGGGAGTCAAAGAGGCTTCCGAGCAAGGGGGTGAAAGGGCCGCGTCCCTCGGCGTCTACACCCTCAAGGGCGGTTCCCCCCGGGGGCACGACCACCGGGCCCGCTGGATTGAGCTGTTAGACACGTGCTTTTCCAATACGGGAACGATCGAGGCCTCCTTCGGAAGCCGCTACCCGCGCGTCCTCGCACCGCCTCTGAACGACTTCTTCCATGCGGAAACCATCGTGGAGATCCTGGCCCGGATAAACGGTTGGCGTCAGTTCGAAGACGCCATCGGCACCTGCCGTTTCTGTACCAACGAGGCCCCGGAAGAGGTCTGCACGGCCCTTTCGGCCTTGACCGGCTGGGAAATCGACGTCAAGAAAGCGACCTTCACGGGAAAACGTTTCGTCCACCTCATGCGGTGGTACAACATCCAATGCGGGTTGACCCCTTCCCTGGAGCGTCCCTCCCCCCGCTACGGTTCCGTTCCCAAAGACGGTCCCGCCGCCGGAAAGAAGATGGAAGCTTCCTGGGAGACGCTGCAGAAATCCTATTACAAGGGGATGGGATGGGATCCCGAGACAGGCGCACCAACGGTTGAAACGATGCGTACGTTCGGGTTGGAAGAATTCCTGTAACGCCGTCCTGTCCCGGGATCCCCGTTACCGGCGAGTTCGTTACACCTCGATTTTCGCGCCTAAGGCCTCAAGGAATTTCCGAATCCACTCCGGGTGGGCCGGCCAGGCGGGGGCGCTGACGAGATTGCCGTCCACGTGGGCGTTGGAGAAGGTCTCGTTGTTGGGGATCCACTTTCCGCCCGCGCTTTCGATGTCGGGCCCGACCGCGGGGTAGGCGCAACATTCCCGTCCCTTCAAGACCCCGGCCGCCGCGAGGATCTGGGGGCCGTGGCAGATGGCCGCCACCGGCTTGTTCGCCTGGAAGAACTCCCGGGTGATGTCGAGGACCCGGGGGGTCAGGCGCAGGTATTCCGGGGCCCGTCCGCCGGGGATGACCAGGCCGGCATAGTCGTCCACGCTCACGCTGTCGAAATCGGCGGTGATCATGAAGTTATGCCCCACCTTTTCCGTGTAGGTCTGGTCCCCCTCGAAGTCGTGGATGGCGGTCTTGACCGTGTCCCCCGCCTTCTTGTCGGGACACACGGCGTCCACCTGATACCCCGCCATCGTGAGCATCTGGAAGGGCACCATGGCCTCGTAGTCTTCCACGAAATCTCCCACGAACATCAAGATCTTCTTTTGTGACATGACTGCCTCCTTTCATGTTGAGGTTAAAACTCTCTCAACCTCTCTTGAATCCCCTTGTGCATCTCGTACCAGAAAGCGATGGCCGCCTCGATCCTGTCCTTCTTGAAGAACTCTATCCACCGGACAAGCTCGGGATCGTTGTTTCCCTCCAGGAGGTGTTTCCTCTCCAGAAACGAGGTGACAAGGTCGATGTTCCGCTGCGATTCCCAGAAGACGGAGGAGTTCCGGCTGTTGATCCGGCTCGCCGTGATGCGGTTGTTCTCCAGATATTCCCTCTTCAATCCGTAGAGGGAATCCATGATCTCCGGCATCATCTCCTCCGCCCAGCTCCGGTGGAACCGGCAGACGCCCAGGTTGTCCAGGATCAACTCTCCCATCAACCGCTCCGCGCATTTCCTCCCCAGCTCCCGTGGGGGATAGAAGTCCTGCCCGTAATACATGTAATACTTGCCCATGATCACCATGGGGGCGAGCACCCCGGGGGTCCAGTACTGGTTGGGAACCATCCAGCCTCTCCGCGCGAAGGCGGTAAAGACGAAGGCGTCGATGATCTCCCTCCCCCTCTCCCGCGACAGGCGCCGGGCGAGCTGACGCGCCCCCTCGCTCAGATCGAGGAGGCCGCGGCGGGCGATGATGGAATCCAGAAGGGCTACCCCCACCCCGGCGTTGTGCATGGAGGAGGCCACCACGTCGAAATCCTCCACGGAAAAAACCGGGGCCTTTTTCACCCCCACCTCGTCCGGTTTCACATATCCCTTGGACAGGCACTCCATCAGCCAGGCAAGGACACCGCCCACGGAGATGGCGTCGAAGCCGTACCTGTCGGCGTGGTGGTTCAGTTTCTCGGCGGCCCGCTGGTCGAAGATCCCGGACAGGGGTCCCATGGTCTGATAGGGCTCGTAGTCCTTCTTGTAGATCCCGTGCATCTTCTTGCAGAGGGCGATGCACGGTTCTCCGCAGGTCTTCTGGTTCTTGGGCTTGATGGTCTCCTCGTTGAACTGCTTGAGATAGTGATTCAGGACAAACTTCTCGTGGATCTCGAGGCGTTCGCTTTCGTCCATGTAGATGCTCTGGTAGTTGAAGGAGAACATCCGTCCGCCCAGGGTGGCGAAGTTCACGCCGAACGTCCCGCCGGTATCGAATTTCGGATCGAAACGATACTTTTTCGTCGCCTCCATGTCCTTGGCGGACAGCTTCATGTGGTATTTCTCCACGAACCACTGGTCGGCCACCCGCCGGTCACGGAAGTCTTCGTCGATGAAGGTTCCGCCGTAGATGACGGCGACGATCCCGTGATCCCGGAAGAGCTTCGAGCCGAGGCCGCCCCGCCCCGCCCACGTGTCCACGGGCGTGAGTGTCCCCTTCTGGATCGGCGCCGAACAGATGGCTCCGATATCCGTGGCCGCCGCCGCGGGGCCCGTGACGAGGATCCTCGGGTCCGTTTCGTATCGGTCCCCGAACATGGCAAAGACGTGGTCCATCAGGGAGTAGATGCCGCCCCGCCCCTCGTTCCAGACCTTCCGGACATCGACGGGGGCCACCTCCACCTCGATTTCCTCTCCGTACTTCCGGTTGAGATAGAGGACGGACGGGGTCGGGGCCTTGCCGACGATGGAAAGCATGTTGATCCCCAGGTTGTCGAAGACCAGGCCGGCCCCGCCCATGGAGGAGATGAAAAACCCTCCCCAGCAAGGGGAAAATCCCGTGAAGATGAGGCGGTTGGAACCCGGGAAGATGGACCCCGCCAGCACCCCCGTGCCGACGTTCAGGCTGTTGTACTTGCCGGCGAGGAACAGGCCCAGGTCCACGGGGCCGAAAAACTCCCCCAGCTTGAAGCGGCTGACCCGGTAGAAGGATGAGGCCCCATCAACGAAAAGGACTTTCAAGCGGTTTTCCATACGAATCCTCCTTAACTGATACATACCAGGTATCTTGACGGGCTGTCAAAGCGGTCCGCCTCGGCCGGAAGCGGGTGAAAGATCTACCCCCCTCTCCCGAAAGAGGCTAGAAATACAGATCCTGGAGGTGCTTCGAGACCTCCACCGTCTTGGTAAATATCTCCTCCGCCAGATCGACGGTCAAGGATCCCGTACCGCAGCTCGGGGTAATCATGGACTGGCGAAGCACTTCCTTTTTGTCGAAACCTTTCTCTTCAAGCCTCTTTAATAGATCCTCCAGGCGAACCGTCAAGGACTTGTAATCCTCTTTCTTGACGGCCTCGCTCGTGGGCACGATCCCCCAGGCCAGGATCCCGCCCCGGTCGAGAAATTTCCTCAGATGGGTGTCGTAGAGCGTCAAGCCCACCCCGAATTCGTAGGCGTCGAAGTTGACCACGTCCACCGTGGTATCCAGGATGACGGACCAGTCGGTATTGCCGCAGCAGTGAACACCTGTCATGCAGGTCACTCCCTCAAAACACTCATCCAGGTATCCGATAACCTGTTCTCTGTCCATATTCAGATAAGCAGAACCAAATGAAACCATATAGGGTTCATCAAAAAACATGAGATACCTGTCAGCCTGGACTGTTTCCCGCATACGGGCTTCCTGCCATGCCGCCTTCAGTTTCACCATTTTAACAACAACATCTTCTGCCATTTCATTATAGATAATTGCCTTTCTGCTTTCATCCGTGACAGTCAGACCCATACTGACAGGTCCCGTTACCTGTCCCTTGTAAATCGTCAAATTTCCCGGATGCACCTCTCGGAGAATCTCCGGCATTTTATACAGCCCTTCTGCG
>CAZOBB010000131.1:0-11132 GCA_964577975.1 uncultured Thermodesulfobacteriota bacterium | reverse complement strand
CGACCTGCTCTCCCTGGGCACCATCACGAAGCTCATGCCGGCCAAGCCGGGCAAAACCATCCGCGCCCGTTACACGGGCCTCGATCCAAAGGGCCCCGTGGAAATTTCGGTGAGTTTCGAATAAACGACAACAGGGGAGCGACTTCAAAGCCGCTCCCCAATTTCCTTCTACCGGATCTTTTTCTCTATTCGCCGAGATCTTCGGCGTATTTCTCGTATCCCTCTCTTCCCATCAGGCCGTAGGTGAGTTTTTTGCCCAGTTCCACGCCGGGCTGGTCGAAGGGATCAACGCCGTAGAGCTGTCCCTGGAAGGCCACCTGGAGCTCGTAGAAATAGAAGAGCTGCCCGAGGGTGTATTCGCTGACTTCCTCGACCCCAAGGACAATGGTGGGACGTTGGTTGTGCCTCAGGGCACGGCTCGTGGCGAACTGTTCGAAGCCGATGAGCTGTCCGAGGGAATGGCCGGGAAGATAGTTCAGAGGGGTTTCGTAGGCCAGAGGATAGGGAATGGCCACGTCTCTTCTGTACCGCCCCACCTTGATGAAGGTGATGACCTTGTCGAAGGGGCCCTCCATGTAGAGCTGTAACTGGGAATGCTGATCGGTGGCGCCCAGGGCGCGGATCGGCGTCGGTCCGCAGAACACCTCTTCCCCCTCGGTGTTGAAACGTTTTCCCAGGCTCTCCGCGTAGAGCTGCCGATACCAGTCGGCCAGGGAAAGGAGGCTGTCGGCGTAAGGCATGAGGACGGACAGGGGCTTTTTTTTCTCCACGTCAAACAGGTAGTGGATTACCGCGTTGAGGTAAGCGGGATTCTCTTTCAGGTCCGGAGAGGCGCACCGTTTCCCCATGTCTCGAGCTCCCTTAAGCAAAGACACGATATCGATTCCTATCACCGCCGCGGGGAACAGCCCCACAGGGGTCAGGACGGAGAAACGCCCCCCCACGTTGGGAGGAATCGGAAGGGTCTCAAAACCTTCCTCCCTCGCGATGTCTCGAAGGGCCCCCTTCTCCGGATCCGTGATCGCCACGACGTGGCTGTTGTAACCGTTCCCAAGGGCCTTCTTCAGCCAGTCCACGGCAATGAGAAACTGGCTCATGGTCTCCGCCGTCCCCCCCGACTTACTGATGACGATCACGAGGGTTCGATGGGGCATCAAGATCTCTAACAGCTCCGAAAAGGATTCGGGGTCGATGTTCTCGGCGAAGTAGAGGCGCGGCAGCCCGTTTCGTTTTTCCGGGGGCATTTCGTTGTACAAAGGGGTCTTGAGGGCGTCTCTCAGCGCCTTTCCCCCGAGGGAAGATCCCCCGATTCCGAGCACGAGACAGGCGTCCATTCCCTTCCGCTTCTCTTTCGCCATCTCAATAATGCCTCGCGCCTCAACTTCCTTTTCAGGCAGGTCCATAAAACCGATCTCTCCCGACACCCTCCGATCCATCAGGCGCCGATGGGCCTCGTCTACGCGAGATTGAAAAGAAAAGATTTGCTCCGGGGAAAGCCCCTGCTCTTTCCCGATGGCTTCTGCCAAAACACCCGAGTAGTCGTAATTCATCTTTCAGATCCCCATTTTCTTACATGCCGTTGCGTGGAGTTAAATCTCGACCCTGGCCTCTTCTCCAAACAGTTCCCTTACCCTTTCCTCAAGAAAGTTTGCCTCGCCATCGGGCAAGGTATACTCGTTTGAAAGGGAGATGACCGCCTCTTCTCCCACGGTGTCATCCAGCACGTGAAGCATCAAGGGGCAATGGGCCGTGGATAAACATTTGTCATCAAGGAGCGAGCGAAATTCGAAGAGATTTTTGGGATCCATGGCCTTCGTGGGAAGAAAGATGTGATAGGTCTTCTTCACCCGGGCTTCTTCCAAAGGAATGACGGAAGAGGCCTTGATCTTGATCATTTCTCCACTTTTGTCCAACGTCCCCTCGACCAGAACGGGCTCATCCGGAAGCAAATAGAACTCCACATCTTTGTAAACGGAAGGAAAAACAACGACCTCGACCTGTCCCGTTTGGTCTTCCACCGTAACAAAGGCCATTCGCTCCTTGTTCTTCTTCGTGGTAATCTCTTTCGCGTGGGCCACAATCCCAGCAATTTTAACCGCTTTCCTGCTCGATTCGTTTGGTAATTCCCTGATAGGAACAACTCCGATGGATTTGATCTTTTCCTCAAAAGCGCTCAAGGGGTGACCGGAAAGGAAGATTCCAAGGAGTTCCTTCTCGTAAAGAAGCCTTTTGCCTTGGGGCCATTCTTCCACCTCGGGATAGGTAAAGGTAACCTCTAACCCTTCTCCAGCGTCTCCACCTAAGGAAAAGAGGGACTTTTGCTGGCTCTTCTGCTGTTTCTGGGCGGTTTGCGCGATAGAAAGAACCTCATCCAAAGCCTCAAAAAGCCTTGCCCTAGGGATCCCAAACGTATCGAAGGCACCACATTTGATGAGGTTTTCCAATACACGCTTGTTGACCTTCCGCAAATCCAGTCGGGTACAAAAATCGATAAACGAACGGTAAGGTCCCCTTTCCTTCCGCTCTTGAACGATGAGCTGGGCGGCACCTCGTCCCACATTCTTGATGCCGGCCAATCCAAAACGTATTTTACCTTCCTTCACGATGAACTCGAGGTCACTCTTGTTGACATCGGGGGGAAGGACTTCTACCCCCATTCCTTTGCACTCTTCAATATACCGGGCCAATTTTTCCGTACTTTTCAGCATTTCCACGCTCATGAGCGCCGCCATGAATTCCTTGGGAAAATGGGCCTTGAGATAGGCTGTTTGATACGCGATCAGCGCATACGCCGTACTGTGAGATTTGTTGAAACCATACTTGGCGAACTGGGCCATCTGATCGTAGAGGTTCTCCGCCTTTTTCTTGGGAATTCCCCTCTCCACGGCGCCTTCGACGAATTTCTCCCTCAGCTTGGCCATCTCGTCGGCCTTCTTCTTCCCCATGGCCTTGCGGAGCCTATCCGCGTCGGAGGGAGAGAAACCCGCCAGTTTCATGGCGATCTGCATGACCTGTTCCTGATACAGGATGACGCCGTAGGAGTCTCCCAGGATCTCCTCCAGTTCAGGGATGTCGTAGGTAATCAGCTTCTTGTTGTTCCGCCGCTTGATATAGTCGTTGACCATGCCGCTCTCGAGGGGACCGGGACGATAGAGCGCCAACAGGTCGATCAAATCTTCAAAGGCCCGCGGTTTCATCCGAACCAGCAGATCCCTCATACCGGTGGAACTTTCAAGCTGGAAGATGCCGGAGACGTTTCCTTTCCGTAGGAGTTCAAAAGTCTTTTTATCTTGAAGATCGATCTCCCTTAGATCGAAGTCAGGATTTTGGGTTGCCTTGACGAGCGACACGGCTCGCTCGATCACCGATAGGGTAGAGAGGCCTAAAAAGTCGAATTTAACAAGCCCAACCGATTCCACACACCCCATGTCGTACTGCGTCAATATTTCTCCATGGGGGCCCGCGTAAACGGGTAAAAGTTCCATCAAAGGTTTATTCGAGATGACCACCCCCGCCGCATGGGTCGAGTTGTGCCGGTACAATCCCTCCAAGGTTTTGGCAATCTTGATGAGGCGATTTACTTTCGGACTGTTTTCGATCATCTCCTGAAGTTTTGGAGACAGGCGAATCGCCTCGTCGAGCGTAATTTTGGGGGTCGAGGGTATCGCCTTGGCCACGTTGTCCACCTCTCCGTAAGGCATTCCCAACACCCGCCCCACATCGCGAACCACCCCTTTCGCGTTCATGGACGAGAAGGTGATAATCTGGGCGACCCGATCGTGGCCATACTTGTCCCCCACATACTGAATGACGCGATCCCGCTTCTCTTCGGAGAAATCGCAGTCGATATCCGGCATGCTCACGCGACCCGGAGCGAGAAACCGTTCGAACATGAGATTGTAAGGAATGGGATCAATCTCCGTGATGCCCAAGGCGAAGGAAACGAGGCTCCCCGCGGCCGATCCCCGCCCAGGCCCTACCGGGATCTGATTCGCCTTCGCGTAGCCGATGAAGTCGCTTACGATCAAGAAGTAGTCGGAAAAGCCCATCTCCTTTATCGTATCCAGCTCGTAGGAAAGACGCTCGCGGTATCGTTGTTCGTCGATCTTGTTTCCCTGTTCCCGCATCCTCCGAAAATAGGCATCGAGCCCTTCCCGTGCTTTCTTCTCCAGATATGAGTCGTGATCTTCTCCTTCCGGCAACTCATACTTGGGAAAATGGTACCCTTGGAACGAAAGATCCACGTCACACTTTTTGGCAATCTCAAGTGTATTCTCGATTGCCTCCGGAACGTCCTGAAATTGTTTGGACATTTCGCCAGGTGTTTTGACGAAAAATTCATCCGTCTGGAACTTCATGCGCCCTGTATCGTTTAGGGTCTTACCCGTTTGAAGGCACAACAAAACCTCGTGGGCCTGGGCGTCCTGACGCTCCAAATAATGGCAATCGTTGGTCGCCACGAGCGGCACGCCCTCGTCACGCGCCAGTTCCTTCAATACATCGTTGACTTTTTTCTGCTCTTCGATGCCGTTGCTCTGAATCTCGAGATAAAAATTCCCCTTTCCAAAAAGATTCTGATAGATTCGGATCTGTTCACGGGCCTCATCCAATCTTCCTTCCAGGATGAGGGACGGAATCACTCCTTTTAGACAAGCAGAAAGGGCGATGAGTCCCTCATGGTATCTTTCCAAGAGTTCATGATCTATCCTCGGTTTGTAATAGAAGCCTTCGAGGTAGGCCAAAGAAACAAGGCGGCTGAGATTTCGGTAACCCGCGTTGTTCTTGGCAAGGAGGACAAGGTGATTGGATGTATCCCGACGGGAATCCTTCAACTTTTTGAATCGGCTTTCGGGAGCCACGTATACCTCGCAGCCGATGATAGGGTGAACACCATGGGCCTTTGCCTGTCGATAGAAATCATACGCCCCAAACATATTTCCGTGGTCCGTCAGGGCCACAGCGTTCACACCGTTGGATAAAAGCTTGTCGAAAAGTTGCGGGAAGCGAATCGCTCCATCCAGCAAGCTATACTGACTATGCAAGTGCAGATGAATGAAGTCTCCTTCTATCGTCGCCATATTACTCCCATTCGATGGTGCTTGGAGGTTTGGAACTGATATCGTAAACCACACGGTTCACGCCTTTGACCTCGTTGATGATCCGGTTGGAAAGGCGTGCCATCAACTCATAGGGAAGGCGAACCCAGTCCGCCGTCATGCCATCGACGCTGTGGACCGCCCGAATCACGACAACCTGCTCATAGGTTCTTTCATCCCCCATGACTCCCACGGTCTGGACGGGAAGCAAAACGGGAAAAACCTGCCATATTTTGTCGTACCAGCCTGCCTTTCTTATTTCTTCCGTCACGATGGCATCCGCATCCCGCAAGGTTTCCAGTTTCTCCTGAGTCACTTCACCCAACATGCGGATGGCAAGGCCGGGGCCCGGAAAAGGGTGCCGACCTAGGACCGAATCGGAAAGCCCCAAAACCTTCCCGACCAAACGCACCTCGTCCTTGAACAGCTCCCGTAAGGGCTCGACCAGCTTCAACGGCATGACATCGGGAAGTCCCCCAACGTTGTGATGGCTCTTGATCGTCGCCGAAGGGCCTTTGAAGGAAACGCTCTCGATCACGTCCGGGTAGAGGGTCCCCTGGGCCAGGTATTCGACCCCTTCAATCTTTTCCGCCTCGTGAACGAAGACGTCGATAAAGGTTCTTCCGATAATCTTCCGTTTCTCTTCCGGATCGGTTATCCCTTTCAAGGCGTTCAGGAAGCGATCGGTGGCATCGTGATAGATCAGGTTCAAGTGGAGCCGGTCGCGATACAAATGCACCACCTCTTCCGCTTCGTTTTTTCGGAGGACCCCGTTGTTGACGAAGATGGGATAGAAACGGTCCCCGACGGCCCTTCCCACCAAGGCCGCCATCACCGTTGAATCCACCCCTCCGCTGACGGCACCTATGACCTTTGCGTTCCCAACTTTTTCTTTTATCGCCGTGACCGATTGCGTTACAAAGGACTGCATCGTCCAGGATGGCTTGCAGTCGCAGATCGCGAAAATAAAGTTCCTGATGATCTCTTTCCCTCGCACCGTATGATGCACTTCCGGATGGAATTGCAGGCCCCAGATCGGCTTTTCTTTGTGTCGAACGGCACACACGGGGGAATTGTCCGTCCTCGCGAGGATCTCGAACCCATCGGGGAGTTCCTCCACCCTGTCTCCGTGGCTCATCCAGACCCTTCTTTCTTCCTCGGAGGCGTTTTCGAGTCCTGAAAAGAGTTTGTCCTCTTTGAGGATTTTAATGACCGCCGGCCCGTACTCCCTTCTGTCGGAATGGGCAACCTTCCCTCCCATCTGCATGGCAATCAACTGCAACCCGTAACAGATGCCGAGGATGGGAATTCCCAGGTCGAACAGCTTCTCGGATGAGACAGGCGCCCCCTCCTCGTACACGCTCGAGGGACCTCCCGAATAAACAATCCCTTTTGGGTTGAAGGCCATGATTTTCTCGATGGGATAGTTGTAAGGCTGAATCTCTGAATAGACTTGCTCTTCCCTTATACGTCTTGCGATAAGCTGTGTGTACTGAGACCCGAAGTCAAGGACAAGGATTTTATCCGTCGGCTCTGACATGACGCCCCCTTTCTCCGGCAAATGGTATCACAGGGCAGAGAAATCTAAAAGGGGGGATTCTCCTTCCAGACTCTTAGATACGCGGAAAAATATTGCTCCGTAAAAACAGAGGTTTCACGATCACTCAACAGCCCCTCAATCCACAAGTCATTCAGCGTATTCGGAAAATTGCGAGTTAAGACACGATAGTGCAAAACCCTCTCATAAAGCATTGGGATTACTACATCTCTTTTTTGCGTTTCTTCTGAAAGGGATAGATCAACCGAGTATAGGTTCTTGTAGGCATACACGCCACCGACATACCGATATGCGAAATAAAGCGATAACGCGACGAGAACGATAGATACCAAGTGAAAGACAAAGTTTGAACTCCGCAGCTCTATCCTTTGATATATTGGAGCCTTTTCGACCTTTGCTTTCCGGATATACCCCAGTTGCAAAAGCTCTGACAAAATATTACAGGTGTCAAATCTCCCCATCAAACTCTTTTCAACAATCTCCTGTACCGTGCGTTTTCCATCTACAAGATCGTAAACGATCTTCTGATTGTAGGTCAATCCCTTGTCTTCATCCGTTTCCTCCAATAGAATTCTCCTGTCGGTAGGCACCTTTTCGAAAACCACATTCATGGTAGGAATCGTCTTCTCTATAAGCTGCCATTCATCCACCATCCAGCTTACGTTCAATAACAACTGTTCAGGACTCAACGAAGGCAAGATCTTGAGATATTCCGATTTTTCCCGAGTCTCAAACTCAAATATTCCCTCATTCCATTGAAAAAGTTCATATATCGTCTCATAAATCTGGGTATGCACAATTTTCTGGATATCCTCCTTCGTCACAAGCTTTCGTTTCAAAAGAATCTCACCCAGATATTGAACCGTCCCCTTTTGCTCTTCCAATGCGCTTTCCAACTGCTCCCGGGTTATTTTTCCCGAGGTGATCAACATTTCCCCCATGAGCATTTTGCGCTCACTGCGGTCCGGTTCCACGCGTACCACGTTTCCGTTCACAAAAAAGATCCGAACTTCTTTATTGCTTTTCCAAACCGTCAGAATACCCGTCTTAGACTGTTGCCCAATAAGCTGAATAATTTCAGATATTTTAAAATCCTCGATCGTTCCTCTCAGCCCCATCAAAAATCCTTCCTTAAAAAAGTTAGAATCATCGGCCAAAGACTACCTACATAAACAATTCCACCTGCAATCAGACACCCTATCGAAGCGTGGGAATATCCAAAAAACCAAACGGGGGTCCCGGGTAAAATCTGGGCCAATACAAGATACACATTAAGAAATAAAAAGAACAATACTGTCGCAATGACTCCCACCGCTACCTGTCCTCTATAAATAAACCCTCCACCCGCTGGTATCAAACCGATTAGGAAGGTAAGAATTTTCTTCCTGCGGCGATACCTCATTACCTCTTTTTCCTTTTGTTTCACCAACTCAGGATCTGCCTGAGAAGAACGCTGCTGGAGAAACTGACACTGATGACAAAGCGTTCGGCTATATCTTATCGGAATGGGTCTAAAGAAAAACTGTCCACATCTGGAGCAAGGTATCGCCAACTCCACCTTCCTCTGAATAACCGTGAATATAACGATCAAAAACAAAAGAACCGCAGGGACAATATAGATGTTCCCAAAAGGATTTCGCAGAAAAAAGCGTGTGAAAAGGGAGTTGATAGCCGCCTCCATTTTATTCGGTAGAAAGGCCCGATGCCACAATTTTCGAAGGGGTAAAAGGCAGTCCACAAGCTTTTGATTTGGACTTTCAGATTTTCTCCTCGTCAACTGGTCGAT
Source organism: uncultured Thermodesulfobacteriota bacterium (assembly GCA_964577975.1). Taxonomy (GTDB): domain Bacteria; phylum Desulfobacterota; class S145-22; order S145-22; family S145-22; genus JAOZMY01. Next base: position 2,692 of record CAZOBB010000131.1, on the reverse strand, counting down.
CAGTTCGGGATTCAGGTCTCTTGCCCTAACGATATATTCCATTCCTTCCACCTGAAGAAGGGGATAAGTCCTACTAAGGTTGTAAAAAAATTCAGCCCTCGATGGATCAACGCTTATGGCCTTTTTGTACCATTTCCGTGCCTTTTCCACCGCCCATTTTGAACCACGTCCCATCAATAGATAAACATTCCCGAGATTGTTCATACACTCAGAAAAATTCGGAGCCACCTGGATGGCCGCACGATAATATGCGATTGCCCGTTTGTAGTTGCCTTCCCTTTTTGCCAACAGCCCCAGCGTAAAAAGCACATCCACGTCCTTCTTGGGAATCTTCGCCATTATCTGAAGACGCTTTAAGGCAGTGGGCTCCAACAAATCATAGTTGGCACAATAGAGAAGATATGTGCCTCTGTTAGAACAGGCAGATAAGATTTTTCCGATATATGTGGATCCTGCCCCAATCCCCACCAGAATACCAATCAAAAACAAAACAACAACCTTTTCACTTCGTGACAAAATCAGCCACAACAAAACCATCCAAAAAAGAGGCAACCAAACCAACCCTAAATTTAAATATAAGGGTATAAAAAACACAATAAGTGCCAGCAATACTGCAAGTAAAGTATTCACAGGAAATCTGATGAATCGCTTTACATAGAATATGATGTGTGAACTATACTTCATGAGGAGGCATACCGCAAGGCTAAAGAGACTCATAAAGAAAGCGAAAATCCCTATAAAAACGATCTCCGCTAACCGTTGAACTTTCCAACCTATATCCCTGTCTATCGCATTCCAAACATTTCTTAATTTCTTGAAAAGATGATAAACATCAAAGGGCCTGGCCATCAAGTAACTCTCAAATATCCGCCATCGAAGTGTGGAATCGTCCGGAGATAAACGACCAATCGCTTCTATGACCATCAAACGCTGGAGGCTATTGTTTTGCTCACGCAACGCGGAATTCTCATACATTCTTAACAAGGCATCTGACAAAAACCGAGCATTTCTCAACCCACGGTCCAATTTCCAGGTTTCAATCTGTTTCAAAATTACAACGGCTTTATTGAATTGGGCCACTTGACAGGCCTGCCGAAACTCATCGGTCAGTTGAAAAAGGTCCTCTTTCTCTGAACCGGCATAAGAAAAAAGAGGAAAAACAGCCACTAACTCCACACAGGTAAAAACTACTAGAAAAAACAGGGAGAAACGCTTTCTCATGTAACGTTACTCTAACCGATAATTCGGAGCTTCCTTCGTGATGATCACGTCGTGGACATGGCTCTCTCGCAGGCCCGCCTGTGTAATTTGGACGAATTCTCCCTTTTCCTTCAATTCCGGGATCGTCTTGGCCCCCACGTACCCCATGCCGGCCTTTAGCCCTCCCACCAACTGCTGAATCACCATGGAAAGCATCCCTTTGTAGGGAACACGCCCCTCGATCCCCTCGGGAACAAGCTTCGTTTCCACTTCAACGGCTTCCTGAAAATACCTGTCCTTGCTTCCCGCCTTCATGGCCTCCAGGGACCCCATCCCCCGATAAACCTTGTAGCTTCGTCCCTGATACAAGACGATTTCACCGGGAGATTCGTCCGTGCCGGCAAACAGATTGCCGATCATGACACTGTCGGCTCCCGCCGCCAATGCCTTGGTGATGTCACCGGAAAACTTGATCCCCCCGTCGGCGATGAGGGGAACCCCCGCCTCGGAGCAGACGGAATAGGTATCCATGATCGCCGTGATCTGGGGCACCCCGATCCCCGCGATAACCCGCGTCGTGCAGATGGATCCAGGCCCCACGCCCACCTTCACGGCATCCACACCCGCGTCTATCAGGCTCTTGGCCCCTTCCTTCGTGGCCACGTTCCCCGCGATGATGTCACACGTCAGATTTTGGGATTTCAAGGCCTTGACCACTTCCCTGACCTTTTTCGTATGTCCGTGGGCGGTATCCACAACCAGGGCGTCTACCCCCTTCTCCACCAACGCCGCGGCCCTCTCTTCCCACCCCGGTGCCACGCCTATGGCGGCCGCCACGCGCAAGCGACCCAGCGAATCCTTGCAGGAATTCGGGTACTTCTTCATCTTTTCGATGTCTTTGATCGTAATCAGCCCCTTGAGGTTCCGCTTGTCGTCCACCACCAGGAGCTTTTCTATCCTGTTTTTATGGAGGATCCGCTTGGCATCCTCGAGTGTCGTCCCAACGGGGACCGTAATCAGGTTTTTCTTCGTCATCACGGTGGAGATCTTCGCCTCCATCCGCGTCTCGAACCTCAGGTCCCGGTTGGTCAGGATTCCCACAAGCTTTCCCTTTTTAATGACGGGAACCCCGGAGATCCGGTACCGCCGCATAACGTCGAGGGCCTCCGCGATAGTCTGATCCGGATGCATGGTGATGGGATCGACGATCATCCCGCTTTCCGACTTCTTCACCTGATCCACCTGAAGGGCCTGCTGCTCGATACTCATGTTCTTGTGGATGACTCCTATCCCCCCTTCCCGGGCAATGGCGATGGCCGTCCGGGCCTCCGTGACGGTATCCATCGCGGCACTGCATAGAGGGATATTCAGAACGATATTGCGGGAAAAATGGGTCTTGGTGTCCGTTTCCGAGGGGAGGACATGGGACTCTTTCGGAAGGAGTAAGACATCATCGAAGGTATAAGCGTATCGAAATGGGGTCTTCCGCATC